>CAZIUM010000007.1:0-35553 GCA_964542285.1 uncultured Lentisphaerales bacterium
AAACGGGTCTTCCGGCGGCCGGGCCTTGTGCACCATGGCGCCGATCACCCAGTAGGGTTCCGGCACAAACGCCTGGATTTCCCGTTCCCGCTCGCAAATCAGTCGCAAGGCAACGGATTGCACCCGCCCGGCGCTAAGCCCCCGTTTGATGCGACGCCAAAGCATCGGGCTGACAATGTAGCCCACCAGGCGATCGATGACGCGGCGCGCCTGCTGGGCGTCCACCCGCGCTAAGTTGATCTCGCCGGGCTGTTGAAACGCCGCCCGCACCGCGCGCGGCGTGATCTCGTTGTACTGCACCCGGAAAAAGGGTTTCCCCTTCGCCGACGCCGCCAGGACTTCCTGAAGATGCCAGGCAATCGCCTCCCCCTCGCGATCGGGATCGGGCGCAAGATACACCGTATCGCACGCACGGGCCGCCTTGCGAAGCTCATCCACCACCTTGGCCTTGTTGGGCGCCAGGACATACTTGGGTTCGAAGTCATGTTCGATGTCCACGCCCAGTGTTCGCTGGGGCAAGTCACGCACATGCCCAACGGAGGATTTTACCGCAAATTCTCTGCCCAGGATTTTCCCGATCGTCTTGGCCTTGGCCGGCGATTCCACGATAACTAAGTTGTTTGCCATAAGAAATTCCTACCCGTTGTTCAATCCCGCGCGTCCCACTTGGGTTTTTTTTACCATGCCGCCAGGCAGCAGCGTCACGCGCCGTTTAATTCGCAACCCCACTAGCAGTCCATTGACTTTGCCGGCATCCAGCCCCGATATGCGAACCAGGTCGTCAACCGATCGTTCTTCCTCGTCCACTGCCGCCAGCAACCGGCTTTCGTCGGCCCCCAACCCGCTGCCGTCCGACGACAATCGGGCGCCGACGGGGCTCACGGAGGATCTGGGCAGCATGGGCGGCACTTGAATCAACTGCCCGATCTCCTCCGCCACATCGTCCGCGCAGGTGACCAGCCGCGCGCCATTGCGCAGCAGCTTGTGACACCCCTGCGATGCGGTCGAATCGATCCGCCCCGGCACGGCCATCACCACGCGCCCCTGTTCCAAGGCCTGGTCGACGGTGATCAACGTACCGCTGGTCAAGGACGCCTCCACCACCAGCACTCCGGCCGACAACCCGCTGACAATCCGATTGCGCATCGGAAATGTCTGGCGATCCGGCGAACGCCCAAAGGGATACTCGCTGATCACCGCCCCGCCTTGCCGGGCAATATCTTCCGCCAGGGAACGGTTTTCCGCCGGATAGAGCCGGTCGATCGCCCCGCCCAACACCGCCAGGGTTCGACCCTGCGCATGCAATGCGCCGCGATGAGCCGCGGTATCGATCCCGCGCGCCAAACCGCTGACCACGACAACCCCGGCGCCGGCCAGTTGGAACCCGAATCCCTGCGCGCTTTCACGCCCGTAGATCGTAGGATGACGCGTTCCGACAACCGCCACGGCCGTGCCTTGCAGGGCCTGCAAGTCGCCACGAACATACAATGCCAACGGCGGATCGAAAATCTGCCGCAACAGGGAGGGATACGCATCATCGGCCTGGGTCACCAATTCAACCCCCAATTCGGCAGCACGCTCCACTTCCTTGTTAAAGTCGCCGACATCCAACGCCTTTCGAAGCTGCCGTGCCCGTTCGGCTCCCAGCCCGCGAATCGAGAGCAAATCGCCCATTCCGGCGTCAAAGATAGCCGCGGCCGACCCCAACGACTCGATCAATCGCTTCACGGTGATCGATCCCAGTCCGGTAATCCGGTTTAACGCTATGAATGCCTCACGCTCGGTCAAATCCGTTCCATTCCCTTGACGCTGCCGATGGCTCATCCAAACGCAGCACTGCCATGAACGGCTTTGATGAATAACACAGGTGACAAAACGACCGCAAGCCCAAATTTTCGCCCCCCCCCGAAACGGTTTTTGCCCTTTACGCTTGCCAGCCGCGGCGGCTTGGTGTAAAAGAGGCTTGTTTTTCAAGCGCTCGGGTGGTGGAATGGCAGACACGCATGTTTGAGGGGCATGTGGGGAAACCCGTGGGGGTTCGAGTCCCCCCCCGAGCACCAGTCGACACAAGCATGAAACAGCGCACCCTGACATTGAAACGCCGCGGCCAACTGGCGGGAATTTCGCTGGCCCTGATGGCGATGACCGGATGCGAAACACTGTACCATTCGGGCCGCGAGTCCGAGGCGGAAGCCGAAGCCCGGCGTCGAGCGGCGCAGGAGGCCATGCAGCGTCAGCAGGAAGTCCGCGATCGCGAAATGTTGAAGGCACAAACCGACGCCTTGCAACGTCAACTGGAGCAACTCGAGGCGCGGCTGAAAGGTATGGAAACCGATGCCGACCGCTCCCGAAACGCCACGCAAACCGAACTCGACCGCCTCCGGAGCGACGTCGATTCCATGCGGGCCGCCACCCGGTCGCTGCGCAAGGAAATCGTGGACGAACTCAGTCGTGAAATGGCCAGGTTGCTGAAAAGCCACCCGGTTGCCGCCCCCCCCTCCCGTGGCTCCCAAGCGGGTTGGGAACACAAGGTCCAGTCGGGAGAAACCCTCTCGGCCATCGCGCTGCACTACAAGGTGCCGGTGCAACGGATCAAGCAAGCCAACAATCTTCAAGGCGACCTGATCCGCGTGGGGCAGGTTTTGTTCATCCCCGAATAATCTCGTTCATTTTGTCGGCACGAACAAGCGCCATGGCAAGGGGTCTTTCCATCCCGGCTGCTCAAGGTAGATGGTGGTGTCGGCATGTCCCGCCGGTATTGCAACCCGGGGCGGTTTGGACGGAATTTCCAATGGCGCCCGTTGCGTGGCGGGAGCCTCGCCCCTGAGTTTCTCGGACGGCGCGGCAAACTCTTCCGCGACGGGAACGGCCGGCAGGGGGCGCCTCTCGGGGACCTCCGTCCGTTGCACCGGCGGCATGACCCCTTCCAGATCGGAGGCCGAAGCCGTTTCCCCCGCGACCGAACCGGCGCGCGCGACACTCTGGCTGACGGTAGCCAGATTCGTCAACAGGCGTTGATTGTCGCGTTGAAGCTTCTCCATGGCCGCGCGCATCTGTTTCACTTCTTCACCCAGACCCTCGAACACGGACACCGCGGGATCCGCGACAGCCTCGGTCATTTCGACAACGCCCCCAACGGAAGCGGGGGCCGCTGAAACCGCGGCGACGGGCGCTTCCGCGGGACGCAACACCGCCTGCAGCAGGCGCTCCTGCACATCGCGCATGTGTCCGAAAACGAAGATGCCGGCGATCAGGAAACCCGCAACCATCAATCCGAACAGAACGCCGAACAGGGTACCCATCAGAAGAATGCGCTTGCGCGCCCGCTGGCGCTCGGACTCCAGGTAGTCCTGGAAGGCTTTCAGCACGGGAAAGGAATCGTTCCCCGCCTGCATGGCGGCCTCATGAATCGAAACCAGGGCGCCGGAGGCATCGTGAGCGTGCATGGATTCTTCTTCTCCGGGATCCACCGGCACCTCCATTCCGCGCGGCATGCGTGGGGCGGCGGTGCTGTTGACGGATTGTTTGGGAGGGATCGCGGTCATGTGTTTAGAATACTATAACTTCAGAGTGGAATTCAAGGTATGGCACGCAACGGCATGAGTCTCCCCATGGGGGCGACTCATACATCGATGCAGGCGCCCATAACCGGAATTGCTGAACTCCGAATCGTTGAGGGCAAAAGTGAAGGTTGAATCAAACCCACGGTTGCTATTGCCGCTTGCCTATGGCGGGGCAAATGGCTATGATCCCTTCAATTTGGATGTATGCATCATGGCTAACGAAGTAGCGTTTGTTCTCATCAATCCCTATACCATTCGAAAATCGCGTACCGGCGGTGTGATCGGATGTTATCTGGCCCGCACCGATCTCAAGCTGGTCGGCGCGAGAATGTTCGGCCCCAGCCCCTCCCTGGCCAGGGAATATGCCGATTTTCTGGCGCAATCGAATCGCGAGGACTCGGAAATGGCCCACCTGGTGGCCGATTATGTCCGCCGGAATTATGCTCCGGACCCGCAAAGCGGTCGTCCGCACCGCACCATCCTGTTGCTGTTCGAAGGCAACGATGCCATCCGCAAAATCCGCGAAGTCACCGGCAGCACCCGCTTGTTATGGGGACACGGGCAAACCCTGCGCGACACCTATGGGGACTATGTGCAGGATAACGACAACCGGGTGCGCTATTTCGAACCCGCCGTGCTGATTGGACCCAATGTCGACGTGGTCAACGCCACCCTGCGCATCTGGACCCAACACATGGCATCCGATTCGGGATTCGTGCGCGGAGCCCTCGATCTGCCCGAAGGGGAAGGGGTCGAGCAGACCCTTGTTTTGCTTAAGCCCGACAATTTCCTGATTCCCAGTTTGCGCGCCGGAAACATCCTGGGCGTGCTGTCCGGGGCCGGGTTGCGCATGGTGTGCGTGAAGAAATTCGCCATGAGCGTTGCGCAGGCGGAAGAATTCTATGGCCCCGTGCGTCAATCCCTGCGCAGGATTTTTCCAACCTTCGGCATCGGTCGCGCAGCCCAGGCGCTGTCACGAGAATTCGGCTTCCCAGTGGAGGAAGACCTGGTACGCCCCCTGTGCGAACAGATCGCGCCGATCTTCGCAGATCGCGAGTTCGAAAAAATTGTGGAATTCATGTCCGGCTGTCGGCCGGAACGTTGCACACCCGAGGCCCGGCGCGATCCCGGCGCGAGCGAGTGTCTTGCCGTGGTGTACGAGGGGATCGATGCCGTTCGCAAGATTCGCGAGTTGCTGGGCGCCACCGACCCGCACAAGGCACGCCCCGGGTCCGTGCGCCGTGAATACGGCACCAGCATCATGGTCAATGCCGCGCATGCCTCGGATTCTCCGGAAAACGCCCAGCGCGAAATGCGAATCATCGAGGTGGAAAGTCCCGAGCCCTTCGCTTCCGTCGCGCAACGGCAGTTGCGAGCGGATGGCGTCTGAACGGCGTCATTCCATGTCGTCGCTCGGGCGCAACAAGTCCAGATCGATGCGGCCGCTAAAGACCGTCTGTACGGGGCCGATCAGCGTCATGCCGGTGCAGCGTCGCGTGCGCCAATCGCCATCTACCAGCAGTTCAAAGCCCGTAGAAGTGGTTACGCGTACCGGCAGGGTATACTTGGCTCGCTCCACGGCCACGATCGCGACGGCCACGGCCCCCGTGCCGCAGGCCCCCGATTCGGCCTCGACACCCCGCTCGTAGGTGCGCATGCGCAGCAGCCCAACCTGACCAAAACTGACGAAATCGACATTGGTGCCGTCGGGAGCAAAAAGCTCGTGCTGACGCAGCGCCGCGCCAATTCCCGGCACATCGAAGCCGCTGAGATCCTCCACGGGCACGACGACATGCGGCACGCCCACCGTCAGAGCATGGCCTTCGATCGACCGACCGTCTAGATCGATCTTCAGATCGTAGTGTCGATTGCTGGGTTCGGGCATCCAGATTTTGACCGCGTTGCCGATGATCTCGGCATCCACCAATCCGGCCAGGGTCTCCATCGTCATGGCGCGTCCGGCCGTGCCGAGGGCGTGAGCGAAGGCGGCCGCGCAACGCGCGCCATTGCCGCAAAGCTCCACTTCCGTGCCGTCGGGATTGAGAAACCGCATGCGGAAATCCGCGCGGCTGGAAGGCTGGATCAGGATGATTCCCTCGCAGCCGATGCCCGTGCGGCGCGCGGCCATCGCCGCCATCCGGAAATGATCCTGCCATGGCATCTTGAGTTCGCGGTCGTCGATCAGCAGGAAATCGTTGCCCGCCCCGTGCATTTTTGTAAAATCGATTGTCATCCTGACCTTCTCCTTCCTTCAAGGCACAAAAATGCGCCGCAACCAATCCTGCACCTCGATCGACTGCTCGTGGCTGGGATGGACGGCCTCGCCCCGCTGCAAATCCGCCAGGTGCGCCAACACCCGCAAGGCGGCATCCAGCACCAGGTCGTCCTGATCGCTGGAGTCGTCGCCGTTTTCATCGCCCTCGGGCGCAAGGGGCTCGGTCGTGGGATCGTCCAGTCCATTGGCGCGGCGCAAGGCATCCTCTGCCGCGAACTGGGCCATGCGGGCACTTTTCCGCAAGGGCAGACTTTCACGCCGGCTGACTTCGCGCACATGTTCGACATGGCGTAGATGATTCCGGTAACGCTCGTCGATAGCCAATGACGCCAGGATGTTGCTGGACAGAATCGGGATCAGAGGGTCGAGATCGTAGGTCGGACGAAACTGCGCCGGCGGCACCTGAGTCCAGGGCATGGCGTTGGGCAGCTTGTCCTCCCCGATCTCGAAATGTTCGAGTGGCGAGGGAATCACAATGTCGGGCTCGACACCACGTAACTGCGTCGAACCGCCCGAGATACGATAGTAATTGGCGCAGGTCACCTTGAGCGAACCCAGACGCTTGTCCGACCCCAGCGGCACAATGGTCTGAACCGATCCCTTTCCATGAGTACGCGAATCTCCGACGATCACCGCGCGCCCGTAATCCTGCAGGGCCGCCGCCACGATTTCCGAAGCCGAGGCGCTGATCCGATTGACCAGCACCACCATCGGCTTGCGAAAGGCGATCGCAGGATCGCGGTCCGCCAGCAAATGAATGCGGCCGATCTCCCGCACCTGCACCACGGGGCCGAGCTTGATAAAGCTGCCGGCCAGTTCGACCGCTTCGCGCAGAGAGCCGCCGCCATTGCCGCGCAGGTCCAGCACCAACCCTTCGATTTCGTCGTTCATGCCGGCCAGGATACGCCGAACGTCACGCGTGCAACTGCGATAGTTGGGATCGCGCGGGTTTTGCGTCATGGACCCGTAAAAGGTCGGAAGCCTGACCACTCCGAAAGCGCGCGCCACCGTGCCGGTCATGCTGACCCGCGCGACATGCCCCGTGGCCGCCTGCTCCTCCAGCTTGACGTCGTCACGGATCAGGTCGACCAGGCGCACGCTGCCGCCGCTGGGATCGGAGGCGCTGACCACCTGAAGCACGACGCGCGTCCCCTTCTTGCCGCGGATTTTGCGCACGGTCTGGGTCAGCGGCAAGTGCAGCACGTCCTCGATGGGCCCGTCGTTCTGACCCACGCCGATGATCTTGTCGCCCTCCCGCAGGCGGGTGTCGCGCGTGTCCCGCGCCGCCGGACCGCCCGGTATGATTTCGCGCACCTTGGCGGCGCCGTCCTCCGGCGACAGCACGGCCCCAATTCCCCCCAGCGAAAGATTCATTTCGATGTTGAAATCTTCCATGGCTGACGGCGCCATGTAGGCTGTATGGGGGTCGTACGCCGCGGCCACGGCGCTCAGAAACCTTTGCAGGACCCATTCGGCGTCGCTGTCTTCGATCACGATCCGAAACTGTTCATAGCGTTTACGGACAAATTCCTCGGGACTGGACGGTGCCGTCGCGACATTGGTGACCGCGCCCTGGGACACGCCGAGCCCGGGCGAATCCGAACTTTCGGATGTTCCGGCGCGCATCAGGCGGTTGGAAGCGCCGTGTTCACGCGCCACGGCATACCCCAGGTATTCGTTCTTTACCCGCAGCCGCCATAGCTCGTTCTGCTCCTCCCGGTCCGCCGGCCAGGGAGCATCCTTGCGTTTCCAGCGATACTGCTCGTCACGGTTGAAATCGAAGCCCTTCTCCAACAGGGCGAAGGCATGTTCGCAGCGCTCGGCGAGGCGCTGCTTGAAACGTTCGAAGACCATGAAGGCGAAGTCCAGTTCGCCCGAGCGCAGGTCGTCGTCGATTCGATCGCGCCAGGGGAGAAATTCATCGATATCCGACTGCAGGAAATAGGAATGTTCGTAGTCGAGCGCGGCCAGGTAGTTGGTCCAGGCACGTGCCGAGATGGTGTTGTCCAGCGGCCGTTGCAGCAGGTGTGCCGTCGGAAGCATGCGGGCAAACTGGCGCGCGGCTTCGGCGTGATGCGACCGGGGTTGAAGCGGCTTGTCTCCGGCCGTCGACGTCCGTACCGACAGCGACAGAACCAACAACAGTCCAAGAAGAATCCGGGGCTTGTATCCGCGTAGAAAAAACATCATAAGTCAGCACCTGTTAGGTATGGGCTCAATCCACTTCAAGCAGGGTACGGGCCAAGGCCTCCAAACGCGCAATGGTGGCCTGAATCTGGTCCGCCTTGACGCGTTGCTGTTCGACCACCGCCGACGGCGCCTTGGCGAGAAATGCGGCGTTGCCCAGCTTGGCCTCGACCCCCTTGAGCTGTTGCCGTTGTTTCTCGACGTCTCCGGCAATGCGACGGATTTCCGCGGGAATGTCCACGACGCCGGCCAACGGCAGGTGAATCGATCCGAGCTTCCCGATGGTTCCCGGCATGCCGCGCGTGTCCCCGCCGGTGCTGATCTCCACCGTTTCGGCACGCAGCAGCGCATGCAGCGAAACGCGGTCGCGCGTCAGTCGCTTGGCGGTATCGACATCGATCGCATGGATCACGAAACGCAGCGGTTTGCCCGGAGCAATCCCGTACTCGGCGCGCAAGGCGCGCCCGGCGCCGATCAGTTCCTGCTTGGCCTCGACATATTCCGTGACGGCGGACGTGATGCCCCAGGAGGCCACGTCTTCCGCGGACAGATTGCCTGGCCAGGGTGCGCGCATGATCGAGTCTTGCTCGCCGCCGTATCCCATGGCATGCCAGAGTTCTTCCGTCAGGAAGGGCATGTACGGATGCAGCAGGCGCAGCGCCTTCGAAAACACATGCGTCATCAGCAGCAACACCTGGCGACGGCGGGCGGGATCGCCCTGCAAGTCGGTCTTGGCGTATTCCAGGTACCCGTCGCAAAAGCTGCGCCAAACGAAATCGTAGATCGCCAGGGCGGCATCCTGGAAACGCAGACGTTCCAGGTTGGAGGTAACTTCCGTCACGGCCGCGTCGCAGCGCGCCAACAGATGCCGGTCGTCATCACTCAACAGGGGGGCATCAAGGACCGGGGATTCGACGGCGGCGGCGGCCCAGTCCATGTCGGGGACCTTTTCCATGTGCATGCGCAAAAAACGCGCCGCATTCCAGATCTTGGTGCCGAAATTGCGACCGATTTCGAACTTGCCCAGGCTCACCTGCACATCCTGTCCGGTGGCGGTGATCATCATCAGGCTGAACCGCAGGGCGTCGGCGCTGTATTGCTCGACGATCTCGAGCGGATCGAGCGAATTCCCGAGGCTCTTGCTCATCTTGCGCCCCTGGTCGTCGCGCACCGTGCCGTGGATGTGCACCCGGCGGAAGGGAATCTCTCCCATGAATTTCTGTCCCGCCATCACCATGCGCGCGACCCAGAAAAAGATGATTTCCGAAGCGGTGACCAGGTCATGCGTCGGGTAGTAGAATTTCAGGTCGGCGTTTTCGTGTGGCCACCCGAAGGTGCTGAAGGGCCACAGCCAGGAGGAGAACCAGGTGTCGAGCACATCCTCGTCCTGGCGAATGTCCCCGGCCTGGGCGCGACCGCAGGCGGGACAGGTTGTCGGCGCGGTTTTTGCGGCCCATTCGTGCCGGCAGAGACCGCAGGTATAGACCGGGATGCGATGCCCCCACCAGATTTGACGCGAAATGCACCAGTCGCGAATGTTTTCCAGCCAATCGAGATAGACTTTTTCCCAGCGTTCCGGCACGAAGCGCACCTGCCCCGAGCGCACGGCCTCGATGGCCGGCTCCGCCAGGGGCTTCATGCGCACGAACCATTGCCGCGAAAGACGCGGTTCCACCACGGTGTCGCACCGGTAGCAGTGTCCCACGGCATGCTGGTGGTCCTCGACCTTTTCCAGCAGGCCCAGCTTGTCGAGGTCGGCCACGACACGCTTGCGGCATTCGAACCGGTCCAGACCGGAATAGGGTCCGGCCGCGGCGTTCATCGTGCCGTCCCCCTCCATCACATTGATGGACTCGAGCTGGTGCCGCTGCCCCATCAGGAAATCGTTGGGATCGTGCGCGGGCGTGATCTTGACCACGCCGGTGCCAAAGGCCGGATCTACGTACTCGTCGCACACTACCCGCAGGGGTCGATCCAGCAACGGGAGCATGACCTTGCGCCCGGGGAGGTCGCGGTAGCGCGCATCGTCGGGGTGCACGGCCACGGCCGTATCGCCCAGCATGGTTTCGGGGCGCGTAGTGGCCACCGTAACGTGCCCGCCGCCCTCGATGGGATAACGAATGTGCCAGAGATGTCCCTGCGTCTCGCAATGCTCGCTTTCCTCGTCGGCCAGGGCGGTATGACAGCGCGGGCACCAGTTGACAATGTAATGGCCGCGATAGATCAGTCCTTCGTCATAGAGCCGGCAAAAGACCTCGACCACCGACTCGCTCAATCCTTCATCCATCGTGAAGCGCAAGCGCGACCAGTCGCAGCTCGCCCCCAGGCGTCGCAACTGGCGCACAATGGTGTCGCCATATTCCCGGCGCCAGGCCCATACCTTTTCAATAAAGGCATCCCGTCCCAGATCGCGGCGCGAAAGTCCCTGCTTGCGCAGCGATTTTTCGACCACGTTCTGGGTGGCGATGCCGGCATGGTCCGTGCCGGGCATCCATACCACGTTGCGTCCCTGCATGCGGCGCCAGCGCACCAGGATGTCCTGAATGGTATTGTTGAGGGCATGCCCCATGTGCAGAATGCCCGTGACATTCGGCGGCGGAATCACCACGGCATAGGGTTCGCCTCCCTCATCGGGCGTCGCGTGAAACAAGCCGTGCTTCTCCCACCATTCGTACCATTTGCCTTCGATCTTGGTTGGATCGTAATGTTTGTCCATGGCCATTGTTTGGTAATAATCTCCAAAAGGTATTACGATATCATAAATCTATTCGGTTTGTCGCGCACATTGAAATCCAATTGGGTCCCGGGGACCTCTTGGTGACCTCTTTGGCGAAGATAAACTGTTTGTGTTGCGGGGCACAATCGTTTAGCATCTTGTTCTTGCGTGAAGGGATTCGGGCGTTCGTATTGTTGGCGTGCCGTTTGCATCACGTGACGACCGCATACACAAGACAACGCCGGCAAAGCGCACAGCGCCATACCGGCAGAAAGATGATTATGACATTCAAGCGATCTCTCAACGTCCTCCTGCCCGTTGGCCTGGCGGCGGTCATGTTCGCCGGCGTCGGTTGTTCTAAATCCGACACATCCGTCGCACCCCCCGGCGGGGATGACACCCCCGAATCCCCGGTGGATGAAACGGAAGAAACGGTTTTCCAAATGCCCGATCTGGATGCCGGAGCCGCAATCGTCACCGTGGACGGCGAAGAACTGACCCGTGGCGAGGTTACGCAAATGGCGGAACGCATGCTGCGGTCCCAGGGCGTGCCGGAAGACCGGGTGTCCACCATGTCCCGGCAGGTAATGCCGCAGTTGCGGGACCGCCTGGTGGACCAGTTCGTCTCCTCCACCCTGCTTAAGAAGGAAGCCGCGCGACGCAACCTCGAAGCCACCGACGAGGAGGTGGAAGCCGCGATTTCCAAGCTTACGGAACGCCTGCCTCCCGGCACGGACTTTGAAACGGCCCTGACCCAAATGGGGATGTCCTTGGACGATGTGCGTCGTGAAATTCGGGAAAACGAGCCTATCCGCAAACTTTATGAAGAAGAAAGCGCCAAGGTCGCGGCGGTCACGGACGCGGATGTGGAGAAATTCTACCAAGAAAACAACGAACGTTTCGTGCGTTCCGAAGAAGTGGAAGCCCGCCATATCTTGATTTCATGCGACGAAAACGCCGACGCGGAGGAACACGCGGCCGCGAAAGCCAAGGCCGAAACCCTGCGCCGGCAACTGACCGAAGAAGACGCGGATTTCGCGGCCCTGGCGGCGGCCCATTCCGACTGCCCCAGCAAAAATGACGGAGGCTCCCTGGGCTCCTTCGGTCGGGGACGCATGGTGCCGGCGTTTGAAGAAGCCGCGTTTGCGCTCGAACCGAATGCCATCAGCGAAGTGATCAAAACCCCTTTCGGGTACCATGTCATCCAGGTGACGGGGCGTTCCGAGGCTGGCAAGCAATCTCTGGAGGAGGTCAGCGAACAAATTCGCGCCAACTTGGAAAACAGCACACGCAACGAGGTCTTCGAGACGTTAATCGCCGA
The DNA here is from genome assembly GCA_964542285.1 of uncultured Lentisphaerales bacterium. Classification (GTDB taxonomy): domain Bacteria; phylum Verrucomicrobiota; class Kiritimatiellia; order RFP12; family JAAYLN01; genus CAZIUM01. The sequence goes on from CAZIUM010000007.1 coordinate 12,063, forward strand.
TTTGCGAGCCAAGGCCGAAATCGTGTACGCGGAAGAACCCGACACCGAGGAAACTCCGCGGGACCTTGCCGAATAATGCCGCATGAAAAACACATTTTGCTTTCGGGGCTTCTGTAGCAAACAGGGGGTCATGGCTGTCATGTTGGGCTTCGCCGCCGCGGACTTGGCGGCGGCGACTTGTGCCCTGCTGCCGTTCAGCGGGCAACAGGCGGACATGGATGCATCCGTCCCGGCCTCCATCACCGCGAGCTTTGGCTCCGCGGTCCAGGAACAACAAGGGCAATGTTCCTGGCTGTCGCCGTCGCAGGTAGCCCGACGCCTGCAAGCCTCGGGAATTTCACGTGCGCACTATGCGAGCGAGCGAGAGTTTGCCACCCACGCCGCCAAGATCCTGAACGTTGACCGCCTGGTATACGGAACGGTCTCGCGGCGGGCGCTGGGATTGGCCTTGAACACCTTCTTGATCGATGCCGCCTCGGGGCGATTACTGCGCACCGCGTTTTCCGAACAGCGCAGCCTGGACCGATCGATTCAGGACTTGTGTCGCGCCAATGCCGCGCGCCTTCTGGAACCCACGGCGGAAACGGAGCGGCCCCCGGCTTCGGCGCCCGCTCCGTCCCCCGTCCCTCGGCCTGTCCGAACCAGCGCCTTTCAACCAGCCTACCGCCCCCGACCAACGAACAACGGGAGAAGCCGCGACCCCGTGGAAGGAATCATGGAAGTGCGCGATTGGGTGCGCGACCGGCTGGTGGTCGGAATCCGACGCCACGATCCTTCCCTGGACCGTTCCTTCCACGAATATTACCTCGGCACGATCAATCAACTGGGAGGCGTCGACAAGGAAACGGAGCTTTACCTGCAAGTGTTTCCCGTTCCCTGGATCGGCGTCGGGCTGGGATACGATAAGATCGGCGCGAGCACCTACACCGACAGTGAAGACAACCACGTGGACGGCTCCGTCAGCGTCAAGGGGCCGGTCCTGGAGCTGATGGCCCGCGTACGCGTCGACGAAGTCCTGAGCTGGTTCAATCCCGAACTGCCGGCCCGCTATCCCTGGACCCGGCGAATTCGACCCTTCCTGGGTGTGGGACGGGCCTATCTGTCCGGCGGCTTCTCACCGGCCACCTGGTGGTCGAATGGCTATCCTTCGAAGGAAGAATGGATTGCGGATGAAAGCCCCCGCACCAGCGAACACAGCGGGGTCAGACAAATCCACATCGGCGACGACACCGGAGAGGTCCTGACCTACGGGGTGGCGATCGAACTGTACAAAGGGTGGGGTGTCGATCTTTGCCAACGCAAGGTTAAAACCTCTGTTTCGGGGATACACACCTACCCATACGATGAATTCCGCTCCAGGGGCTCCTTCGACCTCAGCCATGAAAGCACCAGCATCGCCATCCACTATGCTTTTTAGCTGGGTTCATTCGCCAAACAGCACGCCGCGGTTGAGCCGTTCGTCCGGATCGAACCGCCGCCTCAGCCGGCGCATTTCGGCGAGTTCGTCCGGGCGATACAGTTCTCCGAGCAGGTTGGTCTTGAGTTTGCCGATGCCATGTTCCGCGGCCACGGTGCCCCCCCACGCAACGCTTTGGCGCGCCCAGTGCCGGTAGAGCTCGCGTCCCCGGCGACACTCGTCCATATCTTGCGGCAGAATATTGACGTGCAGGTGGTTGTCTCCGACATGACCGAAAACAACGCTGTGCAGGCCGTGTTCCGCCAGGTCGCGACGATACCGGTGCGCCATGTCCACCAACCTGTGATCCGGCATGGCCAGGTCGGTTCCGACCTTGGTCAGGTCCGGGTACTGGCGTCGCCGTTCGGCGACGATACGGTTCACTTCCTCGGGAACGGCGTGGCGCAATTGTTTCAAGACGTCCAGGTCGCGCGGGGTGTCGGCGGCCCAGACGTTGGTCGCCGGGTCGCACCCGGCGGCGGACAACCACCCGGCAAGCTGTTCGGTGGTGGCCGCCAGCTGGCCGGCATCGTCGGACTCGATTTCGATAAACAGGGATCCTGTAACCGGTTCCGGAAGGGGGGGGAATGCCGTTCGAACCCGTTGCTGGAGGGCGGCCAGCAACCGCAAGGCTTCCGTGTCGTAATACTCGATGGCCACCAACCGTGCGCCGAGCTTGTTGCGTGACTCCCCGGCGGCGCGGCGCAGGTCGGACGTCATGGACAAGGCCGTGTCCTCGTCCGGCACAAAGACCTGCACCCCGCGGATGAAGCCCGGCGCGGGACACAAGATCAGATCGATTTCCACGATGACACCGAGGGTGCCTTCACTCCCGACGAAAAGATCGACCAGATCCATGTCGTCCGCCAGCCAGTACCCAGCGGCATGTTTGACGGCCGGTGGACGACACGCCGGCACCTTTCCAAAAATCTCCCGACCGGAATCGGTTTGCAGCCTGAAGCGTCCTCCCGCCGTTCGATGCGTCCCGCGGCGCAGAGTCAGGGTGTCGCCATCCGGCAGGACAATCCGCAATGCGTCGATCCATCGCCGGGTTGCGCCGAAATAGAACGAACGGGCCCCCGAGGCATTGCAGGCCACCATGCCTCCAAGCGTGGCTCCCGTCTCCGTGGGATCGGGCGTAAAACGCCAGCGACGGCGGGACAGCAATTCATGCACTTCGTTCTCGCTGGACGTTTCGGACAAGCCGACAGGCCATTGCGGCGCCGCCAGCCACCGTCGCAAGGCGGCCAGGGAAAGGCCCGGTTGCACCCGCAACCAGGGGCGCCCCCGCGGGGCGAGGCCACACCCCAAAATGCGATCCATGCGGGAAAGGTTCAGCACCAGGCCACCGGCGGGAACGGCGCCCGCGGCAATCCCGGTCCGTGCCCCCTGCAGCGTCACCGCCATGTTTCGGGCGGTCGCCTGGCGCAGGGCGGCGACCACATCGGCCTCGGACTCCGCCATGACCAGCGCCTCGGCCTGGCCGTGGCACTGGGATTCGTCGCGCAGCAGGTCGGGGCATTCCCTTTCCGGAGCGCCGATCCACGACGTCGGCAAAGGCAAAGAACCGCCCGAGGGGTTACGGGTCGCCGTGATGCGTTCGTCCGTCATCGCGTCGTTCTCGCCACGACCATCGCAACCGGCTCCTTTCAGCGCAGTTTAACGGCGGTCAGGTTGCGGTCGGCAGCCTCCTGGGCCATCAGCGCCACCCGACTGGACTCCAGCACCTGGTCGGTTGTCGGCGCGCCATCGTCCGCCGGACGCCCCTCGATTTCGTCCAGGAAAGCATTCAAGTAGCCATTGGGCGTTCCGGAATCGAAAGCAACCAAACGAACTTCTTTGGCCCCGTCCCGGTACAACGAAAGCGTCTCTTCGCCGCTGGAGGATTCGATCATGCCGCCGGCGCCCCAGAAAGAAACGCGCCAGTATTGCGGCAAGCCGTACCCGAAGCTGTCGGGCATCAGGTACGACACATCGCCCAACACCCCGGCGCCGTTGGCCAGGGTCATCATCATCTGCGCGGCATCCTTGAAATGCGGCACCTCCTTGAGACGCGCGTTCCAGTTACGGGCCGCATTGACTTCGACAAACGACTGTCCCGTAATCCAGGGAATGAAGTCACAGGCATGCACGGCGATGTCATTAATGGTCCCGCCGTGTTTACCTGGCTCGAAATACCAACCGGCCCGCGTGCCATAATTCAGCGGATGCTGCCCGCCGAAGGCGACGGCGTGAACCTCGCCGATGGCCCCCTCGCGAACCAGGCGGCGCAGGGTGCGAAACCTGGGATTGTCGCGCAGATCGAACTGGCAGCCGACCGACAGCCCTTTTTCCCGAGACAGAGCGCGGATTTGTTCCCATTCCCGCAGGGAGGTGCAGAGCGGTTTGTCGCAGAGGACATGCTTGCCGCGACGCAGGGCCTCGAGGGCGAGTGCGCCGCGTCGTCCGTAATAATCGCCAATCGCAACAATGTCGCAGTCGGTCTCGTCCAACAAGCGCTGAAAGGAATCGTGCGTGATTTTCACCTTGTCGTTGCGCATCGCCTCGCGCGTCGCGGCATCCTCTTCCGCAATGCCGACCAGTTTCACCCTGGAACCGCCGTGGGCAAACTGGATCGCGCCGTTAATGTGCCCATGCCTCAATCCGATAACCGCTAATTTCATTGCATCCACTCCATCCACCATCGACCCCCGCGGCGGCCGGCTGGACAACCGCGGGTAAAAATCCGCGACTACCTTACCCGTCCGTCCGTCAATAGGCAAGAAGGACCTTTCTTGCCCAGCCCGTAAATTGGAATTGCCGTCGCGCACGGCATTCGTTAAGCTATTCAATTAATTGACTGTGCCGAATTGGCGCGAGAAAGGAATTTAGAGTGGCGTCCGCCGAAAATCCGTTGAAATACCGCCGCGTGCTGTTGAAGCTGAGCGGCGAGGTGCTGCGCAACCGTCAAAGCGGCGAATGCATTTGTCCATCCGTGGTTGCCACCATGGCCGGGCACGTGAAGCGCGTTGCCGACATGGGCTGCCAGGTTGCGATCGTGTTGGGGGGCGGCAACATCTTTCGCGGCGCCATCGGGGAAGCCTGCGGCATCGACCGCAATTCGGGCGACTACATGGGAATGCTGTCCACCATCATCAACGGACTGGCCCTGCAGAACGCACTGGAAAAGGCGGGCTTGCCGACCCGCCTGCAAACCGCGATCGAAATGCCCAAGGTTGCCGAAGCCTGCATTTTGCGCCGTGCCTTGCGCCATCTCGAGAAGGGGCGGGCCGTCATTTTCGCCGGCGGCACGGGCAATCCATATTTCAGCACCGACACGGCGGCCGCCTTGCGGGCCAGCGAAATTCAGGCCGACGTGCTGCTTAAGGCCACTCAGGTGGATGGCGTCTACAGCGCCGATCCCAGGAAGAACCCGCGGGCCCGACGGTATTGTCGGCTCGGCTACCAGACCGCGTTGCGCAAGCGGCTGAAAGTCATGGACTCGTCCGCTTTTGCGCTCTGCATGGAAAATGACATCCCGATTGTAGTGTTCGATTTTTTTGACGATGACGCCTTTGAACAGGTTGTGACCGGCCATCCGGTCGGAACGCTTGTGGGCGATTTTCCGGACACAGAGGAGTAAGACAATGAATGATCTCGCCACCGTCATGGCCGATGCGGCCGACAAGATGCAGAAAAGCTGCGCCATGCTCAAGGAGCAGTTCGTGGGCTTGCGTACAGGCAAAGCCTCTCCCGCGCTGGTTGAAAATGTGCAGGTGGTCTATTACGGTACGCCCACCCGGCTGCGTGACCTGGCCGGGATCGCGACCCCCGAGGCCCGCCTGATCGTGATCAGTCCCTATGACCCCTCGGCCCTGCACGAAATCGAGAAAGCGATCCTGGCGGCCAATGTGGGCGTGACTCCGGTCAGCGATGGCCGCGTTGTTCGGGTGCCGATCCCCGAGATGAGCGAAGAGCGCCGCAAGGAAATCGTAAAGCTTGCCCGCCGGCACGCGGAGGACGCCCGCGTAGCCGTGCGCAACGTGCGCCGTGACGCCAACGAAATGATCAAGAAATTGCAGAAAGATGGCACGATCAGCGAGGATGAACGCGACCACGCCCTCGTGACGACGCAAAAGAACACCGACGAGAGCATTGCCCAGATTGACGCCCACTTGAAGACCAAGGAAGCGGAAATCATGGAAGTTTAACCCTGGGGCACCCCGGGGCGAGGCGATTTGCCAACAAGGAGCACGACATGGCTGAACAGGATCAAAACCAGAACCCGGCACCGGGAGGAATCCCTCCGAAACAGATGCCTTTCAAGCCGGTATCGGCCGACAAATCCGACTCGGGCGCCCCCCCCAACGAATCGGACAAGCCCGGGACGGGCGGCGATGACCAGCCGACCGAAGCCCAAACCCAACCGACATCCCAGCAACCGCGCTCGCCGATCATCGTCAAACGCCCCGTGCTTCGACGCCCCGGCGAAGCCGCGGCCTCCCCGGCGGGAGACGTTGCCAAGGGGATTCCGGTGCCGCCCTCGGAGGCCGCCAAGAAACAGACCTCACGAATCGATCTGCCTGCCACCGAAGCGCGCGGCCCCGGGAACGACGATATCAAGACCGTCAAGGTCAAACCCGCAACGCCGCCTCCCAAGCCGGGCGCGGACCCGCTTCCGCCGGGTCCCAAACCGTTGAGTCCGGCGCAAGTGCAGGCCTCCAAATCCAAAACCTCGCGCATTTCACTGGAAGCCGCGCTGGGAGCCATCGAAGAGATGCCGCCCCAGAAGACCATGCCCAAAACCATCCGGCTGAAGCGACCTTCGGACCTGCCCGCCGGCGCGTCCGGCGGCGGGGCCCCGGCCGCACCGACGTCCCCCGGCATGCAGGCTCCAAACCTGACGGCGCATCTGCCGACGGCCAAGGTCGCGACGCAGCAGCTCGGGGACCTTTCCAAGGAGTCCGACAACAGTTCCATCACGCGACGCAAAACCATCAAGGTTAAACGTCCCGGGGCTCCTTCCGCGGTCAAGGTCGACGCCACGTCCGACGAACCGCCGGAGCAGGAAGGCTCGCCGGCCAAGAACAAAACGCCTTCTCTGCCTCCCGGTATGAAGCCCATCGGACTGGTGGAAGCGGAATCCATGCATGTCGCCTTCGTCGTCGGAGCGGCCGCCGCGCTGATCGTCACGCTGGGATTGATCTGGATTCTCGCGGCTCAGACCTTCGGACCCAATGCTGCCGTCACCGGCTATACGCATGCATCGGGCCCCGACATCCCGGCCCCAATTCCTGGAACCGTGAATTGAAATGAAAACACATCATGAATTCATGATGCGTCCGAACCTTGGCTTGCTGTTCGGAGGTTTATTCGGCTTCCTGTTGGCATGCAACCCGCCAGGGTTGACGGCCCAGACGGCTCCCGGAGCCGGGTATGACGCGGGGACCACGACGGCGCCCGTTCCCGATTGGCGGCCTTCCCTCACCCTGATGCAAGCCGACGCCGAGGGATTCGCCGCGTCGGCGGTCGATCCGCTGCGCCGTCAACGTTCAATGCGCCTTTCCAACCGGTACATGGAAATGATCGACGGGAGCTACCGAAATGTGCTGACGGCCGGACTCCGGTTGCCGGTGGATGACCACTGGGCCTTGCAAATCGCGCTGCCGTTTGTGATGACCGACCAGTTGACCGAGGAAGCGGGCAGTGGCGATTTGCGTATCGGGGCCGACTGGGTAACGCGCAACGACGATGACACCGGCTGGCTGTTCGGAATGGACCTGGTGTTCGACACCAGCACGGAACCCACCGCCGGACGCGGCCAGCACTTGTTCGAGCCGCACGTGACCTGGGTGGCCTGGCGGGGAAAACGCCTGATGGTGGCGCCCTCCTATCGTCATATCTTCGGCACGGGCGGCGGGGATTCGGGTCGCCTGGCCGGCAACGATGAATACACGGTTCACGAAGCGATCTTGAGTCTGCTGCTGGGCATGCCGGTCGGACGCGAGGGGAAATACTGGACCGCGGCGATCCCGGAACTGACCTGGGACATTGAAGGCGAAACCCAGTTTTTCTCCCTGGCGATGGAACTTGGCCGCATGGTATCGGACGAATCCTACCTCTACCTCCGTCCCGCCGTCGGCACCTACAGCGAGGACTACGGCATTCTTGGCGCGGACTATCCTTACGACTGGAGCCTGGAACTGGGTTGGCGCTTCACGTTTCGTTAGTTCCCCCTCCCGTCAGGTTGCAACAGGGAATCATCATGGTCATCGACATTCATGCGCATGTCTTCAAGTCGCCGCGAATTCGTTCCAACCCCGCCGCCACCCCCTTCATGTCGGTCGAGCAACAACTGGAGGTCATGGACGTCAAAGGGATCGATCGTGCGGTCATCCTGCCCCTGCGCAGTCCGGTCCCGGGGGCCGAGCCGCAAAGCATCACCGAAATTCTTGAAATTTGCGCCGCGCATCCCGGGCGTTTCATTCCCTTTTGCAACGTCGAACCACGCATCGGGAAGCGCGAAGAGAACATTTCCGCCGCCGATTTCACCTACCTGCTGGAGCAATACCGTGACCTAGGGTGTAAGGGACTGGGCGAATTGACGACCCGTATCCCCTTCGACTCGCAACCGCTCCTGGCGCTTTTCGCGGCCTGCGAAAAGGTCGGGTTTCCGGTCACCTTCCATACCACCACGCCGGACACCGACGGATATGGCGTCCTGGACGACCCTGGCATGCCCCGCTTCGAATCCGTGTTGCAACGCTTTCCCGGCCTGCTTTTCCTGGGTCACAGCCAGGCCTTCTGGAGCGAGATCGGCGGGGAACTGGCGCCCGGCGACAAAACCGGGTATCCACGCTCGCCGGTCAAGCCCGGCGGCCGCCTGCCGGACCTGCTGCGGCGATATCCGCAACTGTACGGAGATCTTTCCGCCAACAGCGGCCTGAACGCCTTGCGACGAGACCCGGCGCATGCCTATGAATTTATCGACGAATTCCAGGATCGTCTGCTGCTGGGGCTCGATTATTGTTCGACGCGCAACGACATGCCGCACATCGAATGGTTCAGGTCCCTGCGCGACCGGGGACACATCACGGCGGAGGCCTGCGAAAAGATTCTTTGGCGCAATGCCGACCGGTTGCTGCGGCTGGGACTGAGCGAGGATTCTCGATCGACCGGGGCCATCAACCGAACGTGAGCAGAATCACGGCCAGGGCGGGAAAGGCCAGCAGGGTGCTGATGACGATGATGGCCGCGGAGAGGTCGCTGTCCGCGCCCATCTGATCGGCCATCACATACGACGCCACGGCCGTCGGTGCGGCCAGGTACAAAAGGCATACCGTCAGCATTTCTCCCTGCAGGCCGCAGGCACGCGCCACGAAGAAACCCACCAGCGGAGTCAGCCCCACCTTGAGTAATGCCGCGGTCACGGCGGTTCCTCCCTGTCCCCGCACGCGTTCCCAGGTCAGCGAAGCCCCGAGGGCCAGCAGGGCGGCCGGCAGACCGAGTTGCCCGACACTCGCGATCCCGCGGTGCAAGGCCCATGGCAAGTGCAACTTCAGATACAGTGCCGCCATGCCCAGCAAACAGGACAGGATCAGGGGATTTCTGGCCAACTCGCCCAGCACGCGCAGCAGCCGCCGCAGGGGGCTGCCGGTCCCGGGACGCAACAGCACCAACACGCTCAAGATGTTGAAGAAAGGCACCGTCGGCGCCAGGGCCAGAATGACGGTGGCCCGGGCTTCGGATTCGGCCGGCAAAGCGTACAACACCACCGGCAAGCCAACATACACCAGGTTGCCGCGAAAGGACCCCTGGCCAAAGGAACGCAACGATCCGGTCGGCAAGCGCAGGCTTTTCCCCACCGCCATCGCCGCGACCAGCAGAACCAGCGAGGTCGCCATGATTGCCGCGGAAATCCGCAATGCCACGCCTCCGGAAACCCGAGCCCCGGCAATCTCGATAAACAGCATGCTGGGCAACCCGACCCAGAAAGCGAGCCGGTTCAAGCCCTCGAAAAAGGATTCGGGCAAAAACCGCCCGCTGCGCAAACCCGCGCCAAGCGAAACAATCAATAAAACCGGCACCAAAGCGCCCAAAACGGTATCCCACATGGCGCGGATAGTAACCCGATTCCGTCCCGGGCGTCCAGTGGTTCCTCATTTTTAGGTTGCCAAAATACGACGTTCGCTGTTCAATGATGCAATTGAAGTTGCAAATTCAATCGCCCTGTTCGTGCGAGATACAAAGTACCCATCGTGCCAAGGGCGGCGTCCATCCGGAAAAAGCAACCATGGGAGAGCATGCGATGAGAACCAAGGAAGAAAAACGGCGGCGGCGCGCGGGCTTCACGCTGGTCGAACTGCTGTTGGTCGTAACGATTCTGGGGATTCTGGCGGCGGTGGTGGTCGTCAATTTCGCGGGACAAGGCGAAGAATCCCGACGGAACGCCACGCGTGCCAGCATTGCCGCCATCAGCACCGCCATTCAGGCTTACGAGGTACGAATGGGGCGCTATCCGGATGGACTCGATGACTTGGCGGTTGCCACGGAGAACATGCCGGCCCTCCTGGACAAGAACCGGCTCAACGATTCCTGGGGCACCCCTTTCCAATACAAAAAGACCGGCAAATACGAATTCGAGATTCGTTCCGCCGGCCCCGATGCCCAGATGGGCACGGAAGACGACCTGACCAACAAGTGATCCACCGCGGCGGTGCTCTTGCCAGTTCCACGAAAGCAAATCCACAAGCCCCTGCCCGGTCCTTCGCCCCAGGCGGGGTTCACCCTGCTGGAATTGCTGCTGGTGGTGGTAATCCTTGGCATCGTCACGGCGGTTATCGTGCCGCGTTTCGGCGCCAGCCTGGCGGGAGGTCGCCTGGCAACCGCGGCGCGTTCCGCCATGCAGGCCTCACGATATGCGCGCACCATGGCGTTGCTGCATCAGGCCGAAACCGTGCTGCTGATTCAGCACGAGGGACCGGACGCCTGGCTGAAGGTTCAGGCGGCGCCTCCCACCGGCGAGCGGGCAACGCACGAAGAAGTCGGCCTTGACCCGATGCAGCCCATATCGCCGGCGGAAGGTTCATTCGAGCCCGCTACCATCGGCGAAGCCGTCAGCAACCAACCCGTGGCGCACATGACGGCCGAGCAATTCGCGGACGCAATCGATGCCCGTTTCCGTTGCGAGCAAGTCCGCTTCCGTTTCATGGGCTATCGCGACAATGGGGACGATGACCAACCGACATCGACGCCGGATGGAGACACCGATCCGGACCGTCCCCCCGACGTGCGACTGCTTTTCGGCGCCAACGGCATCTGTCGCCCGTTTCGTTTGCGTGTGCTGAACGATGAAACGGAGTGGCTGGATATCGAGTTTGACATGACCGGCGCCGGAAAGGCGATCCAGGATGAATAACCGCTCCGGCATGACCTTGGTGGAAGTGCTGCTGGCAGCCACACTGCTGGGGCTGGGACTGGTCTCTCTCCTGGGCGGACTGACCAGTTGCCTGGCCATCATGCGCGCCTCCCGCGAGTTTCAACAGGCGCAATGGGTCTTGAGCCTGGGCGAGCTGACCTATCCCCTTCCGGAAAATCCCGAGGACGTCACCGACCTGATGGTCGATCCCGATCCCACCCTGGCGGACGGCTTCATTTTCGAACGGGTGGTCGATGAAAAGGAACTGCTCGACGACACCCCCGACGACGGTCTTTTCGTGGTCCGCACCCGAATCCGCTGGGGCGCGGGCGGCGAGGGGCAGTCCGAGGAACTGGTGCGCTATGTCTGGCACAAGGAGTTGAAACGGTGAAGCGGAAACGCGGCGTCACCCTGATCGAGTTGATGCTGGCCATCGCCCTGCTGGCCGTCATCGCATCGATCGTGTATTTCACCTTTGACGCTGGCGTCAAGGCCTGGCGCACGGGGACGGAACTGGCCGACAGCCTGCACCATGCCGACTACATCATGGAGCAACTCGTCATGGGCCTGCGATCGGCCTACTACCCCGATGCGGAGCGCCCGGTAGGCGATTATGGCTTTGTCCATGAAGACGATGGCGCGGACGACCTTGCCCATGACACCATTAGCTGGGTGAAATTGGGAACGGCACTGGTGGGGAACAACGCTTCCCTGGCCGGCACCCCACATCGCGTGGAAGTCACGGTGCGCCCCCCCGAGTCCACCGCCGGTTCAGCGGACGACGAAGGCGGTCTCACGGTACGGGCCTGGCGCATTGCCGCATTGCCGGAAGATTTCGATGCCGAAACCGATATCGCCCCCCTGCGGCTGACGCCGCGCATCGTCGCCTTGAACTGCCGCGTGCTGGATCCGGAAAACAATCTGGCGCAGGGCAAGTCCCCCCCGGCGGAGGAAGAACTGGAGTGGACGGATGAATGGACCGGCGATCGCACCAACCGCCTGCCCTATGCCGTAGAGATTGCCCTGTACCTGGCCCCGTCACGCGAGCAGGATCCTCCGATCGAGATCAAACGTGTGATCGAGCTTCCGCTGGCGCCACTTTCCTGGCGCGACAAGGGCGCCGCGGGGGGCCGCACTCCGACCGGCGAGGCACAACCCCGCAGTCGCTCACGCCGCCCCAACCGGCAGCGCCCGACCCCCTAGTCCGAAGGCTTTTTCAGGCGCCCCAGACCCTGGGCATCCAAAGCGGTTCCTTGCCCATTTCGGCATGCAGGAATTTCAGAAGCAAGGCTCCACGCAGTTCACGGCGTTCCGGCGCGTCCCACAAGTTGTGATGTTCGCCGGGATCGTTCCGCAGATCGAACAATTCCCCGTAGCCCTGATTATAGTACACGGTCAGCTTGTAGCGTTCGTCCACCCAGGTCTTCATGTGCATCGTAGTGGGCTGGTGCCGGTTTTCCACGATGACATGATCCCGCACCGAAGATTGCCGCCCCTCCCAGGCGGCACGCTGGCTGAGGCCGGTCATCGCCCGAGGCACTTCGACCCCGGCGTAATCCAGGAACGACGGCGCGAGGTCCACGAGGCTCTGCAGGGCATTGCTCGTCTGTCCGGCGGGGATCGCCCCCGGCAACCGCGCCAGGAAAGGCACCTTGATCGCGTCCTCGTAATGAAAGGAACCCTTGGCGATCAGGCCATGATGACCGTAAAAATGTCCATGATCGGTAGTAAAGACCACCAGCGTATCGTTCGTCAAGCCCAGGGCGTCAAGCTTGTCCAGGATTTTGCCGATATATTTGTCCATCAGGCTGATCATGCCGTAATATACGGCGACATCCTGGGCCAGTTTTTCGCGGTCGACAAGGTGCGAGTGGAATCCATGACAAGTAAAGCCGTCCTTTTCCTGGTACATGGAGTAGTCCGGGTTCTCCTCCTGCGTCTTTCCATAGTGCGGCGGCATGGAGGCGAATTCGTTTTCGACTCCCTCCGGCAGCGTCAATTTTGCGGGATCGTACATCTTGTCCCAGGGGGACGGCACCAGATAGGGAGGATGCGGGTCCAGAAAACTGGCCCACAAAAAAAAGCGCTCGCCACGTGCGTGGTATTTCTCCAGGCGCTGGTTGACGCGATCCGCGATCCAGGCGTCGTAATGAAACTCCTCTGGGATGTTCCAGGAATGCTTCTGTTCGCCGGGCTTGCGGTTGCCCGCGGGGCTCAAAAAACAATCGCGCCAGTTTTTAAAGCCTTTTTCTTCCATCCAAAGCGCGTAATGCTGTCCGACATGAAATTCGTTGGTGTGATTGCGCGCCAGTTCAACTTCCTGGAAGCCGTAAAAGGGTTCGTTAAACTCGCGCCAGAAGTCCAGGTTGTTCTGCAAAGGGTTGGACTCGATCGAGCGATAGCGCGGGTGATCGTACAGTTGCTGAAAATGGGCCTTGCCGACCAGGGCGGTGCGGTACCCATGCGAGCCCAGTGTTTCGCCCAGCGTCAGGGCTTCTTCGGGCAGCTTGGTGCCGAGGGACCAGGCGCCGTGCTGGCTTGGATACTGGCCCGTGATAATCGAGGCCCGGGTTGGAGTGCAGGTGGGGTTGACCGTGTAGGCACGATCGAAGCGCGTCCCCTGCGCCGCCAAGCGGTCCAAATTGGGCGTCTGGATTTCGGGATTTTGCACCCCCAGGGTGAACCAATGCTGTTGATCGCTGGTCAAAAGCAGGATATTCTTCGGGTTGGCTTTCGTTTCTGCCATTTTTGGTCGTTCCTTTCCAAATTCCACGGGCTGGAAGAACACCCTTCCGCGGCCGGATGACATCCGTTGGGTCAACCTTCTTCCAGCGACATCCGATCGAAGACATTGAACATCGAACGGTGCTTCATGGCAATGACAAAGTCATGGGACCCTGGACAAAGAGTGTCGATTACGGGATCGAACACTTCAACGAACCGCTTCATCGATTGTCCGTATCGCGCGGGCAACCCGCGCAAGAAAAGGGCGGTGAGGCCTTTCGCCGCCGCTCATCACCAACCGTTGCCTTATCCGCCGGCCCTGCCCCTTGCCATTACCCACCCCATACTCGTACACTGATATCGCGTGTTCGACTTCTCGTGAACGCGTTACCGACAAATTCCGCGAAAGGCCTAAAGCGAATGTGCTATAAAAGATCATTGATTGCCCACGCGCGGGGAAAAGAACCCGCGGACCTGTTGCTGCGCGACGCACGGTTGGTCAACGTGTTCACCGGCGAGATCCACCCAGCCGACATCGCGGTCTGGAACGGAATGGTGGTGGGGTTCGGTTCCCGGGAGGCCGCACGGGAAATCGATCTTGGCGGACGGACGGTAAGCCCGGGATTTATCGACGCGCATGTTCACCTGGAAAGCTCCATGGTGCATCCCGCGGAATTCGCCCGCGCGGTGCTCCCCCACGGGACAACCGCCGTGGTATCCGACCCCCACGAAATCGCCAACGTCATGGGAGCCGAAGGAGTCCGTGCCATGCTCGCCGCCAGCGAGGGCCTTGCGTTGACCGTATTCGTCATGGTGCCCTCCTGTGTACCGTCCACGGAATTCGAAACCGCGGGGGCCATGCTCACAGCCTCCGATAACGCAACCCTTTACAACGCCCCGCGCGTGATCGGACTGGCCGAGATGATGAATGTCCCCGGCGTCCTGGCCGGCGATCCCGAGGTTATGGCGAAACTGGCGGGAGCGGAGGATCGCCCCCTGGACGGACACGCGCCCGGACTGCAGGGATTCGATCTTGACGCCTACATTGCCGCGGGCGTTGGAAGCGACCACGAGGAATCCCAGGCCGAAACCGCACTGGAGAAACTGAGGCGGGGAATGCGGCTGATGATCCGTGAAGGCAGTGGCGCCCGAAACCTGCTGGACCTGCTGCCCGTCGTCACCGAGGGTACGGCTCGCCGCTGTCTCTTCTGCACCGACGATCGCCACCCCGACACCCTCCTGCGCGAAGGACATATCGACGATCTCGTCCGGCGGGCGATCGCCCGGGGGACGCCCCCCGTCACCGCAATTCGCATGGCCAGTCTGAACACGGCCGAATACTTCGGCCTGCCCGGACGAGGCGCCATCGCCCCGGGAATGCGCGCGGACCTGCTGGTGCTTGACGACCTGGAAACATTGGACATCGCCGAAGTCTATGCCGGCGGGCGTCTCGTGGCCCGGAACGGAAACTACCTGCTGCCTCGCGCACCGCATTCTCCCATGGCCGCCTGCGTCCATCCACGGGTGGATCCGGCCTCCCTGGACTTTCGAATTCCCGCCGGGGAAGGTGACGCCCGGGTGATCGGCCTGGTCCCCGGCCAGCTTCTCACGGAATCCCTGCGGATCCGTCCGAAAATCGTGGAGGGCGAAGTTCGGGCGGACCCCGCACGGGACCTGCTGAAAATCGCGGTCATCGAACGTCACCGGGGCAGCGGGCGAATCGGTCGGGGCCTGGTGCGGGGAATGGGCCTGCGCGCCGGAGCCATCGCTTCCACGGTGGCTCACGATTCGCACAACATCGTGGTGATCGGGGCTGACGACGCATCCATGCGTTTCGCCGTCTCGCGCGTAGTGGAGATGAACGGAGGACAAGTCGTGGTCGAGGGAGAGCGCGAATGGGCGGCCTGTCCCTTGCCGATCGCCGGACTGATGAGCGACGCTCCTCTCGAGACCGTACGCGACCAGGTTCGAGCCATGACCGACGCGGCGCATTCCCTGGGGTCTTCGTTGTCCGACCCCCTCATGACCATGAGTTTCCTGGCCCTGCCCGTGATTCCCTCGCTGAAATTGACGGATCATGGTCTTGTCGACGTCGAGCGCTTCGCCTTGGTTCCTCTTTTCGGGGATTAAGGCTCCGCCGGGCGGATGGCAATGGCATGCCATGAGACCGGCAGGCTCCCGCTCCCGTCCGTTCGGATGGATGAACGATTGTCAGTCGGTTCCACAAAACGGTATAGTTCGCCCATGCCGCACGACCGACACACTCTCGAATATCTCAAGCGCATCGCTCGCGCCGAAAGCGCTTGGAGCCGAACACCGGCCCCCCTGGAAACGAACGCCCTGGCGGCCAGGCGAACCTCGGCCCGACGCCGCCTGCGCCGGATGATCGGACTGGACCGCATTCGCCGGGACCTGGGGCCGTTTAAGCCCACCGTCGAGTTGTCTCCGCCGGCGGCGGCAGAAGGCTACCGGCGCTATCATGGGATTCTGCATGCGGAGCCGGATTTCGATCTGCCGTTCTGGTTGCTGCAACCCGCCGGAGCGGGGCCGTTTCCGATCGCACTGCTGCCGCATGGCCACTATGCCGAACATGGCTTAGACTACGCCGCCGGGATCGCCGACTCGCCGGAAATGCGGGAAAAAATCGCGCGGGAAGATCGAGATGTGGCGATCCAGGCGGTACGACGGGGCTTTGTGGCCATTGCTCCCTCGACGCGCGGTTTTCTTCCGGCCTGCGTGCCGGACATCACGAACCGCCACGCGGGATCGAATTGCCGCAGCCACGCGCTGCATTGCCTCCTGGCCGGCCGCACCGCCATGGGCGAACGCGTCAGCGACCTGCAACGCCTGCTGGACTGGGCCTTGTCGCGCCCGGACGCCGATCGCCGCCATACCCTGGTGATGGGCAATTCGGGCGGAGGGGTGGTGGCGGTGTATGCCGCCGCCTGCGACCCCCGCATCGCCACCTGCGTGTCGAGTTGTGCCTTCTGCACCTTGATGGGGCGCAACGGGGCAATCCACCATTGCGATTGCAACGCCGTCCCCGGCATCCTGCGCTTCGGCGAATTCCACGATATTGCCGCCCTCATCGCCCCCCGTCGCCTGCTGGTGGTGCATGGACGCAAGGACCCCCTCTTCCCTCCGGAGGAGATCGATCGCGCCGTCGCCCATCTGCGCCGGCGTTATGCGGAGGCCGGCGCCGCGGAGGCATGCCATCATGTCTACGGCCCCGAGGGGCATCGCTTTTACGCCGACCTGATGTGGCCTTTCATCCTGGGCAAGGATCCGAACGATACGGCGACAAGAGGGGGGGTATAAGATGCCGGGCTCGCCCCCCCAGGAGGCCGAACGGTATCCCGCCGACAATTCGCTGCTGACGGCTCCCTCCTGGCGTTCCCTCACCCGGTTGGCCGGCCCCATGTTTGTCGGCGCCATTCTGCAGAATGCCCAAAGCCTGATCGATCTCTTCTGGGTCGGGAAGCTCGGCTCCTCGGCCGTCGCGGCACTGACCCTTTCGGGCACGTTGATGATGATCCTGTTTCCCTTGATCATGGGACTGGCGACAGGAACGGTGGCGCTGGTGGCGCGGGCCTTTGGCGCCGGCGAAACTCGTCGGGCCTCGTTCCTGGCGGCGCAATCGCTGAGCCTGGCCTTGGTCTGCGGCCTGATCGTGGGGCTACTTTGTTTGCCCTTTCTGGAACCCGCCTGCGGGTTGCTGGGGGCGCAGCCCGAGGTGATCGCCCTGGCGGTTCGATACCTGCGCATCATGATGATCGGGTTTTTCAGCGGCACCCTGCTGTTCATTTCCAACAGCGCCCTGCAGGGCGCGGGCAACACCATCGGGCCCATGATCGCCATGCTGCTGGCCAACATGCTGAATCTGGCACTCGATCCCCTGTTCATTTTCGGATGGCGAGCGATTCCCGGCGCCGGCGTGGAGGGCGCCGCCAGGGCTACCGTCCTGTCGCATCTGATTGCCGCCGGCTTGGTGATCGTGCTGCTGCTGGGGGGCCATACCCGGTTGCACCTGCGACCGCAAGATTTCATTCCACGAATGGCTCCCGCCTTGAAATTGCTGCGCATTGGTTTGCCCAGCATCGCGCAGATGTTCTCGCGCAGCCTGATGGGCCTGGTTTTTTTCCGCATCATTGCACGCTACGGCACCGCGGTGGTTGCCGGCTACGGAATCGGCATGCGGTTTCACATGGTGTTGCTGATGCCGTGCTTTGTCATCGGGAACGCCACCGCAACACTGGTCGGGCAGAATCTCGGCGCGGGAATGCCGGATAAAGCGCGTCATGCAGCCTGGACGGCGTCCGGCATGGTCTCGACAATCATGGGAGGCTCGGCACTGGCGATGCTGGTGTGGGCCGGAACGGTGGTGGGATGGTTCGACTCCAATCCAGAGGTCATGAAGGTCGGCGCGGGGTATCTGAGGTCCGTCACGCCCTTCTACGTCTTTGCCGGCATTTCGATCGTCCTGGGGCGAGCCATGAACGGGGCCGGCAGCACCATCCCGACATTGGTTCTGACACTGATTGCCCTGTGGGGGCTGCAAGTTCCACTGGCCCTCTGGCTCGCCAACATTTTTGACCCCCCGGTGCAGGGCATCTGGTGGGCCATCGCCATCGCCACCACCGTGCATGGCTTGTTGGCCGCGGGCTGGTTTGAACTGCGGCGCTGGCAGAACATCGGCGCCTGAACCCGCCGGGCGACGGTTCAGCCGGGCACACCGACCAACAGAGCGCCGACCATGGCGCCCCCCAGCAAAACCAGGATCGGGTTGATCCGCCCCCAGGTCACCAGACCGCAAACCAGGGCCGCAACCGCCGCCGCCGTCCAGGAAATCCCGTTCCCCGCATTCAGCACCACCAGCAGCAAACGCAGCGCCGCCGCCAGAATCAAGGCGGTCACGACCGGGCGCAGCACCGCCATAATGCGGTCCATCAAAACATGCCCCTTGTGCCGCCGCCAGACGTACCCCAGCAGCAGGATCCCCAGCAGAGCCGGCGCCATCAGCGCCAATGTAGCGGTCAAGGCCCCGGGAATCCCCGCAATGCGCCATCCGACGAAGGTCGCGGCATTGACGGCCAGGGGTCCGGGCGTCACTTCCGCGATCCCCAGGATTTCGAGAAACTCGGACTCCGTGAGCCAGGCGTGTCGCAGCATCTCCTGGCGAATGAGCGGCAACATGGCCATGCCGCCGCCCACGGTGAAAAGACCGATGCGCGCAAAGACATAGGCCAACAGCAGCAGCTTCATCGCTCCCCTCCCGTTCCATGGCGACGCACCAGCCACAGATGTCCGGCCAGTCCCAGGAGAACTCCACTCAGAATCAGCAGGAAGGGACTGACGCCCAAGGCCCATTCCGCGATCACGACCGTCCCCCCCACTCCCCACTGCCAATGATGTCGCCAGTTCCGTTGCAGCAACCGGAATGCCGTTCCCACCAGCAACCCGGCCACGGCGGGACGCAAACCGGCGAGAAACAGTTCCACGAGGTAATGTTGCGACCAACTGTTCAACGCCGCCGCCAGGGCCAGGATCACAAGGAAAGGACAGGTGACCGCCCCAAGCGCCGCGCAAACGGCCCCCAACAATCCTCGACGTTCCAGGCCGATGAACATGGAAACGTTCACGGCAATGACGCCCGGCACCATCTGCGAGAGGGCATAGATGTCCGTCATGTCATCGTGCGTACGCCAACGGCGACGTTGCACGATTTCACGTTCCAACAAGGGCAACATGGCATAGCCGCCGCCAAACATCACCGCCCCCACCCGCAGAAAACTGACATACAGCTCCCACAGGGAGGCGCTCCGCGCGCCCGGGAATGTGCCGGCAGGATTCATGTCAGGACGGGTTCGCCAGATCGAAAAACGCCGGATAGGCGCCTCCATCCGCCAGGCGGCGCATCAGCAGAGCCAACTCCAGCAGGTGGTAGTCACCCCACAAACTCGATTCGCCGCACGTCACACGTTGTCCCGCCGGCACATGATCCCACCGGTTGGGCCAGTGATACACGGAATGCAGCAGCAACCCCTGGTGCCGTTCCGTGGCATCCAGATAGGGCTCCTGCATCAGGGTACGGGCCACCGTCATCCCGGCGTGGGTGTATCGATCGCCACGCGGACTTCCCAAGTGATGCCCCAGCCGCAACAGTCCCTGGGCCGCGATGGCCGCGGCCGAGGAATCCACCGGTTCGAAATCGTTGCCAGGCTCCGCGGGCCGTTGCCGCCAGTTGCCGAGCCGGTGCAGTTGCGGAGCGCCGTCGTCCCAGTAGGGAATGCCGTCGGCGGCGGTAACGTCCTCGATGTAATGCTCGGCGGTGTCGAGCGCCGCCCGCAACAGGCGCTGGCGCAATGCATCCGGCGATTCGTGCAGCCCGGTGGCGCGCAACTCCTCGTCCGGCAAGATGGCCAGGAATTCGAGCTGTTCGGCATAACCCAGAACGGCCCAGGCCAGGCCGCGCGTCCAGGTCGAGAACGGCGAGTAGCCCTGCTGGGTGGACCGGGCGCGGAAAGCGCCGTCGTTCAAATTGAACACCCCTTCATGTGCCGTCCGCCCGCGCACGTCATAGCCGTGACCACTGTCGCCGTGAAACACCAGGCGCCGGTCGGTGGTCAAGGCGTGCCGCAGCATGCGTTCGAGCAGGTTGACGCGCCGGTCGTTTTCGATCATCAGTCCATGCCCCAGTCGATGCGCCAGGGACAGGATGCGCAGGGAGCGCAGGGTGTCGACAAAGAGGGAATGGGGTCCATTGAACGAGTAGATGTACCCATCGCCGTCGGCTGCCTCGGTCCAGCGCGCGGCCTGCACGGCCCCGGACACCGCCAGCAGATCGCGGCAACGCTCCCGGTCGGACTCCCGGCCATGAGGACCTTCCAACACCAGGCGCAACAGGTTTCCATACGTGGAAAGATTGTTGAACCCGTGATCGTGTACCCCCATGTGCGTCACGTGAGGCAACATGCGTTCGAAGGTCAGCTTGCGTCCCAGTTCGATCAGTCGATGGTCGTCGGTCCCCTCCCCTGCCAGGAGCAAACACCCATACTGAAATCCCTGGGTCCATTCCGTCCAGCCGCGCGTGGTGTAGCGTCCCTCGACGGTGAACACCGGCGTTCCTCGCGAGGAATCCCAGGTTTGGGCCAGAAGGCCCGCCTTGGCGGCGGCGGCGTGGAAAACCTTATCGATTAATGACGGAAACCGATCAAGGGCAATGGTAGGGTCAATCTGCATGCTGTTCCTTGGATTGGGACGGATTCAACGGCAACTTCGCCGACTTCCAACATCGAGCATTGAACAGCGAATGGCGAAATCTGGCAATCAAAACTTCGGATCTCGTCCTATTCTTCTTGTGTCTTAAAACCGGATATACTAGAAATAAATCGTGGAGTGGAAATGCGGCCGGGTTCTTGGAGCCTGTACCGTAACGATACGATACGGAACGGAAGTCACTATAGGGGGGAATATCATGAAACGGGGTTTGCTTGTGTGTATCGGTCTCGTCGGAATGACGGGAACCTTGGTCCTGGGGCAGGTGGACATCGGAACGGTTGGTGATCTGCACGCCATCCGGCAAAATCTGTATGGCAGCTACCGGTTGACGAACGCATCGATGCGGCGGCAACCGCGAACTGGAACACCCTGGTCGATTGCGGCGCCTGGAACGCCGAGACGAATTATGAACGCGTCGACCCGCTCTCCCACGCCTGGGTGCAACACCTGGCCACCAACTACTACGCGCTGGATAACAGCGGGCCGGGATACGGGGGTGCCGTGGAGCCGGGCGTGACGGAGAATTGGGCCGTCTACTGGCAGGTCACCACCCTTCCGGCGGGTCACAAGCTGGGATTCGAACCCATCGGGCCTTCGGCCACCGTGTCGTTTCGCGGCGTACTGGACGGGAATGGACACACGATCACGAACCTGACCATCGACCGTCCCGAAACGACCTATGTGGGGCTTTTCGGCTATGTCCGCCAAGGCACAGCCAAGGTCTGTAATCTCACGCTGGCCGGCTCCGTGGTCGGCAACGGTTCCGTGGGCATACTCTCCGGAATCATGATTTACGGAGCCATATTCAGCAACGTCGTGGTTCATGCGAATGTCCGCGGAAATTCTCCCGTGGCCGGATTGCTGGGAAACGCGGACGGAGCGATTGTGTGCTGCTGCCAGGTTTACGGGCAGGTTGCCGGCAATGAAAGGGTCGGATCGGCGATCGGCTACACCCATCAAAAATCAAGGTTCGAAAACAACGTCTCCCGGGCCACGGTCGTGCGCCTCGCGGGCAGCACGAAAACGTCCATCGGGTCCTTTGTCGGATACAACCGCAACTCGACCTTCCGCCAGAACTATGCCCTGGGGCCGGTACATTACGAAGAGGCTACCGACCCGACGGGCAAAGGATTTGCCGGAGCTACGGCCTATGAAAGCACTTACTATCTCGACGAGAACAATTTTTTCGACACGGAAACTACGGGACAGGATTCCACCGCGGGCAAGGCCACCGGCAAACCCTCCGCGGAAATGCGGGACATCGCCACCTATACCGACCTGCGCACTCTGGGACTGGGACGCACCCTGTCCGGGACCGCGTCGGCCGCTGCGTCGTCATCGACCGTGACCGGAACAAATACCCTGTTCACCACTGAACTGGCGCCGGGGCAATGGATTCGTCTTGCCCAGGGGATCGAGGAGGCCGTCGTCCACGAAGTAGCCACGATCCTCGACGACACCTCGCTGACCGTCACCCAACCCTTCGACCGCACGTTTTCCGATGTCGCGCTGTATCACGTCGCACCCGGAGATCGCTGGGACATGCAGGCCGTCAAAGAAGATTCAAACGACGGCTATCCTTGGCTTTCACGGGAAAGCCCCCCGGTCTGGAGTATTTATGTGTACATGCCCCCGCGAGGCAGCCTGATTCTAATCCATTAACGAGCTCATGACATGACCTATCAGGAATTCCGCGAAAATGTGAAGGAAGACCTCGTCGGCGTACCGCCCGCCGCGGCGTTCGACGGGTTGCCGGCGGCGGAGCACCCCTTCTCGCTCTTCCCGGATGCCCGGACGGTCATCGTCATCGGCCGCCGCATTCCGCGCGGCGCGTTCCGCCCGATGGAGGAGGGGACCCTGTGGAACACGCCGAGACGCTGGATCACCGATTTCGATGACCTCGTCCGCTGGATCGAACGGCAGGGTTGGGAATGCGTCCCCTACCATCCTGCCGACGTCATTGAGAACATCCCCGACCGCCCGGTGCGGACGGGCGCCTGCCGTCCGCAGGGCATCCGTCTCTCGGTGGAGTACGCCGCCATGGCAGCGGGGCTGGGCGAGATCGGGTACCACGGGTTGTTCATGTCACGGACCTACGGCATCCGGCAGGCGCTCGGTCTGCTCGTGACCGACATGCCGGTCGGGCCGGGACCGGGCGACGACGGCCAGGGGCCGGTCTGCGACCGCTGCATGGAATGCGTCAAGGCCTGCCCCCTGGGCGCAATCTCCGTCACCGCCACGAGCAGTCTGGTTTGCGCCGGACGGTCTGTCGCCATCGGCGCGGTCAATGGGCAGGCCTGCCGCGCCTGCCCCAACGGGACGGCGGGCGATTCGCGGTTTTTCGCCGGAGCGGAGGAGTTGCATTTCGAAATCCGCAACAACCGGATCACGGGCGACCGGCAGAGCGTCTTCGCCCGCGGCAACCTTCCCAACCGGCTGGCGGCGGCCTGCGGACGCGCCTGCATTGCCCATTACGAGGCCACACACGTCACCGGCGGCTACCGGATTCCCTTTCGCATACGTGATCCCTGGGGCTACCGCCCCGACGAACACAAGGAGTGGTGAGATGCTGACCGCCAACCAAGTCAAGGAATGCGCCCTGGCCGCGGGAGCCGACCTTTGCGGCATCGCCGGCG
>CAZIUM010000008.1:0-35139 GCA_964542285.1 uncultured Lentisphaerales bacterium
GATCGCGCGGAGAATCCGCGCGCGGCGGCGAAGGGCCTCGCCGCCCTACCCCTCAAGTCTCAATCCTCAAGCCTCAATCCGCGCGCCGAATTTAGAATGAAGCCCCCCCTGGAGCGCCGCATTTATCGTAGCCAGCGGGATGGATTTTTGGTATCGTGATTTTGTTACCGACATGGATGGCTTTTTTGCCGTCGTGACCACAAGCGTGTTTGGAGATTGCGCATGCCGAAGTTCAATTACATCGCCATGGACGCCGCGGGCAAGGAAACCCGTGGCGCGATAGAAGCCGCCACGCAGGCCCAGGCGATTGCACAGATTCGTTCTCAAGGACTTTTCCCCACCGCCATCGGGCAGGAGGGAGCCTCCGGCGCGAAACGTGGCAAAGCGCCAGCCAAGAAAGCCGCCAAGGCCCAATCCTCGGGCGAGGGACTCAAAAAGGAAATCACCCTGCCGGCGTGGCTTCAGCCGCGCGTCAAGCCCAAGGATCTCATGATCCTCACCCGCCAGTTGGCCACGCTGACGGACGCGGGACTGCCCCTGTTGCGCGGATTGCGGGTCCTGATGCGCCAGACCCGCAACACCCAGCTTCGCAACGCCCTGCAGGGCATGAGCGAATCGGTGGAAAGCGGCAGCACCTTTTCCGAAGCCCTGGCCATCTATCCCCGCATCTTCAACAATCTCTACGTCAACATGGTCCGTGCCGGCGAAGCCGGCGGCGTGCTGGAACTGGTGCTGAACCGACTCTCGGAGTTCATGGAGAAGGCCGAACGGATCAAGAACAAGGTCAAAAGCGCCATGATCTATCCGACGGTGGTCCTGGTGGCGGCCATCGGCATCACGGGCTTTCTGCTGGTGTTCGTGATCCCAAAATTCGAAGAGATCTTCATGGACCTGCTGGAGGGCAAGCGCCTGCCGGGAATCACCCGCTTTGTCATCGCCGCCAGCAACGTGCTGCAAAACTACTTCCTGGTGGTCCTGGCCGTAATTGTGGCCCTCGTGGTGCTGATCAAACTCTGGGGCGCTACCCGCGGGGGAAAGATCATGATCGATCGGATGAAAATCCACGTCCCGGTTCTGGGCACCCTGACACGCCGAACGGCCATTGCGCGCATGATGCGCACCCTCGGCACCCTGATGGGATCGGGCGTGCCGGTTTTGCAGGCCCTGTCGATCGTGCGCGACACCTCCGACAATGCCGTGTTTTCGCGCGCGTTGCAGAATGTGCATGACAGTGTCAAGGAAGGCGAAAGCATGACCGCCCCCATGGAAGCGGCCAAGGTTTTCCCGCCGATGGTGATCAGCATGGTCGAGGTGGGCGAGGAAACCGGCGCCCTGCCGGACATGCTGACCCGCATTGCCGACACCTACGAAGACGAAGTCGACAACGCCGTGGCCGGACTGACCTCCATCCTGGAGCCCGTCATGATCATGTTCCTGGCGGTGATCGTCGGATCGATCGTCATCGCCATGTTCCTGCCGCTGGTCTCGATCATCACGACCCTCGGTGGCGGAGCCCAATGATCACGCCCCGGCAAACGTTAATTAACATGGAACGAACGCAAGGGTGAGGTTGCCATGAAAAGAACAACCGACAGACAATACAAGGGATTCACCCTGATCGAAATGCTGGTGGTGATCGTGATCATCGCCATCCTGACGGGGCTGGTCTTCAAACTGATGGGGTACGCTTCCGATCGGGCCGCCATCTCGCAGACGGCGGCCACGATCGAGAAAGTGCGTGCCGCGCTGGAGGAATTCTATGCCGAATACGGCCAATATCCGCCGGTGCCCTATTACGAAGGCGATCAGCCGGTGCGTTACGAATACCCGTCGGCCGGGGGCATGCGCAAGGACCTGACGGGGTCCTTCGGCGACCAGGACTGGAACGAGGCGCCGATCTTCACCTTCGGGCTGATGTCCTACCTGCTGCCGCGTTTCGAAGGGCACGCCGATCGGGCCGAAGATTATGACGAGCTGTTCCGGCATCCGCAGTGGACAACGCATAACTCGCAAAAAGAGGACCCCGAACGCGACCTGGCGGCGATCAAGCGCTGGAGCCCCTTTTTACAAGGCATTACGGCGGGAGATATCGCCATTCGCACGATCGGCGACAATGCCCGACAAGCCTATACCAACACCTATGTCACGGTGCGGGATTACTGGAAACGTGAGCTGGTGTACCATTCTCCACCGCCACACCAGAGCTATGTGCTGCTGTCCAAGGGACCGGACGGCAAATGCGACTTGAAGAACCCCTCCGCCCCCGCCAACAAGGACAATGTCGTGGGGCAGGCCGGTCGGTAAACGAGTGAACCTCATGAGAAGAATTGTATTTAACTGGAATCGACGAGGCTTTACGCTGGCGGAAATGCTGGTGGTGGTCACGATCCTGGCGATCTTGATGGCGGTGACCACCACCAGTCTCAGGTCGGCAAGACGCCGCGCCTGGAATGCCAAAGCCCGCGACACCTCGCGCCAGATTGTCCAAGCCTGGTTGTGGTACCAGATGGACCAGCATTCCTTTCCGGACACTACGGCCTTCAGCGGACAGAAGGATGGGGGCTATCCCACCACGATCCGCAATCTTGCACCGCTGAACCGCTCCGCCCGGATCTTGAACGACGGCAAATACGTCACCACCAAGACCTTGAAGGACTACTCCAGTTACAACACCTACCTGGAACTGAGCGAAGACGAATTGTTCGACAAAAATCGCCGGGCCGGGGATGGGCTTCAAGACCACTGGAAACAACCGTATTACTTCACGCTGGACTTCGACTACGATGGCAGACTCGACCACCCCGCACCGGTCGGCAACATCCCCAAAAAAGTAACCGGCGGCGCCGTGGCATGGTCACGCGGGGGCACGGGCGAAAAACGCGATTGGATCGTACAATGGCAATAACAACTGGAAACTCCCGTCGAAACGGATTTACCCTGATCGAAATGCTGGTGGTGATCGGCATCATCGCCTTGCTGGGCACGGTCATCATCAGCAGCGCCAAATATGTCATTCAACTGAGCCGTACCCAGCGCTTCAAAGCCACCTGCCGTACGCTCGAAACCGCCATGGCGCGCTATCGTTCGGAATACAACAAGTGGCCGATGGGCACGGCCAAACGTCTGTCGAACGATCCTAAAAAGGCCAATTACTTTAAGTTCAGGGTGCAAGGCGCAGACAACGGCAGCGTCTTTGCCATGATGATCGAGGACAACCGGGGCGATAATCCCAAGGGCATCCGGTTTTTTGACGAAACCAGCCTGATGACGGTGGACGGCCATGCGCGTCTGCCACTCAGTAGCGCACTGCGGCAATCGGCGGGCAAGAAGTGGCCGCTGGTGTACATCGACCCCAGGGAAGGCGTCTCCCGTTATTACACTGTCACCTTCGACACCGACGCCGATTCCGTTTCCGTCACCAAGGATCCGGACGATGAAAACTGAGGCACCCCAGAAATTCAGAGGCCGGCCACGGCATCCGCATCGCTTGTCTCGCCGCGGATTCACCTTGATGGAGCTGTTGATGGTGGTCTTTATCATGATCACCGTCTCGACCATCATGGTAGCCGGGTATTTCGGCATGACCCGAACCGCATCCTACGATGCGGCGGCAGGCGACATTTACAACTCTCTTCTGCTGGCACGGCAGCGCGCGGCCATGGATGGCACCACGGTTTACTTCCTGCTTCTGGACACCAACCAATTTGTCCTGGTCCGTGGCGTCGGCGACCTGGCGGAAGACATCCGCATGAACGTCGGCCCCAACGAACATGAACTGTACGATGCCTATGCCGACCTGGAAAGCTATGCCCCCCTGGGTACGGCGGCGGAGGACGACGACGAGGACGACCTCGGCGGCGGCAGCGTCCTCTGGAACATGAACAACAATGCCAGCGCCGCCCTGGTAAACATTCAGACCAATATCGCCGTACGTCGCATCGACCCCGTAACCGAGGATCCCTACTTTCGCATGGAATGCGTCATCACCGTACGACAACGTCCCGACCCGTCCGACCCGAAAAAGAAACTCCCCCTGGGCTCCTGGAAGGCCGGCGATCGCTATGGCATCGAACTCTACCCCCGCAAACTCCTGCCCAAAGGCTACTGGTTCCGCATCGCCGGGAAAGAGCCCGAATGCGAAAAGATTGTCTTCCATCCCGATGGCAGCAGCAGTTTTGTCGATGCCGCCGGCAAAGAGCAGCGAACCGGCAAAACCGCTCTCACGGTCACCGAACTGTTGCCGGGGGGCGCGGGGTTGAAGTTCAATATTGAGGTCTCTCACCCCGGCGCCGATATTTCGATACCTGAATAATCCAGCGATAGCGACATGTGCCTACTTTCAAAAAAGCGACAACAAAAAAGGGGCCGGCGGTCGGCCGGTTTCAGCCTGGTCGAGATCAACATCGCGTTGTTCGTGCTCGGTGTGGGTCTCGTCAGCCTGTTGGGGTTGTATCCCGTGGGACTGCGCCAGAGCAACTTGTCCTACAGCGACACCCTCCAGACCATGTTTGCAGACCATGTGCTGAACATGATCCAGGCCAACGCGGACCAAATCGAACAATGGAACGAGTTCAATGCCTCGCGTTTGCTCCAGGGGGTCGCGGTCGGCGGGGGCGCCATCACGGCCAATTCGACCAACACCATCCACAACTACCTGGGCATGCCGGGTCAGGACCTGACCTATTTTATGCAAATCCAGTCCGTTACCCGTCCGATCGATTTCCAGGGCTACCTGTTGCGCGTTTCCATCCGCTCCAGCGATCGCGACAAGACGCTGGTCGACATTTCCCAGAACCCCATTTTCTGCCGAGATATCGTCTTCATGGGCAAGGTGCAATAAGCTGTCATGAGTACTGTTTCCACACAATTTTTAAAGGTTGCCGGCCCCCCTTCGCCGGACGCCGCGGGACGACGGGGTTTCTCCTTGGTGGAAGTCCTCGTGGCGACCTCGATTCTGATCGTCATCGTACTGGTGATCGCCATGGTCTTCCAGCAGAGCAGCGGGGCCTATGCCACCGGCATGACCCGCACCGATTCGCAGGTGGCTCTGCGCACCATCCTCGGCAGCATGTCCCGCGATCTGACCCAGGCCGTGGACGCGCGCGATTACCCCGGCGTCCTGGGTGCAAATGAAGCTTGCCAAGTCCAAGGCAATCGCATCGCGTTCGTGGCCCTCACCGGCACGCCCGACAAAAACCCCGGCAACGTTACCCGGGTGCCCCAGTGGATCCAATATAAAGAAGAAAATGGAATCGTTAAACGCAGTTGGGCCAACCTTGTCTATAATTCGAATTTGGATACCTGGAGTTTTTTGCCGGAGGTAGCAACCACCGTGGCCCTCAACGACGGCAATATGCCGCTGAGCAGGTTTGAAATCGTTCCGGAGAACGACAAGGACGGCGGGTTGCCGCTGCGTGTCGACATCGAGGCGCGCATCGAGACGTCCGGCGGCTCCGCCATCGTCAGCGGGTTTTCGGCCGGCCCCGACCGCGAATGGAATACCAAGGACGATATTGTCGTGGGAGGACGTCAATGAGCAACCCATTCCCCCGCCTTTTCCCCCATCGCGGCTTCACGCTGATCGAGCTGCTGACCGTGATCGCCATCATGGGGGTGCTGATGTCGATGATCGGCGGCGCCATGTACCAGTCGCGCCGCCTGGTACTGCGCGCGCGCGCCGAAACGCAATTGCGCGAAATGGTGGCGGCCTGGATTCGCTACTACGATACCCTGGGCGAATTTCCGCAAGGACTGGAGGGCAAGAAACGTGTCGATGTGACCGTCAAGATGCTCGACCCGTTGACGGATTCCGACAAGAACGATCGCGGCGTGGTTTTCCTGAATGTCGACTTCCGCGATGGGGAGAACGACTATCTCGATCCCTGGGGGAAGGAACCGTTCCGCCTTTCTTTCCGCAGCAGCACGTCCGACGAGGAAAGCAACCCCACGGAAACGGCCTTGCGCACCAGCGTTACGTTCCCGAACCGCAACCGGCGAACTCCTTGAACGACGGCATGAAGCTCAGGTCCGTACCGGTCACACGAACACAATCCATATGGAACCCCAAGTGCTTGAATCGCCCATGACGTCCGAAGAACCGCATGGCCCCTCCTGGGCCGCCCCGCGTTTTGCCCGCGGTCGCATCGTATCCGTTCGCCGCCTGCCGGGAGGCAATGTCAACGACACCTTCGTCGTAACGACCTCCGCTCCTGACGACAAGTTTATCCTGCAACGCCTGAATCGGCATGTTTTTCGCGACCCGCGCGCGGTGATGGCCAATCTGCGCGTGCTGGGCGATCACATCGAACGACGTGTTCATGCCGGAGACGAATGGCACATTCCCGCCATCATCCCGACCCACGACCGCCAGAACTACATTCTCGACGACGGCGGCTGCTGGCGCGCGGTCACGTTGGTGCCGAACGCGGATGCCCCCACCAGGGTGCGCGATTCCGCGCATGCCCTGCAGGTTGGCGTGGCCATGGGGCGCTATCAGCAACTGCTGTGCGACCTTCCGATCGAACAGCTTGCCGACACCCTGGAAGGATTTCACGAGACGCCGCGCTACCTGGCGCAACTCGACCGCGCCCTGGCCCCCGAAGAGGGAACCGCCCGTGCCGTCGCGCTGGAATTGTCCCGCGACTTGCTGGACTACATCGAACGTCGTCGCGAACGCGCCACGCGACTGGAAAACGCGCGGAGACGCGGCGATTTGCCGACCCGCCCCGTGCATGGCGACCCCAAGGTGGCCAACGTGATGATCTCGCGCCGGTCGGGTCAAGCCGTGGCGATGATCGACCTCGACACCAGCAAGCCGGGCCTGGTGCATTACGATTTCGGCGATTGCGTGCGTTCCACCTGCAACCCGGCGGGAGAAGAACCGGCGAATCCCCGGAAAGCGGCGCTCAACCTGGAATTGCTGGAGGCGGTGACCCAGGGATATTTTCGCTATGCCGACGAATTCCTGACCGAAGGCGACCATGAATACCTGCCGGAATCGGTCTGGACGATCGCCTTCGAGCTTTCCGTGCGTTTTTATTGCGATTATGTCGAAGGCAATCGCTACTTCAAGGTAGCCGACCCGCTGCATAATCTGCGGCGCGCCAACGTCCAGCGCCACCTGTGCGAAAGCATCGAACGACAGGAAGACGCCATCCGCTTCACCATCGCCCATTGCCGCAAGCGGCGCGTCCGCCCCGCCGCATTGTGCGCCGCATCCGCCTGAAACGCCCATGACCGGTCCCCGAAAAGCCTGGTTGCTGTTTCTATTGCTGAGCGTGGTGCTCGGGGCGTTGATGGTCTGGCCTTTGCTTGAAGTGATTGGAGGCGGGTGTTTTGAAAATGGCGCCTTCACGTGGCATTACATCCTCAGTGTCTTTCGCAACCCGGTCTATGCCGAGGGATTGCGCAACAGCCTGGGGATTGCCGCGGGGACCACGTTCCTGGCGGCAAGCATTGCCATTCCGCTGGCCTGGCTGGCGCACCGATTTCAGTTTCCAGGACGGGCCTTCTTCAGCGCCACCATCCTGGTGCCGCTGATCCTGCCACCCTTTGTCGGGGCCATCGGCATCATGCAGATACTGGGCCCTTATGGGTCCTTGAACACCATGCTGGGATTGGGGCCTGTCGACTGGCTCGGACGCTCCCGCTATGCCGGGGTGGTTCTGCTTCAATCTCTGGCGCTTTATCCGATCGTTTATCTCAATGTCAGCGCCGCCCTGGCGAATGTCGACCCCGCCATGGAAGAAGCCGCCGCCAATCTGGGCTGCAAGGGCTGGGGCATTTTCCGGCGCATTACCCTGCCATTGATCGCCCCGGGTCTTTTTGCCGGAGGCACCCTGGTTTTTATCGCCAGCTTTACCGAACTGGGAACCCCCTTGATGCTGAACTACACGCGCTGTGCCGCGGTGCAGATTTATGACGAAATCAAAGAGATCAGCACCAGCCCCTTTCCCTATGCGCTGGTCACGGTGGTGCTGACCGCCAGCGTGCTGTTGTACCTGGCCATGCGTCTGCTGCTGGGCGGACGTGCCTACGCCATGCAGGGCAAAGCCGTCGTGGGCCACAACGCGCAACGCCTGCGCGGCGGACGGGGAACGATCGCGGCCTTGCCGTTTCTGCTGGTCACTTTCTGCGCCCTGGCCCCCCATGCGGGAGTGGTCCTGACCAGTTTCAGCCTGCCGGGGTCCTGGTATCGCAGTGTGCTGCCTTCGGCTTTCACCACGGCCCACTATGTCGAAGCGGTGGGACACGCCATGACGCTCAACGCCATTCGCAACAGCCTGGTATTTTCCAGCCTGGCCGTGGCGCTGAACCTGCTTCTGGGTCTTGGAATTGCCTGGGTGGTGGTGCGCTCCTCGCTGCGCTTGCGGGGCGTTCTGGATGCCCTGGCCATGGTTCCGTTGGCCGTGCCGGGGCTGGTCATGGCCTTTGGATACCTTTCGGTGGGCAACTGGCTCGGCAATCGCGAATGGATTCGCGCCTCGCCGGCGCTGGCCCAGTGGCTGGATGTACGCGCGAACCCGACCTTGTTTCTGGTGGTTGCCTACGCGGTCCGTCGCCTGCCCTACATGGTGCGCGCCGCCGTGGCGGGACTGCAACAAACCTCCGTCACCCTGGAAGAAGCGGCGGCCAACCTGGGCGCGCCCCCCCTGGCCATCATGCGACGAATCACCATGCCGCTGATCGCCGCCAACCTGATCGCCGGAGTGTTGCTGGCCTTCGCCTTCAGCATGCTGGAGGTTTCCGACAGCCTGATCCTGGCACAGAAGATCGAGTATTATCCCATCACCAAGACCATCTTCGAACTGTTCCAGCTCATCGGGGTCGGCCGCTACCTGGCGTCGGCGTTGGGTGTCTGGGCCATGGGCTTCCTGACCGTCACGATCGTGGGCAGCAGCCTGTTGCTGGGCAAGAAACTGGGCGCGCTCTTCCGCGCCTGACGTCATGCGGAGTGGCCGCCCTTGCCAACGGCCCGGCGGGGGTGTACTCTAGGATCGTCTCCTTGAACCTTGAACCTGCCCTGCATGGAGTCTAAAAATGCCCGATCCCGGAATGATGCTGAGAGACCTTGAGGAGTTTCGCGGACCGCCACACCGTCCCTGGCTGGTGGTCGTGATTGTGGTGGCGCTGGCCACCATTGGCCTGATTCTGCTGTTACGGCGCCTGGAAGGACCCGCGGACGCTTCCCCAGAAACCGCGCCGACCCCGACGGAGGCGGCCACGGACCCGATGAACCAGGGGACTCCGGAACCTGTGGCGAAGGATGTGCCGCCGGGCGTTCTCAGCCGCTTCGATGCCACCCTGGCGATGGAGGCCGCCGACCGGCTGCCCGAGGCCCGCACCAACTTGCTGGCGCTGCTGGATCGACCGGAAGCCGAAGCAATACACCCACGAATCGAAGAACGTCTGGGAGCCATCAATGTCAAGCTGGTCACCACCCAACGATCCATG
The DNA here is from genome assembly GCA_964542285.1 of uncultured Lentisphaerales bacterium. Taxonomy (GTDB): domain Bacteria; phylum Verrucomicrobiota; class Kiritimatiellia; order RFP12; family JAAYLN01; genus CAZIUM01. The sequence continues at coordinate 9,454 of CAZIUM010000008.1, forward strand.
CCGGAAAAGATCGATTACGCGGTGCGCGCAGGGGATTCCCTTAAATTGCTGGCCAAACGGTTTGGGGTTACGACCCTGCTGATCGAGCAGGCCAACAGCATCCCCAACCCCGACCGTATTCACATCGGAGACCGCATGCGCATTCTCGACAAGCCGAATTTCGAAATTCTGATCGATAAGAAGGCCAACGATCTTCTATTGACGATGAAGGGCCGGTTTTTCAAACGCTACAGGGTCGGAACGGGCGAGTTTGGACGCACACCCGCCGGCACGTTTCGCATCGATGACAAGATCCTCGAACCTCCATGGTGGCGTCCGGACGGCAAGGTGGTCCCATTTGGAGACCCGGAGAACATCCTGGGCACCCGCTGGATGTCGTTGGAGGCCACCGGACGGACGCCTCCCGCCAAAGGATACGGAATTCACGGCACCTGGGACGAATCGACCCTGGGCAAACAGTCAAGTGCCGGCTGCGTGCGCATGCGAAACGCCGATGTCGAGGAACTTTTTCTTCTGGTTCCGCGTGGGACGCCCGTCCGCATCGTCGAGTGACTACAAGACCGCCGGCAGACTCTTTGCGAGGCGGCGGGCGCAGCGCTCCACCACTCCCCGACGTGCCGCCACCGCGGCGGCGGCACGTTTCCCCAGCGCCTCGCGCTCGGCGGGCGTGGACAGCAAACGCTCAAGGGCCTCACCCAGTTCGGAGGCACCCGCCACTTGCAGGATGGCTCCCGCCGCCAGCAGGTCCGACATTACCGGTCGGAAATTCTGCGTGTGAGGGCCCACAATTGTAGGACAACCGCAAAGGCAGGGTTCGATCATGTTCTGTCCGCCCGTGGCACAAAGCGACTTGCCCACAAACACCACCGTGGCCCGCGGATAGTACCCCATGATCTCTCCGGTGGTGTCGAGCAACATCACATCGTCCGCGGCCAGAGGCCGGATGGAAACCTCGCCCTTGTCGAGAAGACTCTTTCGGAAGACATGCAACCCGCTCGCCTCGATGCGCGCCGCCACCTCGTTGCCGCGTTCGAAATGTCGCGGAACCAGCAAAAGCCGCAGATTCGGGAACCGCGCACGCAGTCGCCGGTAGATGCCCAGCAGGACCTCCTCCTCGCCGGGCCAGGTGGATGCGCCCATCAGCAGCATGCGCCCATCCTCCAGATCGAGACGCGTCAACAACGCTTTGGCCGTCTTTTCCTGGCCGGGTTGACGCTGGGCGACATCGAACTTGAAGCTGCCCGTCACCTCGACGGTATCGGCGTCGGCGCCCGCGGCCAACAGCCGATGCGCATCCAGATCCGACTGTGCCATGATCGTGCTAAAACAGCGCAACACCGGCCCGAACCAATAGCGCAAAATACGGTAGCCCGGCGCGGACCGGTCCGAAATGCGACCATTGACCAGGAACAACGGAATGCCGCGCCGGTGGCACTGTCGAACAAAATTAGGCCAAAGCTCCGTCTCCACCAGCAGACAAGCCCGCGGCCGGATGACATCCAGGGCGCGGCGCACGCAGCCGGGAAAATCCAGGGGGTTGTAAATCAACACATCCCGGGGGCCAAGCTGCTTCTCCGCCTCGCGCCAGCCGGTGGAACTGGTTGTGCTGAAAACAAAACGCGTTTCGGGCTCCAACGCGCGCAAGGCACGCATTAACTGGCCGGCCACATACACCTCCCCCACGCTGACCGCATGAATCCACAGCGCGCCGCCTTGCCGCAAACGCCGCCGCCATGCCTCTTCGTAGCGTCCGAACCGCTGTCCGAAATGCGCGCCATATCCTCCCCGACGACGCATGCGCAGAAGAAACTTCGGCGTCATCAGCAGATAGACAACGAAAAACAAGATGTTATAGACCAGCCAGCGCACCGGAACCCTTTCCCATGGAGACAATCCCTCCAGGCGGGATCGCCATGCTTCAAACGTCCAGCATTGAACATGGAACGACGAAAGAAGGCAATCAAAATGATCAAAATGATCAAAATGATTTTCGCATTCTATTTGACAATCTGATTTACCCCTGATAAAGATTTTCATGTAATTGGCTTGGTGTTGTGATCGGATGAACTTCCGACCGCCAACCCGGGGGTTTTATGAATTTCCCCGTATTTCGTTCGGTGCTCAAGATTGTCGTCCCCTATCTGGTGGCGGGGGGTTTGTGGTTTCTTTTGTCGGACCGCTTGTTGATTGCGCCGAATTTCAGCGCAACCAACCTGAAAGGCTGGGCCCTCGGCAAGGGGCTGGGTTTCGTGCTCGTAACGGCAGGGTTGCTAGCGCATCCGCTTTATCGGGAGTTCAAATCCCGCGCCGCCAGCGAGGATCTGGTTCGCCGAAGCAACCCCGGCAAGGGCAGCGTCTTCACCGTCACCCTGCCTTTGTCCATCCGGGAGACGCCATGAGCGCAACCATTCTCGTGATTGAAGCCCAGGAACAGAACCGTTCCCTTGTCACGGACCTTCTTGAACGACGCGGTCATCATGTAATTATAGCCCGAAACGGCCCGGAAGGGATTGCCCTGGCCCGCGACATGCCTCCCGCCGTCATCGTGCTGGACATCCAATTGCCAGAAATGGACGGGTACGCCATCGCGCGCCGGCTGAGCGACACTCCCGAGTTGCAACGGATTCCAATTGTCGCCGTAACCTCCTACGCCATGCCGGGCGATCGTGAAAAAACGTTGGCGGCCGGCTTCACGGGCTACTTGGAAAAACCGATCAATCCCGATACGTTCCCCATGGGAATCGAGCATTTCCTGCCCGCGGACGGAAAGTGCCCCCGATGAAAACGAAACGTGTGCTGATTGTTGACGACCAGCAGCAGAACCTCTACCTGCTGCGTTCGTTGCTGCATGGATTGAACGTCCGGGTCTATGTGGCGCGAAACGGCAGACGAGCGTTGGACCTTGCGCGTCGAATCCCGCCGGATTTGATCGTATCGGACATCCTAATGCCGGAAATGGACGGGTTTGCCCTTTGCCGCGCCTGGAAACGAGACCCGCAACTGCAAAGCATTCCCTTCCTTTTCTACACCGCCACCTACACCGACGAATGCGACAAACAGTTCGCGCTCAGCCTCGGAGCCGACCGGTTCCTGTTGAAGCCGATGCTTCCCGAAGAACTCCAGCCCATTTTACAGAAGTACCTGGAAGTGAAGGAGCCGGGCCAGGAGTCGTCGTCGACCACTTCGAACCCTCTCGTTGAAGACGAGTTGCACGACTGTTTCGATTTTTTGCGGCAACACAACATCACGCTGGCACGCAAGCTATCCCAGAAAATGCAGCAGTTGGAAAAGGTTAACAAAGACTTGCGGGTGCAATTGAGCCGGGGACTGGAGACGGCGAGAAGAGAGGCCCGGTTGCGGAACCAACTGGCCCAGACCCACAAACTGGAGTCGATCGGTCGTCTGGCCGGGGGCATCTCCCACGATTTCAACAACATGCTGGGGGTCATCATCGGCAACGCCGAGCTGGCCATGGCAAGTCTTCCCGCCGGAAACGCGGCCGACGAATTTCTAGAGGAAATTGTCAAGGCCGCGCAACGATCGTCGGATATCACCCGGCAACTGCTTACGTTTGCTCGCAAGCAGAACGCCGCGCCACAAATCGTCAATCTCAACCACCAATTGGCCGACATGATGAACCTGTTGCGCAGGATGGTCGGAGAACGCATCAACCTGACCTTGCGGGCGGCTTCCGATCTCTGGCCGGTGAACGTTGACCCGTCCCAGTTGCTGCAGATCGTCACCAATCTCTGCACGAATGCACGCGATGCCATTCCCGAAACCGGCAAAATTCACATCGAAACCGATAATTTCACCTATGACCCGGCATACCAGACCGTCCATCTTGAGGCGCACCCGGGCGATTACGTCATGCTGGCCGTCAGCGATACCGGGCATGGTCTCGATCGGGAAACGCGCGAGCACCTGTTCGAACCTTTCTACACTACGCACCAGGGGGGCACCAATTCCGGATTGGGACTGGCAACGGTGTACGGAATCGTCATGCAGAACGGGGGGTTCCTTCATGTATACAGCGAACCGAAACAGGGGGCGACCTTCAAAATTTTCCTGCCGCGCCACGGTTCGCCCCCTTTTGTTGCCGGTCCACCCCACCCGAACACCCCGCGACAGCATCGCCGGACCGGTGCCACCATCCTGGTGGTCGAAGACGATGAAGCCATGCTCAAGGTCTGCCAATCCATGCTGCGGCAACTAGGGCACCGAGTCCTGGGTACGACATCCCCTGCCAGGGCCCTGCGACTGGCCGAGCAACCCGAGACACCGATCGATTTGTTGATGACCGACCTGGCGATGCCGGAAATGAACGGACAAGACCTGGCCCGCCAACTGGAAGAGCGAATTCCCGGACTGTCCCGTATCTTCATGTCAGGCTACACCTCCGATGTCGTAACCCGTCATGGCGCACTGAGCGCATCGGATTGTTTTCTTTCGAAACCCTTTGCCCTCGAAACCCTGGCCACAACCCTGGAAAGGGCCCTCAGTTGATCATGGCATCCAACTCTATGCGCCGTGATTCGATCTGCTCCATGGTCAGGGTTTCCAGGCGGCCAATGCTGAAATCCTCGACGCCGTAGGCCGCGACCACGCTGCCGTAGCCCAGGGCGCGGCGCAAGGTCGCCGTGTCATCGCGCCCGGAGCCGGCCAGGTAGCCCATGAAGGCTCCGGCATAGCAATCGCCGGCTCCGGTGGGATCGTGCAATGCATGCACCGGATAGGCGGGAACGATCGCGATGCCCTCGGGCGCGAAAAGCAGCGCGCCGTGTTCTCCTTTTTTGATAACAACATAACGCGGGCCCATGTCGCGCAAGGCCTCGGCGCAATCCCGTAAATTGTAGCGTCCCGTCAGCAGCCGCGCCTCGTCATCGTTCACCGTCAGCAGCGTCGTCCGCGCCAGCACCTCCAGCAGGGCCGGACGTGCCGTGGAAATCCACAAATCCATGGTATCGGTGGCCACAAACCGCGCACCCCGGGCCTGATCCAGCACATGCAATTGAAGCTCGGGCCCGATGTTCCCCAAAAGAACATAAGGGGTCTCGCGATAAGCCTCGGGCAACTCGGGCTTAAAGGTTTCGAACACGCCCAGGCGGGTTTCCAGGGTCCGACGATGAATCATGTCGTCATCATAGACTCCTTCCCAATGAAACGTCGCGCCAGAACGTTGTTGCAATCCTTGCAGATCGATCCCGAATTTGCGGTATCGTGCCATGAAGCTTTCGGGAAAATCGTCCCCCACCACCCCGACCGCGCCGGTAGGCCCGAAGAACGAAGCCGCTGCGCAGGCGTAGGTTACCGAGCCGCCGAGCAGGTTTTCATGGCGACCGGCACGCGTGGTGATGGTGTCGATGCCGATCGACCCCACAATCCAGAGATTGACTTGCGACATAATGAATGATTTTCCTTTTCCAGGGCGTTTCTTGGACGGCGTGGAGGCACGAACGCCAACCCCGGCCGAAACAAAACCGTTTCCAAAAACAATAATTCGCCCATGACGGAAGAGTCAAGCACCAAGGCCGAAATTGCGCCGGAATGCGTCCGTTCTTCAGGTTCCCTGGATCGCGGGGACGGTTTCCAACAACGCCATCACGCGGTCCACGGCCTGTTCTTCCGTCAGGGTGGTGGTTTCCAGCCGCAAGGCCGGCGTCTCGGGCGGCTCGTAGGGCGCCGACAGGCCCGTGAAGGAGGCAATTTCTCCGGACCGCGCGCGTCGGTACAGCCCCTTGACATCCCGTTGTTCGCAGAGTTCGAGCGGTGCATCCACGAACACTTCCAGAAAGCGTTCGCGGCCGATGATCTCCCGCGCCATGTCGCGGTCCTGGCGATAGGGGGAAATGAAGGCGCTGATGACCACCAGACCCGCATCATTAAAAAGGGCCGCCACCTCGGCCACGCGCCGGATGTTCTCGCCGCGTTCGCGTTCGCTGAAGCCCAGGTCGCGATTGAGCCCTTGTCGAATATTGTCCCCGTCGAGCACACAGGCCAGACGGCCCCGGTCGGCCAGGCGGCGTTCCAACCGACGCGCGACAGTCGACTTGCCGGCGCCGCTCAGCCCCGTCAGCCAGACGGTCACCGGACGCTGTCCCGCGATCGCCGCACGTTCGGCCGGCGTCACCAGACTGTGTTCGCGGCGAATGTCTCTTGCAACGGGTTGCGCCGGGGTTTCGGACTGCACCAGGCGCTCCATCAGCATGCCGGCGCCCAGCGTGGCATGGTCGTCGGGGTCGATGACGATGAAGGCGCCAGTGACGCGGTTTTGCCCGTAGGGGTCCCAGTCCAGCGGCTGAAAGGCCTCGAGAGTCACGCGTCCGATTTCGTTGAGACCAAGCGCATGGGTTTCCTGGCGATGCAGGGTGTCGGGGTCGACGCGATAGCGCAGGTGAGAAAACACGGCGCGCGTCTGCCGGGTCGTGTGCTTGACGAGATACAGCGTGGCGATACGCATCGGTTTGTCGCTCATCCAGACCAGCATCGCCTCGGCGGTGCGCGTCCGGCGCGGCATGTTGTTGGGGGCGCAAAGCATGTCGCCCCGCCCGATGTCGATTTCATCCTCGAAGCACAGGGTCGTAGCCTGCCCGGCGAACGCTTCGGAACGGGCGCCATCGTATCCGACGATCGCCTTGACCCGCGTGCGCCGCCCCGAGGAACGCACCATGACTTCTTCGCCGACGCGCACCACCCCCGAGGCCACCGTGCCCCCATAGCCCCGGAAATCGGAACGGGGGCGGTTGACGCACTGCACGGGAAAGCGAAAATCGATCAGGTTGCGGTCGCCGCCAATGTCGACATTCTCGAGGTGCGAAAGCAGCGTCGTGCCGTCGTACCAGGGCATGCTGGCGCCGCGTTCGACCACGTTGTCGCCTCGCAGCGCACTGATGGGAATGTATACGATGTCCGGTATGCGAAGCTTGGCGCAGAAGGCGGCATATTCCTCGCGGATGCGCATGAATACCCGGCGATCGTAGTCCACCAGGTCCATCTTGTTGATGCAGACCGCCAGGTGTCGAAGGCCCAGCAGGGCGGCGATAAACCCATGGCGGCGTGACTGTGTCAGCACGCCTTTGCGGGCGTCGATCAGGATCAGCGCCAGGTTGGCGGTGCTGGCGCCGGTAACCATGTTGCGGGTGTACTGCTCGTGCCCCGGGGTATCGGCGATGATGAACCGCCGACGCGGTGTGGAAAAGTAACGGTAGGCCACATCGATGGTGATGCCCTGCTCGCGCTCGGCCTTGAGCCCGTCAGTCAGCAACGCCAGGTCGGTCTCGGACCGATTGAGCCGCCGGGAATCCCGGCCCAGGGCCGCTAACTGGTCTTCGTAAATGGCCTTGCAATCGCTCAGCAGCCGGCCGATCAAGGTCGATTTGCCGTCATCGACGCTGCCGGCAGTGGTAAACCGCAACTGCTCGGACTCGCGGTTGGCGTCCAACAAGACGTCGACATCGTTAAAATTCCGGTCTGGTTTCCGATTCATGATGTGTCCGCAAGCGACTCCGGGTTAAAAATAGCCTTCGCGCTTTTTCTGCTCCATCGAACTGTCCTGATCGTGGTCGATGATGCGCGTACTGCGTTCCGAATGACGCACGGTCATCATTTCGGCGATGATCTCGCGCACGGTGCGCGCCCGGGAGCGGATCGCCCCCGTACAGGGCCAACAACCCAGGGTTCGAAAGCGGCACTCGACCGTTTCCACCTTGTCGCCCGGGGTCCGCCGCGCGCGATCGATGACGGGGATCAGCAGATTGTCCCGCGCGATCACCTCGCGCGGCGCGGCAAAATACATCGGCACCACCGGAATGTTTTCCAGGTGGATGTAGTGCCAGATGTCCAGCTCGGTCCAGTTCGACAGGGGAAACACCCGGATCGACTCGCTGGGACGCACCCGGGCATTGTACAGATTCCACAGTTCGGGTCGCTGATTGCGCGGATCCCACTGTCCGTGGCGGTCGCGAAACGAGAAAATCCGCTCCTTGGCGCGCGATTTTTCCTCGTCCCTGCGCGCGCCGCCGAATGCGGCATCGTACCTCCCCGCGCGCAGCGCCTCGAGCAACGCGCGGGTCTTCAGCGCGCCGCAGCAGGCAACGGTGCCGTCATCCCAGGGATTGACGCCGCGCGCCAGCGCATCGCGGTTAATGTGCACGATCAACTCGGCACCGATTTCGCGGCAGAACCGGTCGCGAAACGCAATCATTTCAGGGAACTTGTAGGTGGTGTCGACATGCAGCAGCGGAAACGGCAGGGGCGCGGGATGAAAGGCCTTGCGCGCCAGGTGCACCATCACCGACGAATCCTTACCAATCGAATAGAGCATAACCGGCCGCTCGAACTCCGCCACCACTTCACGCAGGATGTGGATGCTTTCGGCTTCGAGCGCCTCGAGATTCGTCTGTTTGTAGTGTGGCGTGGACACGGCGGGAGGGGGAGATCGGCTACAGGTTGTGATACGCTCGATACCATTCGACAAACCGTGGGATCCCGACACGAATCGGGGTGGTCGGCTCGAAGCCCAGCTTTGCGCGAATCCGGTCGATGTCGGCATAGGTGGCCGGCACGTCGCCCGGTTGCATGGGTAGCATTTCCAGCCGCGGCTTGACCCCCAGGGTTTCCGACAGGATGGCGATCAGGTCCATCAACTGTTCCGAGCGATGGTTGCCGATGTTGAAAATCTCACAGGGGTCCAGCGCCTCGCTTTCGATACAGGCCACCACCCCGGCGATGATGTCGTCAATGTAGGTGAAGTCGCGCTGCATGCGCCCGTGATTGAACACCTTGATGGGCTTGCCCGCCAGCATGGCCCGGGTGAACAGCCACAACGCCATGTCGGGACGCCCCCAGGGACCGTACACCGTGAAGAAGCGCAGACCGATCGTCTGCAGTCCGTAGAGGTGCGTATAGGTGTGCGCCATCAGTTCGTTGGCCTTCTTGGTGGCGGCATACAGGCTGACGGGATGGTCGACGGGATCGCTTTCTGAGAAGGGCAGCTTGGTGTTGCCGCCATAGACGCTTGAGCTTGAGGCGTAGACCAACCGGCGGATGGACCGGTGCCGACAGACCTCGAGTACATTGAGAAATCCGGTCAGGTTGGACTCGGCATAAACTTCGGGGTGCGTCAGGGAATAGCGCACGCCGGCCTGCGCCGCCAGATGGCACACCACATCGGGTCGGTGGTCGCGACAACAGTTCGCCAGGGCGTCACGGTCGCACAAATCCGCCTCGCACCCCTTGAAATTCCGGTGCTCCGCAAGCCGCGCGTGCCGCTGGCGCTTGAGTTCCACGTCATAGTACGCATTGAAATTGTCGAACCCGGCCACATCGTGCCCGCGCGCCAGCAGCGCCTCGCACAAATGCATGCCGATGAATCCGGACGAACCGGTCACTAGAATACGCATGGGATCATCCATTGGCCCAGGCGCCGGCTCAAGCCTTGCGCCCGTAAAATGCCAGCAGTTTATCACAATTCAGCCGAAAGGGTCAAAGTGGAATGGCATTATACTTGCTGGTTCCTGAGAACATGTTGCAAGAACGCCACCGTGGGCATCACAGGCAAGGGGTATGATGAACTTCCGTTTTTTCAGGAGCGGCGCAGGAATCGAATTGCGGCTGGTTTTGGCGGCCATCTTGTTTGTATCGTTTGTTTCGGCATCGGAAACCGTGTTGAATTTTGCCACGGGACTGATGGTGCGCAAGGAATACGACTTGGCGATCGACGAACTGAAGCGGATTCTGGAGGAAGACCCGAAATTCGTTCACCTGGACCGGGTTGTCTTTCGTTTGGGCGAATGCCATTACCAGACCGGCGCTCCGCGGGAGGCCCTGCGCATGTTCGAGCGGTTGATAGAGCAGCATCCGACTTCACCCGAATGTCCCCAGGCACTCTATCGCACGGGCCAGCTCCACGCGGAAAAATCGCCCGAAAAAGCCGCGCAGGCGTTCGCCATTTTGGCGGAACGCTTCCCTGAACACAACCTTGCGCCCACAGCCCGGTATTGGGCCGCCGAGGCGTTGCTGCGCGCGGAGTTGTACGCGCAGGCCGAAACGGGCTTCCGCCAGGCAATGGATGCCTTCCCCGACATGGAGGCAGTCGAACAAGCACGCTTCGGCTTGGCCATGGCCGTGTTTCGACAACCGAATCGTTTTGACGACGCGCTGAAGCTTTTCGACGAATTTCTCGCGAAGCATCCGAAAAGCGAACGGCGCGTGGCGGCCGGTCTCAAGGCGGCCGAATGCCGTTACCGGATCGGACGCCACGCGGAGGCCCTGGAAGCCTATCGGGCCTTTCAAAAGCACCCCGGGACCGCGGGACGAGATGCCGCGCTGGGTATGGCCTGGGCGCTTTTCGATCTCGAGCGCCATGCCGAGGCGATTGACGCGTTTCTTGCCGCCGCGCAACGCGAAACGGACCCCGAACGCCAGGCGTTGCACCGTTTTAACGCGGCCAATGCGGCGGTGCGCGCGGAATCCTTCGAGCGCGCCGCGAAGCTGTTCGCCGAAGTGGTGGAGCGTGGTCCCGAAACAGACCTGGGGCGGGACGCACGCTTGTGGCAGGGGCGCTGCCTGCTGCGCGCGCACAAACCCGCCGAGGCCGAGACACTGCTCTCGGAACCGCTCGGCAAGTACGAACCCCAGGATCTGGATGCGGCGCTCCTCTACACCCTGGGTGAAGCCCTTTCACAACAGGGCAAACACGACCAGGCGGCCGATAGGTTCTCCAGCCTGGCACAGCATCATTCGCGGGACCCCCTGGCGCCCCGGGCCCTCTATGCGGCCGCCTTGGCATGGGAAGCCGCCGAACAGCCGGCCAAGGCCATCGAACGGGCGCAACTTCTGCTGAATCGATATCCCCAAGACGAACTGGTGGAATCGTCACGATTCGTTCTAGGCATGAATCGATTCCGCCTGGGCCAATACGCGGAAGCCCTGGAGGCTTTTGAAGCCATGATCTTGGTTCCTTCCGAGGTTGCGATCGATCGCGACTACCACATGGCCTGGTCATGGTTTCATCTGAAGCGTTTCGCGAAGGCCCGCGGCGCCTTTGAAAAATTGGCACGGACGGATTCAGGCAAGGCTCTCGCCGCGGAGGCCCTGTTCCTGGCCGGAAAATCGGCCGCGGAAATGGGCGACCCGGACCTGGCGCGCCGCCATTTTACGGCGGCGGCACGAGCCGGACCCCCGCCTTCGCCATTCGGCGCGCGGGCCAGGCTATCCCTGTCGCTCCTGGATTTGAACGCCGCCGGAAGCGACGCCCCGGCAAACGGATACGAGGCGGCGGTGGCGAGGCTCACGCCTTTGCTCGCCCAGGGAGAGATTCCGGCGGACATCCGGTCCCATGTCAGGCTGACCCTGGGGCAAGCGCTGCAGTCGCTGGAACGGCATGCGGAGGCCCTGACCGTCCTGGCGGAAGACCCTTCCGGGGAAGATCCCCTGAAAGAGGAGATCGCCTTCGCGCGGGCATGGTCGCAATACCGCATCCAAAAGATCGAACCGGCGCTGGAAGGCTTCTCCGAACTGGCAAGGGGGAAGGGACCGCGTGCGGCCGAAGCGGGGTTCTGGCGCGCGCGCATACTGGAACCCCGCGATGCCACGGAAGCAGCGGCGGAATACGGCCAATGGCTAAAACGATTTGCGGAGCACGAATTGAAGCCCGAAGCCACCTACCGCCGTGCGTTGATGCTGGCCCAGGCGGGAGTGGCTCCGGCCGCCGCGGAGCATTTCGAACGGATGGCCGCGGCCGCACCGGAGTCGCCATTTGCTCCGCATGCGCTTTATGAGCTGGCCTGGCTGCGGTGGCGCCGCGGGGAAGAGGGCGCCGACGCCGCGGCCGCGGCGGAAACCTTCGCCCGCCTGATCGAAAGCTACCCGGACCATCCCATGGCGGTCGACGCCCGCTTTCGTTTGGGCGAAATCGAACAGGAGTCCGGACGTCACGCGGCGGCGCTTGAACACTACCTGCAAGTTCGGCAAGACGGACGGTTTGAGTCGGGCGATGTCCTGCACTATCGCATTGGATGGTGTTGCCTGGAACTGGAACGATTTGCCGAAGCCGCCGAAGCCTTTGAAGCCCTGGCAAAGGGATTCCCCGACAGCGCCATGGTGGACGAAGCAGGGTATCGCGCGGGATGCGCGCATCGGGAACTGGAAAATTTCGACGCCGCCGTTGCCTGGTTCGACAACGTCGAAAGTGACGACCTGAAAGTTTCGGCGCGTTTTTCCGCGGCGGAATGCCGGCGGGCCGCGGGCAACCACCGTGATGCGATCGAACGCTACCGGGCACTTTTGAAAGCATCGCCGGAGGAGACGTTCCGGCTGCGGGGCACCCTGGGACTGGCGCATGCTTTGCGTTCCGCCGGCGCCCATGCGGACGCCCTGGAAACCTATGCGCGCTTGCCGGCCATGACCGCGGGGATCGAAGCCGCGGAAGCTTGCCTGGGAAGCGGATATTGCCGTCTCGCGTTGAATCAGCCCCGTCTGGCCGCAAAGGAATTCCACAAGGTCGATATCGTTTATGGATTCGAAACGCTTAAACCGAAAGCGTTGCGAATGCTGGTCGAGTGTTACCGACGCCTGGACGATGCCGAACGCGTCGAGAAGTACCGTAACGAATTGCATACCCGTTTCCCGGATGCCCAACAGAGTGACGCCTCATGACTGCATTTTCAATGCCGATTGTCTCAGGGAAATCCCTGGCGGATTTGACCGCCGCGACAACGGACTCCCTCCTGGCCGATGGCAGCTTGTGGAGCCTGTTTCAGAAGGGTGGCCTTTTCATGTGGCCCATCCTGATCAGTTCCGTCGTGATGGTGGCCCTGGCCCTCGAACGACTGGCAAGCCTGCGAAGCCGCGCCGTGCGCCCCCGGCGTCTCGTCAAGCGCATTGAGGACCGGATTGCCGACGACGATCTTGACGGAGCCGTTGCGGCCTGCACGGAGAATCGATCCTCGGTCTACGCGCGCATGGTGCAGGCATGCTTGCAGCATGAAGCCGCCAAACGCTATTCAATGGAGGCCACGCTGGAAGAGGTGGGCGCCCGCATGGTGTACGATTTGCGCCGCGGAACCCGGGCCTTGGGCGTCATTGCCGACATCGCCCCGTTGCTAGGACTGCTCGGCACCGTGACCGGGATGATCAAGGCATTCAACGTGGTGGCCTCGGCCGGGGCGCTGGGGAAAGCCGAATTGCTGGCCGAGGGAATCGGCGAAGCGTTGCTGACGACCGCGTTCGGTCTGTGCGTGGCCGTGCCCGCGATTATCCTGTTCCATTATTTCCGCGCACGGGCCGAAAACTGGGTGCGGATCGTCGAGGAGGATTGCCTTGCCTATGCGCAATCCCTGCGCGCAGGGAAGGGAATGCGCCGCGAATGAAGGCCTTGATCCAGGGTGGCGAAACACACGGGTTGAGAGTCGCTCCGCTGATTGACATCGTGTTCCTGTTGCTGATTTTCTTCCTGGTGGCGACGACGTTCTACGAGGCCGAGAAGGATCTGAATGTCCGCCTGGCCGATGCAACCGAGGGCGAGGAGCGCGCCGTGGCGCGCAGTCAAATCGTCATCAATGTCCGCGAGGCCGGCCTGTTGGTCGTCAACGAACGCATCCTGTCGCTTTCGGAACTGGAAAACCTGTTGCGCGAGGCCATTGAACTGAAAGAAGACCTCCCGGTGATCATCCGCTGTGATCGCCGCACGGAACACCTTTACTTTGTAAGCGTGCTGAATCTTTGCAAGAAATTGAAAGTTTCAAACATTGCCGTGGCTACGTTCCAGACCGAAGAATGAACACATGAGCACGCCCGCCCGCCCTGGCCGCTCCTGTCTTTCTCGCCACGAAACGGCGCGAGAGGCTGAACAACCCGCGCGCCGTTCTCGAAAAATGGCACGAAAGGGACTGGCGCTCGCATTGATTCTGCCGCCGTGCCTGGGTCTCCTCACTCCTTTGGTCCAAGCTGGAACCGTACGCTTGCTGCCGCACGAGACCGGCGATGCCGCATGGTTCATCGAGATCACCCCGCCCCTGTTGCCGACGGAAACAGCCGCCGTCCTTCTCGATGACGCCCCCGACGGGGCTCCCCCCGAGCCGGCTTTTCAAACGATCGTGTCCTCGACGGACAAGGAAGCCACGGTTTTACTCTTGCGCGGACAACGACCTTCCCCGACCTCCGAACCGATGCTGCGGATTCGCATACCGGGACGCCCCGAGCAAACCATCCCGCTGCCTTCGCGCCTTCCCGCCCGCATCGGACATCCGGTAGACGTAGCCGTAGTTGTCGACGATTCCTTCAGCATGCGGGATTCCGATCCCGAAGGACTGCGCATCAAGGCCATTCCGTCGTTCCATGAAGATGCCTCGGCCCTTGGCTCCATCCATTCGCTGTGCGTGGTCGCCTTTTCCCGGTTTCCCCGGTTGCTTCAACCCCCCACCCCGCCCGAAGAGCTGGGCGATCTCGATCTCCTGGCACGACAACTTCGAAGCGCGGGCCGCACCAACATGGATCGCGCGCTGGCGTTTGCGCTCCGCACCCTGGCGAAAAGCCCATCGCGCCGAAAAGTCGTCGTGTTTCTTTCCGACGGCTACAACAGCCCGGGCGCCTATGCCGAAGGACATCGTCTTTTTCAACTTGCCGGCTGGCCGATTCACACCATCGGCCTCTCGCCCAAGGTTGACCGGGATACCTTGGAACGAATGGCAAAGGAAACAGGCGGCCGGTTTCATTACTGCCCGGATGCCGCGAGCCTGTCGGAAGCGTTTGCCAACGCGGCCCGCATGCTGGACAGACCGCTGCAGGTAACGCGGTGGTTAATGACGCCCACGACGTCGAACGCAAGGGTAGCGAACACCCTGCTGGACGATTCAATGGTCTCGGCCCGATGGCATTGGATGGCGTCCGACGCCGAAACCGTCCCGACCATTGAACGCCCGGATGGCACCCTGTGCCGCCTTCTCCCAGGACACCAATCCCTTGATTTGCGCCGCCCGCCACCGGGAATCTGGAACGTTCGTTTCCCCCAGAAGGGATACGGACTGTTGCACGTTCTGGGCGAGGGCGAATTCGACCTGCTTCTTTTCCCTCCCCGTATGCGAGACCATGAGCTGTTTGTCGCCGGGTTCATGGAAAGCGATTCCTCGCTGGCCGACCTGGCCACGGGGGAAGCGCGCTGGATCAGCGGTGGACAGATGCAAACCGCCCCCCTTGCGTTCGAGAACCGCGAAGCGGGACTGTACATGCATGCAACGCTCCCGTTGAACCGGGCGCCGAAGCAGGGGACCGAGCGCGCGGCAGGCCATCCTGAGCTGCTTTCGGAAACAAGCCTCATCGTTCGTATCCCCAAACGCAACATCGAACGCTCGGCGAGTGTTTTTTTGTCGCGCATTCGCCCCGTCCTGCCACAGCCCGGACAGGGCGCGGCCGCGGATCGCACCCTGTTCGACCCGGCGCCGCTTCCCGCATGGCCATGGAAACGCTTGTTGCCGCAAGCGAAACGGCAATTCCCCTCCACGGCGGACCTCGCGCCTCAACCAACACGACCAAGCATCGGACGGCATACAACGTCTCCGACAAAGCACATCCGGGAAGTTGCCAACCCATCGCGCAGAATGTCGGCGGCAGGAACGGGATCGCCACCGATGTTGAGGCGGGAAATGCCTCCCCGGCAAGCAGCCGACCCCATGGCTCCGGCCCGATCCGCGCCGCGGAACGGATTTCGGATCTTCCTGGCGCTATTGCTTTTGGTGCTGGCGCTACTCCTGATCCTTCGCCTGTTGCAAAGTCTACGCGGTCCACACCTGCTGCCCTACCTGATGGTCAGCTTGCTGGCACATGGCCTCTTGTTCCTGTTGGCGGTGAACCTGCTGATGGAAAGCGGAGTCGTGGAAATGGAGCAGATCGCCCCCGCACTGGCGGTGCGCATTCGATCGCTCGAGCAACGACTGGGGGTGGAGTTTTTGCCGCCGCCCAGGGAAATCGCGGTCTCTGAAGTTTGGCGGGATGTCGAAGCCCCCCGCGCCCAGGGCGATTCGTTTTCGGAACCCGTCCAAAGGATCACGGATGAGATCATGCCATCCGGACAGATGACCAGACAACCCGCGGCGACGCCGCCGGAACTCGTTTCCCCGGTGAACGATCTTGCGGCAATCCGCCCCGAATTCTTGACCGTCACGGAGGCGAAGCTTCTTCATCCGCCGGAAATCGAACCGTCCACCCCAACGCCCGCGCCCGTCCACGCCGCCGCATCCGGGCCGCCGCGGGACGCGCCCATGCGGACGGTCCCCGCCCAACGCCCGAAAACGTCCGCCGAGTCTTCCCTCGCGTCCGCCACACCCTCCGCCGCGACCCGGCAACCCTCCCTGCCCGTCGGCGAGACGTCCCGTTCCCCTGCCCCCGCGGAACCCGTATCCCTGGCGGCGGCGCAGCCCGCCCCCAGAAGACCCCTTTCCGCCCCGGAACCGGATGCCCCGGCGCTGAACATCCCCGGCGACAACGTCTTCGTCGCGGCCACGCCGACGCCCGCGCCCGTCCACGCCGACGCATCCGGGACGCCGCGGGACGCGCCCATGCGGACGGTCCCCGCCCAACGCCCGAAAACGTCCGCCGAGTCTTCCCTCGCGTCCGCCACACCCTCCGCCGCGACCCGGCAACCCTCCCTGCCCGTCGGCGAGACGTCCCGTTCCCCTGCCCCCGCGGAACCCGTATCCCTGGCGGCGGCGCAGCCCGCCCCCAGAAGACCCCTTTCCGCCCCGGAACCGGATGCCCCGGCGCTGAACATCCCCGGCGACAACGTCTTCGTCGCGGCCACGCCGACGCCCGCGCCCGTCCACGCCGACGCATCCGGGACGCCGCGGGACGCGCCCATGCGGACGGTCCCCGCCCAACGCCCGAACGCACCGGCGCCTTTCGGTCCAACGCCGTTTGTTCCCCGGATGACCAAGCCGCCTCCCGAACCCACCGCCATGCTTTCGCGGTCTCGGCCTTCCGTTCCTCCCCCGGGAACGCCGGCGGCTCAGCCACGGCGTGATTCCGGAGCTTCGTTCGACACCGATCTCGGGAACGGCCGTCCTGTCGCTTCCCTGCCCGTTTCCCTCGGCATGGCCGTGTACGCGGGAGATTGGAACAGCAGTCCCACCGCCATGCTTTTTTTGGGACACCAGCTCGAACAACGCTCGGGGATGGCCTTTTCAGCCTCTTCCCGCCCGGTGGAACTCGACAATCCGGCGTTAAACGATCTTGCCTTCGTATATCTTACCGGGCATCAGAATTTTGTTTTCAGCGATGCCGAGATTGAAAGCTTGCGCCGCTACCTGCATCAAGGCGGGCACCTCTGGATCGACGACTCCACTCATTTTGACGACAACCGGTTCGACACCGCGGTTCGCCGGGAACTGGCCCGCTTGTTGCCGGGAAAATCGATCGATCGTCTGCCCAGCGATTTCGAGGCTCTGTTTATGGGCTATGATTTGCGCGACGGGTATCGGGGCTATTCCATCCCTCCCGGCGACAAGTACCGGCTCGATTACCTGGAGGGAATCCGGTTGGGCGATCGTGTGGCGGTGGTTTACACCCGCAACGATTATGGCGACGGCTTGAACATCGACCCGCACACGTTTCCCATCATGGAATCCCTGACCGATCTATCCCCCGCCGAAATGCAGGAAGGAGCCGTGCGGATGGGCATCAACCTGGTGTTGTACTTTTTGTCGAACCGGATGGAATCCACCGCCCGCCTTACTCAAACACGGGTGACCTTGCGGGACACGGACGCACCGCTTCATCCCCTTGTCCCGGAGGGCGAGGTTGAAAAGCTGGATGTTCTGGCGGATCCTCACCGATGGACCGTGGAAACCTGGGGCGATCCGGCCACCCTGAGCCGGATGAACGGCTTGCGCATCGCTTTCGAGAAGGGGGCCAAAGCCAAAAATGCCATCACGTATGCGTTCGATGCGCCACGATCCGTGGCTCGGACGCAGTTTTTGGTTGTCGAGGCGGAAAGCCACCTGCATTCCGGCGCCCGACTGGCCCTTGGACTCTCCGCAAAGGATGAGTATTTCGAGAGCCGTCCCTTTTTCCTCAAGCCCGGCAAGAACACGGCGGTTTTCCCTCTCGGGGAAACGGCCTTCAAAAGTCGGCAAACCGACTGGGAGTACAGGGGAACGTTGCCCGAGCGCCTTGCCCTGGACCGGTTGACCCTATTGCTGTACGCTCCGCAATCCGGCCGCGTCACCATCGATTCGATGCGAATCCTAAGCCCCCAAAACGGCAACTGAAGCCCTCGTCAGATGAACAGCGACTGGTCGGCGCCCTCGGATTCGCCCAGGAAGGTGGCCACGCCGCCGATCTCGACGCCGTCGAGCAATTCCTCCCGCCGCAGTCCCATCACGTCCATCGACATGGAACAGGCCACGAAACGCACACCGCCCGCACGCGCCTGTTCGATCAGCTGCGGCAGGCTGTCGACCCGCTTTTGCCGCATGACCTGGCGCATCATCAGCGTACCGACGCCCAGCATGTTCATGCGCGAAAGCTTGAGCGCCTGCGCCCCCCTGGGCATCATCCAGCCGAACATGCGTTCCACCAGGTTTTTGCCGGACGCCTGGGGCGCCGATTTGCGCAGGGCGTTGAGGCCCCAGAAGGTGAAGAACATCACCACCTCGCTGCCCATGCTGACCGCGCCGTTGGCGATGATCAAGGCCGCCATCACGCGGTCGAGATCGCCCGAAAACACCACCATGGTCTTGCGTCGTGCGCCGGTCCCCGATGTGGAAGGCGCGGCCCCCGAAGGTGCGGCGACAGCCGTCGCGCGCTTGCGAAGCCGCATGACGACCAGCGCACCCTCCTGTTCAACCGCCAGCACCTCGTGCCCGAAACGATGCGCCCAGGCGGCCCCGTCGGCGGCAAAGCCGGGGTCCGAGGCCTTGACCGCCAATTCGTCGCCCACCGCCAGCGTCTCGATGGTCTCGGACAGGCGGCGAATGGGTCCGGGACATTGCAGTCCGCTGCAGTCCAGCTCCACCGTCCGGCCGCCCGCCGTCTCCACCGCGGACGTGGCGGTGTCGGCCTGGAATTCCTCGGCATAGGGCAGCAAAGCCGGTTCGGGACCACCGGGACAGATTCCGGAGTCGTGCCAACTGCAGAAGGTCATGGTGCCGCCGGCAAGGGTCTTCACCTCGAAGCCCTGCTGCTTGAGTGCCCGGTAGGCCAGGTAGCTGCGGAAGCCCACCTTGCAATACAGCAGAATGGGCTTGTCGCGCGGCAAATCCGGCATGGCGGCGCGCAGCTCGCCCAGCGGCAGGCAGCGGGCACCCGGAATGTGCCACGATTCGTATTCGGGGTGCGAGCGCACATCCAGCAGCAGGGCGCCGTCCGTCTTTTCGGGATAATCCTCCGCGTACCACTGCTCGATGTCGCCGGCCAACAGGTTGGACGCCAGGAACCCGGCCATGTTGACGGGGTCCTTGGCCGAACCGTAAGGCGGGGCATAGGCCAGTTCCAGGGATTCGAAGTCCTTGACGTGCATCCCGGCCCGCACGGCGGTGGCCAGCACGTCGATGCGCTTGTCGATTCCGTCGTAGCCCACCACCTGGGCGCCAAGAATCCGTCCCTTATCCGGTGTGAACAGAAGCTTCAAGTGCATGGGCGCGCTGCCGGGATAATAGCCGGCATGTCCCGAAGGATGCAGATACACCTTGCGGTACTCGATGCCCTCGCGCTGAAGAATGCGCTCGTTGGCGCCGGTTCCGCCACCGGTCATGTCGAACACCTTGACGATCGCCGTGCCCTGGGAGGCGGTATAGACGGAATCCCGTCCGCAGATATTATCGGCCGCGATGCGGCCCTGGCGGTTGGCGGGGCCGGCCAGGGGAATCAGCGCCGCCTTGCCCAACGTAAAGTCCTGCACCTCCACGGCATCGCCCGCGGCATAAATGTCCGGATCGGAGGTGCGCATGTGCCAATCGACACGAATCCCGCCGCGCTCCCCGATTTCCAGGCCGGCCTGGCGCGCCAGCTCGACATCGGGCTTGACACCGGCGGCCATGACCACGAAATCGGCGGAGATCATGTCGCCGTTTTTGAGCTCGACCCGCACCCCCTTGCCGGTGTCGGTAAAGGCGGCCGCCGCCAGGCCCAAGTGAAGACGCACGCCGTGCCACTTCATGTGCCGTTCGAGGTCGCGTGCCATTTCGAAGTCCAGCGGCGGCATCAATTGCGGAGCCATCTCGATCAGGTCCACCTCCAGGCCACGTTCCTTGAGATTTTCGGCCATCTCGACTCCGATGTAGCCGCCACCGATCACCGCGGCGCGCTTGGCGCCATCATCGACCGCCTTTTTGATCCGGTCCATGTCCTCGACATTGCGCAACACCATGATACGCGGATCCTCGATCCCCGGCAGGGGCGGCCGCAGCGGCACCGCCCCCGGCGCCAGCACCAGCTTGTCGTAGGATTCCTCGTAGGTTTTGCCGCCGGCCGCTTCACGCGCGGTCACCTTGCGCGCCGAACGGTCGATCGCAATGACCTCCACCCCGCAGCGCACGTCCAAGTTGAGGCTCTCGGCCAGGCTCCGGGGAGTTTGCAGCAAAAGCGATTCGCGTTTGGGAATGGCGCCTCCGATGTGATACGGCAGTCCACAGTTCGCGAAGGACACAAAGGCTCCCTTCTCGAACACCACAATCCCGGCTTTCTCGTCGAGTCGACGCGCGCGGGCGGCCGCCGACATGCCGGCGGCCACGCCGCCTACCACTACCAGTTTCATCGCTCACCTCGCGGATCGGGACTCCATCCAGGCGCCGCAATGCTGCTGCAATTGCAGGTACCCGGCAAAAACTTCATTATAGCAAACTACCGCCTTTTTGTCAGGAACCACTCGCGATGCATCGTCAAGGCTCACGTGCCGCTCGCAAAGCGCCTCGATCCCCACCGTTTCTCCGCGATGCCGTTCAAGGCACCAGATGGCCTGGATGACGGCGCCCATGGCGGGCGCTTCCGCCACGACGGGACAGACCACCGGCATTCCAAAGATTTCGGCGGACAATTGACGCCACAGGGGACTTTTGGCTCCGCCGCCGACCAGGCGGATTTCCTTGGGGCGCACCCCCTGGCGCTGCATCGCCTCCAGACCGTAGCGCAGTCCCAGAGTGGCGCCTTCCATGGCCGCGCGACAGACATTGCGACGCTCGCAGTTCTCCGTGGTCATTCCGGCAAAGAGCGCGCTGGCGCGCGGCCAGGGCGGCGTACGCTCGCCATTGAAAAAGGGCAGCAGCAAGAGACCGCCTGCGCCGCGCGGCGCCTCTTCCGCCGCCGCGTCGAATTCGCGTAGCGACAAATTCAGCAGCCGTCGGATGGTTTCCGTGGCCACGGTCACGTTCATGGTGCAGACCAGCGGCAGCCAACCGCCGCTGGAGGAGCAGAAGGCGGACACCTCGTCATCGGCGTCGACCACCGGCTGGTCGGAATAGGCAAACACCGTGCCGGAGGTTCCCAAGCTGACCGTCACCACCCCCGGCGTCACATTGCCGGTCCCGATGGCGGCCATCATGTTGTCCCCACCGCCGGAGGAGACCAGGACTTCCGGAGACAACCCCAGGCTTTGCGCCAGCTTCGGACGCAAGCGCCCGTGCGGAGCGTCCGGCGCGATCAGCTCCGGCAGGCAGGCCGACAGGTCGCGCCGCGGGTCGATCGCCCGGAGGAGCTCGGTCGACCAGCAACGCCTGCGGATGTCGAAATAGGCCGTGCCCGAGGCATCCCCGGCCTCGGCACGGTAGTGCCCGGTCAGCCAGAAATTAAGATACTCATGCGGCAACAGGATGTGCGCCAGGCGGGCATACAACTCCGGCGCGTTGCGTTGCAACCACAAGACCTTGGAGGCGGTGAATCCCACGGCCAAGCGATTGCCGATGGCCGCCATCACGGCCTGGTGGCCTCCGGCCCGCTCGATGATCAGGCCGCATTCCGCGACGGTTTCGGTATCGCACCACAGTTTGGCCGGACGCAGCGGTTTCCCGTCGGCATCCAGCGGCACACACCCGTGCTGCTGTCCCGATACACCGATGGCGGCAACCCGCCGCGGATCGACGCCTTCCGCCGAGAGGCAGGCTCGCAAGGTCCGTTCGGCGGCCTCGATCCACCCTTGCGGTTCCTGCTCGCGGCGTCCGTGAGCGCCCGTGATCAGCTCATGTGGCGCATAGGCTTGCGCCAGGATGCCGCGGCGTTCCGGATCGTACACCAGGCACTTGGTGCCCTGGGTGCCGTTGTCCAATCCGATGATCAACGTAGACGGCATTTTACACCGATTCGAACCCGGGATGGTTGCATAGGTCCACGGTCTGGGATGGCGCCAGCCACTCGAGTTCGTCGACGCCGGGAAGCCGATCGGCGACATAGGCCCCGCGCATGGCTTCGAACAGTCCATCAACCCAGGTCAGCGTGGCGCCATTGTCGCGTGGGTCGCGCCGAATCCTGGCGGGGGGCACTTCCTGAACGGCAACATCCTGAAGACCATTGACGACCAGGGCGTGCGGCCGGGCGGTCGTAATGGTGCAGGGCAGCGGTGGAACCGACTCGCCGCGCGCGGATGCCAGGCTCCAGAAAAGCTTGCGATCGGCACTGGCTTCCGGCATGCCGTAGTCGCGCAACACTTCGTCGCCGCGCAGGGCCTGGATGGATTTGCCGTCGAAACGCACCAGGGCGTCCTCGCAGTTCAGTTCGAAGCGCGGCCCCAGTTGATGGGAGACGGAATGCGCGCTGTAAAACAAAACCTCGACCCCCTCCGTCGTCATCGCCTTGAGACAGGCTGCGTCGTAGTTCTCGATCGGATTGGCGCGCAGGAGGTTGGCGTCCAGGCTCCGCGGGGACGCGGCGGTATCCGTGGAAGCCCCCAGCAAAAAAAGCATGTTGTGCAGGTAGTGCGCCGTGGCGTTGTTGACCGGGCTGTCCAGGACCGGGTTGCCTCGATCGTCCCGGATGCGTCCCGCCCAACGGTTGCGCGCGTAGTACAAACTGTCGCGCGGCCAGGACACAAGGGTCTTGAAACGCACCGGACGTCCATAGCGTCCCGCCATCAGGTCGGTCTTCAGATCCAGGATGGCGGCACTGTATGACCATTGAAAGCCGATCGCCAGCGACATGCGAGCCGCACGGGCCGCCGCGATCATGGCATCGACCTCCTTCAACGTGGCGGCAGCCGGTTTCTCGCACAGCACCGGCATCCCGGCGGCCAAGGCGGCACGGGATTGCTGGGCATGCAAGGCAATGGGAGTGGAAATGACCACCAGGTCGGCACGCCGGCCGTCCTTCAGCGCATCCTCCAGCCTGTCGTAGCGCGGGATGCCCAGCCCCGCCAGCTCGTGCCAGTCGGGCGCCTTCTCGGCCATGGGGTCGACCATCGCGGCGATCGAAAGCTTGCCATCCGCCATGGCGGGCCGCAGGGCCTTGACGTATGTCCCGCCATACCCCCCAATTCCAATCAGCAGCAGAGATCCCTTGCCAGAATAATTCATCGTCATGCTCCAATCTCACCCATACAGGATACGTCCGCACATTTGACAGGTCACGAGAGTGTTGTTCCGACGAACCATGTGCGTCACCGAAGGCGGTTGCGCCAAGTGGCAACCGCTGCAAACCCCATCCTCCAGTCGAACCACGGTGGGACGGCGCGAGTGGCGCAGACGGTCATATACACTCAGTTGACGCGCATCCACATGGGTCGCGGCTTCGGCACGTTCGGCTTCCAACGCCTTCAGGCGCTCCTGGGCCTCCGCCAGACGTTCGTCAAGTTCCTTCACATACGTTTCGATTCCCTGACGCTCGCTCTTGAGCTTCTCTTCGCAGTCCGTCACGCGCGCCTTGGCGGGAATCACGGCATCCATGGCCATGATTTGCTGGCCTTCAAGGGCTTCCGTCTCGTGCAGGCAATTGTTGATCTCGGCCTCCATGGCCCTGAATTCCTTGTTGCTTTTCAGGGTCATCTGCTGCTGCTTGAGCTTCTCGACTTTTTCGCGCAGGGCCTGCACCTGGATTTCGAAATCGGCCTCGCGTGTCTGCAAGGCCCGTAATTCCGCCTGGGCGGCGGACAAACGCTCCTGCGCTTCGCGCATGCGTTCCGTTTCCTGTGATTTACGAGACGGTATATCCCGGATTTCCTGCCGCAGTTCGTAGATTTGCGCATCCACTTCCTGGAGCGCAAGCAGCGGTTCCATAAAACTCACGTGACCAACTCCCTTGAAGGATTTGTAAAAAGAACAATACCGGGCACGATACCTCGATCCGGCTTGGCTGTCAATAATTCATGGGAAACCCTTCGCGCGTGGGGATCACGTCTTTTCATGGAGCCTTTTTTCGCGAAATTCGGTTGAAGCCGGGAGCCGGAACACAAAACACCGACAACTCGACGCTGAATTCCGGGTGCGCTTCCACGATCTTGAAGCGCATCCCATCTAGCCACGGCTTTTTTCTCTCTTCCCAAGCGAGGAAACGTGCTAAATACATGCATTCGAATGGTTGTCTGTTCTTTTTCAAAAACCGGGGACCTTCCGGTTCCAATCCTTGGGGATTTCGCGCATGCCTTCTAAAAAAGAAACCCGTATCGAGCATCAGATCAGTGAGGCCGTGATGAATTTCGAAAAAGAGTACATGGGACGTGGCCCGCTGGAAACCCGGACCTTTATTGTCGAGAACATGATTGTCGTTCGCCTCAAGGGCGTTCTGACCAAGGCGGAGTTGCAGCTGGCGAAGGCCGAAAATGCGGACCGAGGACGAAAGCTGATCAAGGAGGTGCGCATCGAACTGATCGAAAACGGACGTCCGCTTCTCGATGCCGTCGTAAAGGCCATCACCGGGCAGCGCGTAATCTCCCTGCACACGGATATCAGCACGACAACCGGGGAACGGGTGATTCTGTTCACGCTCGAAAACGAACCGGCTGACGGTTTTTGCGATTCAGATAGCAGAGGAGGGGGCAACAGGCGTCAGATTTCGGCACCGTAACAGCTCTGTTCTGCGGGGGTTTCAGCCTGGTTCCACCAAGTTCTGATGGCGGGCCGGTAAATTTTCACCTGTAATAGAAATTTCCGCCGGTTTCCATAGCCTGGCGCTAAAGTCAAATGGTACCGTGGTAGCCTGGGGCCCGGATTGGGAAGGACAGTCCAGTGTGCCGCAAGGCCTGGCCAATGTGATGAAGATCGCCGCGGGTGCCTGTCACAACCTCGCACTGAAGACCGACGGCACCGCGGTGGCTTGGGGACGCACCCTCGAAACCACTCGCTCCGCTCCCGGACAGGCCCCCCTCGTCACCAAGGATGTGTATAATCTGGAAGGCCGGCACATCGAACACCGAAACGAGGCCGGGATAGGAACATGGACGGAGTGGACACCTTTTTGGGGATCAACCTGGTGGCGCTGGGACTGGGGGGATTATGACATCAATACGTTCATCGCGGTTGACGGCAGTATCGATATGGTGGAGACTTACAAGACCGCAAACGGCGATATCCGGGTCCATCAACGGGAGTTCAACCGCTATTACAATTCACAGGGGTGGTTGTACGAGACCGTGTACGAACGCGGCGGATGGTATATGCGTGACGATCCGGATTACCCGGGGGTCGCGGCGTCCAGCACCCGGCAGGATTTTCTCGGGCGCGTCGTGTACGAGGCCGTGCCGGCCTACGGCGGCGGTTGGCGCGAAACCCATAGTAC
>CAZIUM010000009.1:0-34580 GCA_964542285.1 uncultured Lentisphaerales bacterium
CCCTGGACGGAATGGTGTCATCGTCTGGGCCATCTGAGCCGCAACCAGGCCCACGGCTCCCCGGGCAACCTGCTGGACCTGTACGCCGCCGCGGACATTCCCGAGACCGAAGTATTCCGCGAGGTGAACGCCGACACGCCGCTGCTCTCGAAATTCGCTTCCTCGGCAGCGCATGTCACGAGTAAGCAACGGGTGTCCTCCGAGACCGGCACCTGGATCGACGAGCACTTTCATGTCTCGCTGGCCAAGCTGAAGCATCTGGTGGACAATCTCTTCGTGTCCGGCATCAACCAGCACGTTTACCATGGCACCGCCTATTCGCCGCCGGACGCCGAATGGCCGGGGTACCTGTTCTACGCTTCGGCGCAGTTGAACCCGGCCAATCCCATCTGGCGCGACTTCCCCAAACTCAACGAATACGTCACCCGCTGCCAGTCACTGCTACAGAACGGAACTCCCGACAACGATCTGCTGGTGTATTTTCCCATGCACGACCTGTTCCATCGAGCCGAGGACCGGTGGATCAAGCCCTTGATCATCAAGGGAGACTGGTTGAACGAGCTCCCCGCCTCCGCGACCTTTCGCACCCTGTGGCAGCGTGGATACGGGTTCGATTACGTATCCGACCGTCAACTGCTCGACATCCAACGCTCCGCAGTGCCCCCGCCCGGAGCACCCGGCGGCAACTACCGGGCAATCCTGGTGCCTCCCTGCCGTTTCCTGCCCCTGGCCACGCTCGAAACCCTGGTAGACCTGACACGGCGCGGCGCCAAGGTGGTATTTCTGGACCCACTTCCCGCGGACGTACCGGGGCTTTTCGATCTCGCGGCGAGAAGGGAACGTTTTGCGCGTCTCCTCCTCGAGGTCGAACATGGCGGGGACCTTGCGTCGCGACTGGAGCGACTGGAAGTGCGGGCAGAACCCCTTGCCTCGATTCCCGCCCTGCTCCATATCCGTCGCCGCCACGAACGGGGAGTCGATTATTTCGTTTGCAACCAGGGCCAGACTCCCATCGAAGCCTGGGTAGAACTCACACGGCCGTTTGTCGAAGCGCTCATCATGGACCCCATGTCGGGCGCCGTCGGACGCGCCCGCACCCGCGGGAAAAGCAGCCTGTTTTTGCAACTTTCCCCCGGAGATTCCTTGTTCCTCCGCGCCGCGACGACGGGGACAGCGACTCCGGAATGGTGCTATGAAAACAACGCGGGGGCCTGGCGTGAACTGGTTGGCGCCTGGCGGGTCGAATTCATCGCAGGCGGACCGACACGCCCCTCCGGCTACACCACCCCCGTCCTGGAATCCTGGACAAAGCGTGGCAAGGAGGCGAAACGTTTTGCCGGCACCGCGCGCTACACTCTCCGCTTTGACGCTCCGGACGCGAGTCCCGATCTGCAACTCGACCTGGGAACGGTGCATGCGAGTGCAAGGGTGCTGCTCAATGGCGCGCCGGTGGACACCTTGATCGGCCCGACATTCAAAACCGTTCTGCGGAGAGTTCGCCGCCGCGACAATCTCCTGGAAATCGAGGTCACCAACCTGGCCGCCAACCGCATCCGCGACCTGGACCGCCGGGGAGTCGCTTGGAAACGCTTCGAGGACATCAACATCGTCGACCGTTCCTACCAACCCCTGGATGCCTCCAACTGGCCCATCCTGCCCTCCGGACTGCTCGGGCCCGTACGTACCCGTTCCACGGCGCCTCTGCGCGTTTAGCGCGTCAGTCGAGTTCAGAAATGCCGTATCCGTTCCCGTTGGCCTCCTCTGGTACGGGTCAGGAATATCGAATCAGGACTACGGACTGGGGCGGCAGGGACACCATGTCCCGGCAGGGCCAATCGGTCGTCTCGAGGAGGCGCGACCCGTCCAGGACCCTGGCCGAGGGTCGGGCCGCGTCCAGGCCGATGACCTCGAACCCCACCCGCGTCCCCAGGACGTTGCGGTTGACCAGCAGCACGGCGCCCTGGCCGGAATCGTCCCGGGCGGCGCAGACATACAGTCCCTCCCGCTCGGGACTCGAGCATGCCACCGCGGTCCCGAGCCGGAAGAGTACGTTGAACGCCTTGAAGGCGTAATAGGTTCGGGTCACCTTCTGGCTGGGAAAGGCATACAGGCCGCAATACCTGCGGGTTGGAAGCGCGTCGTAATACATTGCCTTGTCGATGGGCGACTTCTGCATCAGGCAGAAGGCCGAAGCCACAAAGGTCGCGCCTGGCATTTCCTTCATGGTGTCCCAACGCTCCGGATCGTTCCAATCGACGAAGTTCCATTCGTCGAAGATGTTTTCGGTTCGTGCCAACCCATGCTCCTTGAGCCTTGCGTCCACGTAGTTCGCATGCTGAACGATCTCGTGCGGATCGGTCGTGTAAAGATGCCAGGAGAAGAAATCCAACGGGGCCGCGGTTGCGGGCGTCGTGATGTATTTTAAAAAGTCGCTGAAGTACGGCACAAAGCTCTTATAGAAATCGCTCAGGCCTACGCGGGTGACGGCATGAAACCCGCACCCCGCGTACCCGCCGACCCTGATGTCGGGAAAGCGCCGTTTCAAGAAATTGGCGACTACGCGATAGAATTCGTAATACTGTTCACGGGTTCCGGTCCACATGGGAGGATTCTCGGGCTCGTTCCAGATTTCCCAGTAGGCGATGCCGTAATGGAACCCGTTGGCCCAGCCTTCGTTGTAGTGCCGCACGATTCCCGCGCAAATCCGCGCCCAGCGCTCGAAATCCCGCGGTGGATCGATCCGGTAGGCCTTGATACGAAAATTGTTCTCGATCGTCACACCCAACCGGTAGAAGATTTTCATTCCAGAGGCGGTCAACCCCTTGAGGTAGGCATCGGTGAAGGCAAAATCGTACGAAGCCGGGTCCTCGGGATCGGCCTCGAAATCGGGAAAGACGTTCGGCACATCCACGAAATAGGTGCCCCCGAACTGGCCGGCGGAATCGTGCAGGCGGACAAAGGGAATTCCGGCCTCCCGCAGCTCGGGCAATGCGTCGCCGAACGTTACCGGACTGTTGTTGATGCCGTGCAACGGTTTGACCGCTCCGGCGGGCCTGGAAAAATCGATCTGAAAGGATGCCATGGGTTAAACCTCCGCGTGGACGCAAACAAAGAGGGCATTCTACCCAAGCCAAATGCAACTGGCAATGCCGCGTGGATTGCGATAGAATCGAATTTCATTAATTGCCCCCTCGCCGCCCCTCTTCGGAGCGGTCAGAAAACTTTTTGTCATGAATGTTTTACAACGTATTTTCGGCACAAAAACACAGCGCGACCTGAAACGGCTGCAACCGCTGGTGAAGCGCATCAATGAAATTGAAGCGCAATACCAGCAGCTTTCGGAAGAAGCCTTGCGCGCCAAAACGACGGAATTTCGCGATCGCCTTAAGCAGGGCGAATCGCTCGACGACCTGCTATGCGAAGCCTTCGCCGCGGTCAAGAACGCCTGTCGGCGACTCCGCGGCACGCCGCGCGATGTTTGCGGGCACGAATTAGTCTGGGACATGGTTCCGTTTGACGTTCAGTTGCTGGGCGGCATCGTGCTGCACCAGGGAAAGATTGCCGAGATGCAGACCGGCGAAGGCAAGACCCTCGTGGCCACCCTGCCTTTGTACCTCAATGCGCTCAACGGCAACAACGTACACCTCGTGACGGTCAACGATTATCTGGCCTTGCGCGACAGCCAGTGGATGGGGGCTGTTTTCGAGTACCTGGGGCTGACGGTGGGGTGCATTCAGAACCACATGAGCCCGGTGGAACGTCGGGAGCAATACGGATGCGACATCACCTACGGCACCAACAGCGAGTTCGGTTTCGACTACCTCCGCGACAACGGCATGGCCGTAGACCCGGAACAACTGGTGCAACGCGGCTATCATTACGCCATCGTTGACGAAGTGGACAGCATCCTGATCGACGAAGCACGCACGCCGCTGATCATTTCGGGTCCCGCCGCCACGTCCTCGCACCAGTACGACACCCTCAAGCCAAGAATCGAGCGCCTGGTACAGCGCCAGCGGGACCTTTGCAACGGTCTCGTCCATGAAATCAAGGCCGCGATGGAAGAAAACGACAACGACCGTACGATGCGCAAGCTGTACCAGGTTTACCATGGCATGCCCAAGCACAAGCAACTGCTTCATTTGTTGGAAAATCCCGCCGTACGCAAACTGCACGAACAGGTCGAAAGCATGATGCTGACCGAAATGCGCAAGGAGGAGGGACGCGAACTGCTGGAGCAGTTGCTGTTCACGATCGACGAACGCAGTCGCGAGGTCTCCCTGACCGACCGCGGCTGTGAACTGTTGAACCCCGACGATCCCGAAATGTTCGTTTTGCCGGACCTGGTGGGGGCCATGTCGGCGCTGGAGGGCGACAAGAATTTGACCGAGACCGATCGCGCCGAGCGCCGCCGAGAAATCCAGGCCGATTTCATGACGCGCAGCGAACGCGTGCAAAACGTCGACCAGTTGCTGCGCGCCTATTGCCTCTACGAACGCGACGTCGAGTATGTAGTCCAGGAAAACCACGTGATGATCGTGGACGAATTCACCGGACGCATCATGCCCGGTCGCCGCTGGAGCGACGGGCTGCACCAGGCCATCGAAGCCAAGGAAGGTGTGCAGATCGAGCGCGAAACCCAGACCCTCGCCACCATTACGATCCAGAATTATTTCCGCATGTACAGCAAACTGGCGGGCATGACCGGCACGGCGGAAACCGAGGCGTCCGAGTTCAACGACATCTACAAGCTGGACGTGGTGCCGATTCCCACCAATCGTCCCGTGCGACGGGTGGACGAAAACGACCTGATCTTCAAAACTCAGCGAGAAAAATACAAGGCCGTGATCGACGAGGTCAAGACACGCCATGACCATGGCCAACCGGTGCTGCTGGGCACGGTCAACGTGGACACCTCCGAAATTCTCAGCCGCATGCTACGCATGGCGCACATCCCCCACAACGTGCTGAATGCCAAGAACCACGCCCGTGAAGCCGAGATCGTGTCCCTGGCCGGACAACCGGGCGCCGTTACCATCGCCACCAACATGGCCGGACGCGGCACGGATATCAAGCTGGGCCCCGGAGTGGTCTGGTTGGACGACCAGACCATCAAGTCGCGGCAATCGCTGGACGACCGGCAAAAAGACGGCAAGACCCTGCGCCAACTCCTGCTGGAACGTCCCTGTGGATTGCATGTGATCGGCTCCGAACGCCACGAATCGAGGCGAATCGACCGCCAGTTGCGCGGACGCTGCGCCCGCCAGGGCGATCCCGGCTCGTCCCGCTTCTACATTTCGCTCGAGGACGACCTGATGCGCCTCTTCGGCTCCGAGCGCATCTCCGGGATTATGAGCCGGCTGGGCATGCAGGAAGGGGAAGCCCTGGAGCATCGCTGGCTCAACCGTTCGGTCGAAACGGCGCAGCGCCGCGTCGAACAGCAGAATTTCGCCATCCGCAAGCGCACGCTCGAATACGACGACGTCATGAACAAGCAGCGCGAAGTGGTCTATGCCTTCCGCGGGCAAATCGTGCGTTCCGACGGACGGGAAGTCCGCGATCACATTCTGGACATCGTCAACGATCTGATCCGGATGCAGTGCGACAACCTGATGGCATCCCCCAAGGATTCGCGGCCGGCGGAGCTGGTCGAATGGATCCAGTTGTCCTTCCCGATCGCCGTGGGAGAAGAGGACTTGAAACCGCTGGCCGGCCAACCCGAGGAAGCCGGGAATTTACTGTATTCCAGGGTAGCCGAGGCTTATGAGCTCAAGTGCGGTCTCGAAGATTCCCAGGTGCTGCCGATCATGGAGCGTCAGGTCGTGCTGCACGCGATCGACACCCAGTGGCAGGAATACCTGCGTTCCATGGACGAATTGCGCCACGATGTGGGCCTGCGCGCCTATGGCCAGCGGGACCCCCTGGTGGAATACAAACGCGAAGCCTTCGGCATGTTCGAGGAGTTGATGGGTAACATCAAAAGCGAAATCGCCCAGGCGGTCTTCAGGGCTTCCACCTCGCTGGAGAACCTGCGCCGCTTGATGCGCACCGGCCCAGGCTCGGGACGACAGCAACTGGTGCACAGCGAAGTCAACATGCTGGGACCGAGGCAATCCGTCGCCCCCCGGCAGGGGGCTGGTGACACCGCCGGCCAAACCGGTGCACGGCAACACGACTTCGACCAGGCCGTCGCCGAACTGATGCCGGAGGAGGCGTTGCACCATCCCCATACCCGCGAAGTCCCCAAAGTCGGACGCAACGATCCCTGTCCCTGCGGCAGCGGCAAAAAATTCAAGAAATGCTGTGGCAAGAACGCCTGACGAGGAGGGACATTGGGGCATGCCTGTCCTGATCGGCATAAAAATCTTCCGTCCGGCCGCGGCGGCAGCCACCGGGCTGCTGTTGTTCGCGTCCTTTCCCCCGTTGGGACAGGCTGACGCCGCTTGGTTTGCCCTTGCCCCGCTGCTGCTGGCGCTGCGCGACATCACCCCGCGACGCGGCTTCCGGCTGGGTTGGCTGGCGGGGATGGTTTTCTGGATGGGAAGCTTGTCCTGGCTCTGGCGACTGGTTGACAACGGCGGGCCGCTGATCCTGGTGTTGCTGGGGCATGGCGCACTGGCGGCTTACTGCGCATTGTACAGCGGACTCTTCGGCATGGCGGTGGCCTGGCTGTGGCGCAATGCCCGGATCGAATCCCGCCCCTTTGTCCGGATCTTGGCGACGCTGTTGCTGCACCCCCTGCTGTGGACCGGCACGGAATATCTGCGCGGCGTGCTCTTCACCGGATTTTCCTGGAACAACCTGGCCGTCAGCCAATATCGCAACCTGGCCTTGATTCAATGCGCTTCGTTTGGGGGCACGACCGCGGTTTCCTTCCTGATTGTGGCCGTCAATGGCGGGATCGCTTCCCTGGTGGAACGTATCGCCCGGGATTTGAGAAGTATCCGCCGTCCGGCGGCCCCCCCCCCCCCACGCAAGCAATTTCTGCCGCGGTCGTCCGAACTGATGCTGGCCATGCTGCTCGCGTTGGCGGCCTGGGTTTGGGGCATGGACCGCATCCGCGCCCATCGTCGATCATTTGAAGCCATGCCGCGCAGCCGCATTGCTGTCATCCATCCCGACGCCCCGTCCTTTTTCGAACGCCGCGGGAACGAGTCGGCGGAATTCATCGAGCAGATGCTAGCCTTTACGGAATTGGCGTCCGCCGGTCGGCCCCATCTGGTGGTCTGGCCAGAAACCGCCTTGCCGGGAGCCCTGCCCCATGACGAGGATACACGGGGCCTGGTGGCCGAAGCGGTCAGGATCGCGCGCGCGCCCCTGTTGGCGGGCGGCATGTTCATCGAAACCATCGCCGACGACAACGGGGGACGCAAAGCGCGTTTTTACAACGGAGCCTTTCTGTTCAATCCGCGCGGCGCGATAGAGTCCGTTTACCACAAGCAGCATCTGGTCCCCTTTGGCGAATACATTCCCGGCGATGTTCTTTTCCCACGGCTCGCGCATCTTTCTCCCATTGGCTTCAGTTGCAGCCCCGGCCGCCAAAGCACCCTGATGCCCTTGAAAACGGCTGACGCCGGACGGGGCCTGTGGCTGTCGCCGCTGATTTGCTTCGAGGACGCCATGCCCTACCTCGCCCGGCGTGCCGTGGCCAAGGGGGCTTCCCTGCTGGTGAACCTGACCAACGATGCCTGGTTCGACGGCTCGCATCAATCCGAGCAGCACCTGGCCCAGGCCGTCCTGCGCTGCGTCGAGAACGGCGTGCCCATGGTCCGCTGCGCCAACCGGGGCGTTTCAGCCGTCATCCTGCCGACGGGGCGGATCGCGCGGCGACTGGGTGACGGCACCGGCTCGGGAACACCGGGGTTCCTCGTGGACGAGGTCCCGCTTCCTGCCGCCCATCCCAATACGCCATTCAACCGGTGGGGGGAACTGCCCTGGGGGTTGCCCGGCGTTCTGATGCTGGCATTCTTCCTCGGGGCCGTGATCGTCGAACGCTCCGGGCACAGGGCAAACGCATCTACATCATGATGGTTGACAGGGCGTTGACGCAGCCGAACCGGGGTCGGGGTCGCTATCGGGATCGGAGTCTTCGCGGTGCCGGATGCCGGAGGAAATCCAAGAGTCCGGAGAAGTCGGAATGGAATCGGACTCCATCGCAGGAAGTTTTGATTTTTGTCTCTGCGCCTTCGCCTCCTCGGGATAAAAATTCGTTCGGGCCTGCGCGGAAACGCAGGCGGGGCAAGTCCCAATATCCAACAGCCCAATACCCAATGTCCAAGGTTCGCGCGGGAGACCCGTGCGCGGCGCGGAAGGGCCTACCATTTTTGACGTAATGCGACGAAACGGAAAAACTTGCGCCCCCTCGATCTTCAACCAACCCACGCATAAAAAGCATATCGGTACAGACACTTTGTCCCCCCCCCTCCCCCGCCACTCTTTCCCTGGAAGCGTCACCAGTTTTCAGTTCCAGGTATCGCCGACTTGAAATGCCTCGTGAAAGAGCGTAAGGTGATTTTTATTCATCCGTTTACAACGTTCTTAAGGAGCATGATGAAGGAAGTCAGACTTGGTGTCATTGGTGTTGGTGGAATGGGCAGTTCGCATGCACGCAACGTGCTGGCCGGCAAGGTGGAACGGTTGCGCCTGACGGCGGTATGCGACATCGATCCGGCGCGCATGGAGGCGTTCCCGGAAGAAGTGCCCCGGTTCGGGAAAAGCGCCGAACTGATCCGAAGCGGCCTGGTGGACGCGGTCCTGGTAGCCACCCCGCATTACGCCCACACTACCATCGGCATTGACGCCCTGGAGAACGGGCTGCATTTGCTCTCCGAAAAACCCATTTCCGTGCATAAAGCCGATTGCGAACGCCTGCTGGCCGCCTACAAGGACCAGACCAAAGTCTTTGCGATCATGTTCAACCAACGCGCCGTACCCCATTACCGCAAGGTGCGGGAACTGATCGCAAACGGAGAGCTGGGCGAACTCACCCGCGTCAATTGGATTATCACCAACTGGTTCCGTTCGCAGCGCTACTATGACGGCGGCGGCTGGCGCGCCACCTGGAAGGGGGAAGGCGGCGGGGTACTGCTGAACCAGTGCCCGCACAATCTCGACCTGCTGCAGTGGATTTGCGGCATGCCGCGCCGAGTGCGCGCATCCTGCGGATTCGGCAAGTGGCATGACATCGAAGTCGAAGATGAGGTCACGGCCTATTTCGAGTACGAAAACGGCGCCACGGGCGTATTCGTGACCAGCACAGGCGAGGCCCCCGGGACGAACCGCCTTGAAATCTGCGGCGAGCGCGGACGAATCGTGATCGAAAATTCCAAAATCCACTTCAGCCGCAACGAGGTGCCGATGTCGAAATTCAACCGCGAATCGACCTCCGCGTTCGGGAAACCGGGCGTCTGGGAAATCGACGTTCCGCCACCGGCAAGCGGCGGTACGGGCTTGCATACCGACATCCTGGACAATTTTGCCAAAGCCATTCTCGACGGAGAAGAAGTCATTGCGCCGGGACCGGAAGGAATTCGTTCCGTGGAGCTTGGCAATGCCATGGTGCTGTCGTCCATCGACAACGAGACGATCGATCTGCCGATGGACTCCGCCCGCTACGAGAAGCTGCTGCAAAAACTGATCCGTGAATCGCGGTTCGAAAAAAAGGTAACGGACGACAAATCCAAACCCGACGCCGACCTGAGCAATTCGTTCAACCTCAAACCCTGACGGGAGCATGATATGTACTTAACCGGTTTCGCCGACGAAGCCGCCACCGGCATCGACGGGCAGATCAAGGCCACCAAGGAACTTGGCTGGAAATTCATCGAAAGCCGCAACATCGACGGCATAAACATTCACGATCTTTCGGACCGGGCCTTTGAGACGGTCTGCGAAAAACTGGAAAATTCCGGGGTGAAGATCAATTGTTTCGGGTCCGCCATCGCCAACTGGGCCAAGGACCTTCGCAAGTCTTTCGACCAGGACCTGGAACAGACCCACCGCGCGATTCCGCGCATGCAACGCCTGGGGGTCAAGCTGATCCGCATCATGAGCTACCCCCCCTTTGCCGATCGACCGCTCAACGATCAGATGGAGGATCGACGGGTGACGCGTTTGCGCGAGCTGACCGCCTTGTTTCTCGACGCAGGCATTCAGCCGGTCCACGAGAACTGCATGAATTACGGCGGATTGGGGTGGCGCTTCTCGTTGCGGCTGATCGAAAGGGTTCCCGGGCTGAAACTGGTGTTCGACACCGGCAACCCCGTCTTCACATTCGACCGCACCCAGCCCGCACCCTATCCCTACCAGTCCTCCTGGGAGTTTTACTCGCATGTCCGCGATCATGTGGTTTACGTCCACATTAAGGACGGCAAGATGGTCGAGGGCAAAACGCGCTATTGCTTCCCGGGCGAGGGAAATGGCGACGTGGAAAAGATTTGCGCGGACCTCGTCAAGCGCGGCTATGACGGCGGCATTTCGATCGAGCCGCACCTTGCCGTGGTGGCGCACGACCGCGATGTGCGTTCAACCGATGACCTCCGCTTCGCGAACTACGTCGAATATGGACGCCGCATGGAGCGCATGCTCGGCAAGCTGGACGCCCCATTGAAATGAGGCGCGCCGCGCGTTCCCGCGCATAGAAAGGCAACAGGGTACCCATGGTTCCGATCCTTGGCCAATCCACCCCCACGGAGGTGGCTCCCGAAACGTTCGGGGTCAACGTCTTCAATTTCAAGACGATGCGCAACTACCTTTCCGAGCGCGCGTTCCAGGCGCTTTCCGCCACGCTGGTGAAGGGCAAGCCGATCGACGCCTCCATCGCCGACGAGGTGGCCGACGCCATGAAAACCTGGGCGCTGGAAAAAGGGGCCACGCACTTCACCCACTGGTTCCTGCCCTTGAGCGGCACCACGGCGGAAAAGCACGAGTCCTTTTTCTGTCCGGACGGCGAAGGAGGCGCGTTGGCGCGTTTTTCGGGCCGGGAATTGACGCAGGGGGAACCGGATGCGTCGAGCTTCCCTTCGGGAGGATTGCGCGCAACGTTCGAGGCACGCGGCTACACGGCCTGGGACCCCACCAGCCCGGCCTTCGTCAAGGAAACGGCCGGAGTTTGTGTCCTGTACATCCCGACCATCTTCTGCGGTTACCACGGCGAAGCGCTCGACAAGAAAACCCCCTTGCTGCGCTCTCAGCATGCGCTGGCCGAACAGGTCACCCGCATGGCACGCCTGTTTGGCATCGAAGGAGAGCAGCGCGTCATCGCGACACTGGGCGCCGAGCAGGAATATTTCCTGGTGGACCTGGAGATGTTTCGTCGCCGACCCGACCTCCAATACGCCGGACGCACCTTGTTCGGATGCCCTCCGCCACGTCACCAACAGATGGAGGACCATTACTTCGGGCATGTAAAGCCCCGGGTGCTGGCTTTCATGGCCGAAGTCGACGCCGAACTGTGGAAACTGGGAGTTCCCGCAAAAATGCGCCACAACGAGGCCGCCCCGTCGCAGTTCGAAATCGCACCGGTTTTCGAAGAACAGAATCTGGCGGTCGATCACAACATGCTGACGATGCTGGTCCTGCAGGAGGTGGCGGTGCGTCACCATTTTGTCTGCCTGCTGCACGAAAAACCCTTTGCGGGGTTGAACGGATCCGGCAAGCACAACAATTGGTCTTTTGACGGGCCCGACGGCAAAAACTGGCTGACCCCCGGGAATACGCCCCACGACAACGCCAAGTTCATTGCCCTGATCTGTGCCATCATGCTGGGCGTAGACGAACATGCCGACCTGCTGCGCGCCACGGTGGCCAGCGCCGGCAACGATCAGCGACTGGGCGGACATGAAGCGCCTCCGTGCATCATGTCGATCTTTCTCGGGGAACAGCTAGCCGACCTCGTCACCCAGATCGAGAAGGGCGGTGCGCGTTCCAGCAAAGCCGCCGGCACCATCAAGCTGGGCGTCTCCTGCATCCCGCCGCTCCCACGCGATGTGACCGACCGCAACCGCACCTCTCCGCTGGCCTTCACCGGCAACAAGTTCGAATTCCGGGCCGTGGGCGCCAACCAGAGTTGTGCCGGTCCCAACGTAGCGATGAACACCGTCGTTGCCCATGGAATCGATCGTCTGTGCACCTCCATCGAAAAGCGCATCCGCCAGGGCAAGAATTTCAATGACGCGTTGCAGGCCACCCTGCGCGAGATTGTGCGACGCCACAAGCGCATCCTGTTCGATGGCGACAACTACGCCGACGAATGGAGCCAGGAGGCGCAACGACGCGGCTTGACCAACGAACCCTGCACCCCGCGGGCATTGGAGGCCTTGCAGACCGAGGCTTCCATCCTGCTTTTCGAACGGTACGGAGTGCTTTCACGTCGCGAACTGAAATCGCGCTACGACATTTACCGGAACATTTACCATAAAAGCGTGCTGATCGAAACGGATTGCGCCCTGCGCATGCTGCGGACGATGATTCTTCCGGCCGCCCTGCGCTATGACCGCGAGCTTCAGTCCACCGAACTCGGTCCGGGTGGCGAACGCCTGGCCCAACGCATTCACGCACTCGTGGAACGGGCGATCGAGTCCGGCGAAATCCTCGAGCAGGCCCTCGAGGACCACAGCGCCGAACAATCCATCGAAGCGATGCGGCGGGCGCGCCAACTGGCCGAAGAACTGGAACTTTTGATGCCGGCCGACAAGTGGCCCCTGCCGACTTACGCCGAAATGTTGCTTTTGGTATGAAAAAGGAGCACAACCCATGATGCGCGGAATCAGCTACTGGTCTCTGGAAAACGGCCTCGCCGGCACCCATCCGATCGATCAAGCCCTGCAGGAGGCGCGCAACACCGGGTTCGAAGCGCTGGAACTCTGCATCGGACTCGAGGGGGTTCTCAACATTCAATCTACCCACAAGGAATGCAGCGACATCCGCCGGAAGATCGAGAAATCCGGCCTGGTTGTCGAAACGCTGGCCTGCGGCCTGTGCTGGGATTGCTGCCTGACCGATCCACGCGCCACGGTGCGCCGCGAAGCCGTCCAGCAGCACAAGGCGGCCTTGCAGCGCGCCGCATGGCTGGACTGCGACGCCATGTTGTTTGTTCCCGGGGCCGTCCATATTCCCTGGAACACCTCCTACCCGTCCGTCGGATACGAAAGTGCCCTGTCCTGGGCCGCCGCCGCCATCGGCAAGCTGTTGCCCATGGCCGAACGTCTGGGAGTTGACCTCTGCATGGAAAATGTCTGGAACGGCATGTTTTATTCTCCGTTGGAATTTCGAGATTTCATCGACGCCTGGGGGTCCGAGCACTTCAAGGCCTATTTTGACGTGGGCAACGTGCTGGGCTACCACCAGCACCCGCAGGATTGGATCGGGATTCTCGGGCCGCGGATCGGCCGCGTGCACCTCAAGGATTTCAGACGCTCGATCGGCAGCCTGGCGGGTTTTTGCGACCTGGGAGAAGGCGATGTGCCCTGGGGGGACGTGACCGACGCCTTGCGCAGGGCCCGGTACGACAAGACCCTCATCGCGGAAATGCTGCCCTGGCGCCCCGGCCTGCTGCACAAGACCGCCCGGGCCATGAAACGTCTTTTACCGAAAAACAGGGGAGACCAGCCATGATCAACGTCGGCGTAATCGGACTCGGCATGATGGGCATCACCCATCTGGACATTTATTGCAAGCACAAGGACGTCAAAGTCGTGGCCGTCAGTGACATCGACCCCGACCGGCTGAGCGGGCACGTGCGCGTCGGTGGGAACATCGAGGGACAGACGCAGGGAGCGTTCGATCTCAAGCTGGCACGGCAGTACGACGAGGGAGTTCGTTTGATCCGCGATCCCGACATCCAGTTGGTGGACATCTGCCTGCCGACGCCGTTGCATGTAAAATATGCGCTCAAGGCTCTCAAGGCCGGCAAGCATGTCATGGTCGAAAAGCCCCTCGGAAGAACGGCACGCGAAGCCGACAAGCTGGCCCAGGCCGCCTCTGAAAGCGACAGCATCGTCATGCCGGGAATGTGCATGCGCTTCTGGCCGGGGTGGGACTGGTTGAAGCAGGCCGTGACGGAAGGCCGCTATGGCCGCGTATTGTCCGCCAGTTTCCAGCGCCTGGCGTCCCATCCGGGACTGGACAGCCCCTTCTACGGCAACGGCGAGGCTTGTGGCGGCGCGGCGCTGGATCTGCATATCCACGACACCGACTTCATCCAATGGTGCTTCGGTGTTCCCAAGTCCGTATCCAGCCGCGGCTATAGCAGCCTGACCTCGGCGCTGGATCACATCACAACCCAATACGAATACGGGTCCCAGGGTCCCGTGGTGACGGCAGAAGGCGGCTGGGCCATGGCGCCGGGATTTGCGTTTGTCATGCGCTACACCGTCAATTTTCAGCAGGCAACGGCGGTATTCGATCTTGCCGCCCCCACCCCACTGACGCTTTCCCGCGGCGGCAAAAGCGAAACGGTGGCCATCGACGCCGGCCAGGGATACGAACGGGAAATCGATTATCTCCTGCAATGCCTGGCCAGCGGACAGAATCCCAAAACCGTCACCCTTGACGACGCGGCCACCTCGGTGCGCATCGTCGAGGCCGAAGTACGCAGTGCCATGAGCGGCAAACGGGTCAGGATCAAATAAAAGGAATTTCTCATGATCATCGATTTCAGAACCAGGCTGTCGGACTATGCCGGCCTGCTGCCGGGAATTGACTTGGCCGCGGACTTTCTGCGGCGCAGTGACCTGGGAAAAATGGCCGATGGCAAGTATCCCCTCGACGGCGACCGGGTATACGCCATGCTCCAGAGTTACCAATCACTGGACCCCGCGGCGGGCAAACTGGAAGCGCACCGCCGGTATGTCGACCTGCAAACGTTGCTGGAAGGTGCGGAGCATTGCGGCTACGCCTGCCTGGACGCCGGACTCGAGGTGAGCCAACCCTACGATCCGGAAACCGATTGCGGCCTGCATGAGGGTCCCTGCGATTTCTTCAGACTCACCTCATCCAATTTCGCGCTTTTGTGGCCCCAGGACGCGCACATGCCGGGACGCTGGCTTGACGGACAACCCGTCGCGGTTCGCAAGGTTGTGGTTAAAATCCGCCTGCCCTGAGGCTTCCGTACCGACCGGGAATCCCATGGGTTTTTCCGCGCAGTCAAGCGAGCGATGCAACAGCCCGCATATTTGGCATGGCCCAAACGGCGGAAGACGACAGGCATGCCCTTGTTCAAGCTCATCATGGCTTGTCTGATGGGATGCGCACCCCTGGCGGCGGGTGAAACCACCACGTCCCATGGAGTCCCGGAACCGCCGTCCCCAGCCCCAACCAATGCAACGCAGCGCATCGCCGTCGTCCGCACCAACCCGTGGGATCGTTGGCACAACCGACTGTCCGGCGCGTTGGTCAACACCTTCGAACGCATCGACCGCACGGAACGCTTTTTCGGCGAGGAACACCTGGTGGAAGAAAATCGTTCCACCCGGCTGCACCTCGGCCTGGGGGTTCGGCAGGACAAGGACGAGGGCGCTACGCTTGTGACCGAAGTGTCGTTGCGCCTGGAATTACCACGCTGGGAACAACGGCTGCATCTTTTTTTCGACGACCTCATCGTCGACGACGAGTTGGAAGGCATGGACTCGGTCCTGGACGCCGCGCGGGAATCGGAGCCCGACGGCGGCGTGCGCTATTTTTTGAAGCACGACGAAAAGCGTTCGTTGAGCACCGCCGTCGGCGCCCGCTTCAGCGACCCGCGCCAGGTCTTCGGCCGTGTCCGCGGCCGCATCGGACTCCCAGTGGGCCTATGGCATCTGCGGCTTCGAGAAACCGTAACCTGGTTTTCGGTGGAGGGCTGGGAAAGCCGCGCGGAAGTGGTCTGGACGCGTCCCCTGCCGCGTCATTTGCTGTTTCGTTCCGACAGTCGTATGGACTGGGACGCGCGGCGTCCAGGCGTTACGCCGGCGCAACATTTCACCCTGATGCACACAAGCGGGCATGCCCGCGGGTGGAAATTGCTGCTGGCGGGAACCTGGCCGGGAACCCCCGATCCTCTGGAAACCAGCTACAAGACCGAACTGACGTATCGACACCGCCTCGGTCGCGAATGGTTCTTTCTGGAACTGAGCCCGGGCGTCGAATTTCGCCGGGAGCACGAGTACCGCGCCGAGCCCTATGTCGTCGTGAAATGCGAAATTATTTTCGGCCGGGACGGTTGACGGCACGATTCCCCTCGTTCGCGGTCTGTTGCGGCAGCACCACGGGGATGCCGGCCACCTCGGCGACCACGACCCGGATGCCATAGACCGCCCGGATGATTTCAGGCGTAATGACTTCGCGCCCTCCCCGGGCCACCACGCATCCCTGTCGCAACAGGATGAAGCGATCGGCGAAGCGCATTGCGCTGTTCAAATCGTGCGTCACCAGGAGGGAGCAGATGTCGAGGCGGACGGTCACGGAGCGCAACAGGTCCATGACCTCGATCTGGTTGACAGGGTCCAGGTGACTGATCGGTTCGTCGAGCAAAAGCACTTCCGGTTGCTGCGCCAGGGCCCGTCCCAGGACGACCTTCTGGAGCTCGCCGCCGCTGAGACGATTGGTCCGGCGCATCGCCAGGCGGTCGATATCGACGAAACTCATCACCTCCCGCACCTTGGCCAGGTCCTCGGGTCCGGGCCTGCCGTCCTGGAAACGCGCCAGGCGTCCGAGCAACACGGCGTCGAACACGGTACAACCGGTCCCGACCTGGGTTTGAGGCATGTAGGCCAGGCGCCGTGCCAGGGCGGAACGCGACAAACGGTTTACATCCCGGCGATCGAGCCATACCGTTCCTCTTGGCGGTTTGAGTATTCTGCCGATCAACTTCAGCAGGGTGGTCTTGCCGGAGCCGTTGGGGCCCAGGATGGCCACAAGATGTCCCGCGCCCGCCTCCAGGCAGACATCCTTCAACACCGGACGATCGCCATAGGCAAAGTGCAATCCCTTGACCGAAACGTTCACCGTCCAAGCCCCCCCCGGCGAGCCAAAAGGTACAGGAACAATGGGGCGCCGGCAAAAGCCGTCAGGATTCCGACGGGCAGGACCATCGGCGCCATCACCGTGCGGGCCAGCATGTCCGCCAGCAACAGGAGCAAGCCGCCCCCCAACGCCGCACCCGGCAGCAAGAAGCGATGATCTTCTCCCAGCAACATTCGCATGACATGCGGCGCCACCAGTCCGACGAAGCCGATGACGCCCAGAAAGGCGGTCACTACGGCCGAAACCAGCGCCGCCAAGACCAGGGTTGACAGGCGCAGCCCCGCGGCATTGACGCCCAGGCTGACAGCGGAATCGTCACCCCAGGGCATGGCGTTGAAGCTCCAGCGACAGCGGGAAAACCAGGCCGTCACCGGCAGCACCACGAGCGCGATGCCGCCCAGTTCACGCCAGCCGCTCCTGCCAAGGTCTCCAAACGTCCAGAAAACACTGGCGGAAACCTGCACATCGGTGGCGAAATACTGCAGCAGCATGGTGCCGGCGCCGAACAGGGAACTGAGGGCCACGCCGGCGAGAATCAGTCCAT
Organism: uncultured Lentisphaerales bacterium; assembly: GCA_964542285.1. Classification (GTDB taxonomy): domain Bacteria; phylum Verrucomicrobiota; class Kiritimatiellia; order RFP12; family JAAYLN01; genus CAZIUM01. The sequence continues at coordinate 17,546 of CAZIUM010000009.1, forward strand.
CCGGCGTCACGTTACGCCAGGAGCCAAGCGATACCAGGAAAGCGACCGTCACCAGGGACCCCACGAAAGCCGTGAGCACCGTCACATGCGGCGCGGGCGAGGCGGCGGAAAGATCCGCGGCCCGGTTCCCAAGGACGATGATGGCAAAGGCGGCACCGAAGGCCGCTCCCTGCGACACCCCCAGCGTGAAGGGAGACGCGAGGGGATTGCGCAACACGTTCTGCATCGCGACGCCGGCCACCCCCAGCGCCATGCCGGCCAGCAGTGCCGCCAGGGTGCGGGGCAGACGGATGTGCAGCAAGACATATCGAAGGGATGCCTCTCCGTCTCCGGGCACGAGGTCCCACAAATCCCGCAATGCGATCGGATAGGCTCCAATCGTCAAGGACCCCAATGCAGCGGTCAACAGAACCAAGCTCAAAAGGACCAGCCGTCGACGACGCTGTCCGATATGGAGTCGATAGTGGATTTCGCTCGAACTTTTCATGCAGAAAGCCGGAGATTCGAAATGGACCCCGCACTCTTAAAATCCGGATCCCGGCGGCCCCGGCCAACGCAGACGATCCCCCGGATGAACCTCCAGTGCGTCATACGCCGGCGGGGACGCGCCGACAGGCAAACTCAACAGTTTTATAAAAAGGTCGCGGGCCACCGCGTCCAGATCGACATCCGTAAACGCTTCGGGATAGGCAATCTTACCGATAGCATAGGCGTTGAGCAAGGCCAGTTCCACATTGGTGTTGTAGCTGTTGTAGGGCAGCAAGGAGTAAACCCGGCCATTTCGGACGGATGTCAACAAGGCGTAAAACCCCGCCTGGCGCGCAAAATCGGCTTCCAGATGCCGTCGGCCGGCGCAATCCAGAAACAGCAGATCGGGATTCCATTGCAGAATGTATTCGCGGTGAACGATCCGATGCCCGGACCGATCCGGTTGGTCGGCGACGTTGACGACATGGGCCATCATGGCCGGGGTGTACCCCGCTTGCGTGCTTTCGATGCCATGAGACCCTTTGTAGGAAATGCCCCCGAAGTAGGCCGTTCGGCGCTCCCGCTCCGGCAGCTTCCCGGTGCGGGCCTGCAAATCCCGACGCCAATCGCGCAGACAGGTTTCGATCCATGCGGCCCGCTCGGGCCGGCGCAAGGCCCGTCCCAGCAATCGCAGGGCCACCGTCAGATCGTCGTCCCCGTTCCCAAGGGTCCCATACCGGAGAGCCAAAACAGGCCGCTGGGTGCGCGCGGCGATGCGGTCGGCATCCTCCCTGGAAAATCCCACGATGACGACCAGGGCGGGATCCGCCAACAACAGCCGCTCGAAATCGGGCAATTTGCCCGGACCGCCGGGCCCGACCACAGGCAGGGCTAGAAACGACTCATCCAGCCGGACGGCATAGGGACGCAACCAGGCGGAACGCACCATGCGGCGTTCCAGATCCTCGATGCCCACCACACGGTCCAGCGCATCCATGTAGGCGACCAGCCGTAGAGCCCCCGGACCGAGCGCCACAAGGGTGTCCGCTGCATGCGGCAGGCGAACCTCGCGTCCCAGCATATCACGAACCGTACTTTTCTCTTCGCCACTTGACGCCCTGAGAGCCGGAGAAAGGCATAATCCTGCAACCAGAAGAACCGGTGCCAGGAGGCGAGGTCTTTTAGTCATGCGAAGGTTACGGCTCCTCACCGTGCCCGCATCCTTCGCCGGTTTGCGCATTGCACGCATTCAACCAGGAGATTAAAACGGCGGCATCTGCGACCAGATTGTCCGGATCGTCATCGCGCGTGAATTCGAGATGCGCGAAAAGGGTTCGATTCCCGATCGCCTTGCCAGCCGCAAGCAAGTACCTCGTCCAGCAGGACTCGCCCAGGGCCAGGGGCTGACGCGCGCGGGTTTGGGGATGCCATTGGAACACATGCAGCCCCATGAGACGCGGCAGGGCCGCCCGTTGATCGACCAGGCAATCCTCGACCCCCATTCCCACGGGCGGTTGCCAATAGGTTCCAAAGGCGGGATGCGCAACGGCGTCGAACAAGGCGGTGGCGGACGATGCCCGGTCGGTAAGGGTCCCGCCATGCCATTCGCAGGCCACGCGCAACCCCACTTCGGCGGCACTCTCGGCCACCCCGCGTCCGGCCCTGGCCACATGCGCGCGCAAGTTTTCGTCGGCCAGTTCCGAAGACGTACGCCCGGCCCAGACGCGCACGATGCTGGCGTTTAGCGCCAGGGCGCTGTCGCGCACCTTGCGCCATTCGTCGAAAGTTCCGATTCCCAGGCGGAAATAGGAACCGTACGAGGGGATTACGATTCCGGCTTCACGGCAAAGATGGGCCGCCTCGCCCGCCGCGGCAGCATCCCCCGGCGGCACATGGACATCTCCGCCCCACTCGAGGCCTTCCAACCCCGCCCTGGCGGCCACGGCAACCACTTCGGCGCGATTCAATTGACGGAACGTAATGGATGTCAGTCCGGGCATCAGCATTTCAACCCTCGCCTTCCGGCAGCAGCACTTCGTTCAAGGGGCGCTTGGGCACATGATGCAGCCCGTCGGGCGTGCGGTAGTAATCGACATTGCCCTCGCGCGCTTCTTCCAGAACGGCCTGTTCGGCGGGATAACCCAGTGCCACAAGGTTTAACAAATGCAAGTCTTTCGGCAGCGACAAAAGCTTTTTGATGGCGTCGCGGTCGATCGAACCCAGCATGCAGGCCGCAATTCCCCGTTCACAGGCGCAGAGCTGGATCGTCTGCATGGCAATTCCGGCATCGACCTGGGCGCCGGCATGGTCAACCGGAGCCAGGACGGCGATGTAGGCCGCGGGCTGTTCTTCGACCGACGGGTTCCAGTCCTTGAGCAGGCCCGCCCAACGGGTCAGGGGAAAAACCGCACGGCGTTCGGCGTCGCGCCAGACCAGCCGATAACGCAAGGGTTGGCGGTTGCCACCACTGGCCACCAGGCGCGCGGCATCCACAAGGGTCGCCAGGGTCTCGCGATCAACGAGCCGATCCTGACGGAAACGGCGGCAGGAACGATTTTTCTTAACCAGTTCAACGAAGCTCATGTGCTTTCTCCAACGCACGATTCCGCCGAATCGAATCCACTGACCGCCGTCAGTTGCGAGAAGGCCGTTCCCAGTTCATCGATCAGATCCCTGGCAATCAGCGTATGGCGTCCCTTGCGCCAGGCGGCGGCATCGCCGGCGCTGGCGTGAAGGTGTACCCCCAGCCTGGCGGCGTCCCAGGCGTCGAGTTTCTGCCCCCACAGGGCAGCGATTATGCCCGCCAACACGTCCCCTGCCCCAGCCGTCGCCATCCCGCTGTTGCCGCTCAGGTTGATCGACGGCGTGCGTCCCGGAGCGCCTACGAGCGTCGCAGCTCCCTTGAGTACCACCACGGCACCGGTGGCCTCCACCAGGCGACGCAGCGCTCCCGGACGGTCGGACTGCACCGCGGATACAGTCGTGTCGAGCAGCCGGGCGGCTTCCCCCGGATGCGGCGTCAGGATGCAGCCGCCGGGAGGCATGCGTGACATGGTGGAACGTCCGCCCCCCCAGCCGGCCAGCACGTTGAGCGCATCGGCATCCAGCAGCAATTTTCCGGTCGACCGGTTCAGCAGCATCGTCACGATCTCCCTTGTATCCGGGCCCGGAGACATGCCCGGACCGGCCAGGATCGCATCGTACTGATCCAATTTCCCCTGCCATGCGCGCAAGGCTTCCATCGTCAGGCAACCCTCGGGCGCCGGCAGGGGATGCGCCATGGCCTCCGGCACCCACTCCGAGGCGGAACCGGTCGAACAATCGGGCAACAGCAGGCTGACCAGGCCCGCCCCCGCGCGCAAGGCCGCCTTGGCCGCCAGTGCGGGCGCCCCGGCAAATCCCCGGGAGCCTCCCAGAATCAGCAAACGTCCAAAATCCCCCTTGTGAGCGTCATACGGACGAACGGGACAAAGCCGCGACAATTCGTACAACGATAGACCTTCACAGGCGGGAAGTTCCAGCCCGCTCGCCGTATCGTCTGGCATGGTCAGTCCGATCTCGACGATTTCCAGCCGCCCGAGCCAGGGCCAGGCCTCCGGCTGGGCAAATCCGCGCTTGGGCATTCCCATGGTGACCGTCAGATCGGCCCGGACGGCCGGATCGTGAACGCCGCCGCTGTCGGCATCCATACCCGTCGGAACATCCAGCGCCACAATTCGGGCAATGGCGGCGGCGCGGTGCATCCAGCGCACGGCTTCCGCCGCCACGCCCCTTGGCGCGCCATGCGACCCCGTTCCCAGCAACGCATCAACGACCACGGCGCGATCCGGCAGGATCAGCCGCGGGTCTTCACGCCGCCAGAATTCGGGTTCCGACAGGCACCGGACCGTTCCGCCCGCCTCGAGCAGCGACCGGTACGCCCCCAGCGCATCGCCACGAAGGCGCGCGGGAGTGGCCACCAATCGAATTTCGCATGCAAAGCCCCACGTCAGCAATCGTCTTGCGGCGACAAAGGCATCGCCGCCATTGTTGCCGGGGCCGGCCACCAGCAGGCAATGCCGCCCCCCCAGTAGGCGCAGGAGAGAGGCGATCGAACGAGCGGCGCCGGTGCCCGCGCGCTCCATCAGCAGCGCACCGCAGTCATGACGGGCGATCACTCCCGCCTCATGCCTTCGAATGCTGTCCACTGCATGGAATTTCACGAACGATCCTCACCTCGAATCCTGACCAGCATGGCGCGCACCGCCTCCTCCAGCCCCACAAAGACCGCATGACTGACAATGCTGTGCCCGATATTGAGGGTATCCAGCCAGGGCAAATCCAGGATGGGGCCGACATTGTCCAGCGTCAAACCGTGGCCGGCGTTGACCTTCAAACCGGCGGCATGCGCCTGCCCGGCGGCCGCGCGCAGCCGCGCCAATTCCTCCTCGCGGGCGGCGCCTTGCAGGCCGCAGTAGGCTCCGGTATGCAGCTCGATGTAGGCGGCGCCCAGTTCGGCGGCGGCCGCCACCTGGCGGGGTTCCGGATCGATAAAAAGACTCACCACGGTGCCCACGCCTTGCAGCGCGCGAATGGTTTCCCGCAGGGTGCCCCGCTGCCCATAGGCGTCCAGGCCCCCCTCCGTCGTAAGCTCCTCGCGTCGCTCCGGCACCAGGCAGGCTTCATGCGGCTTGATTTCCAGTGCCCGCTGCAACACATCCGGAGCATTGGCCATTTCCAAATTCATCCGCGTGGCAATCGCCTGACGCAAGGCGATGACATCGGCATCCTGGATGTGTCGCCGGTCCTCGCGCAAATGGACCGTAATGCCCTGCGCTCCCGCGCGTTCGCAAATCCTGGCCGCTTCCACCACGTCGGGATAATCCACGCCGCGCGCCTGGCGCAACGTGGCCACATGATCGATATTTACGCCCAGCTTAATCTTCTTGCCATTCATTTGCGCTCATCCTGCTTTGTTCATCAAACACGTTCACCATTTCCGAAAAGACTTCCTGCTGACTCAATTTCTCGCGCCGAACCAGTTTGATGGGCAGGTGCCCCATCAGGGCACGCACGGCATCCGCCATTTCGTCCGAATCGACCTCGATCACGCGTGGGTATCCGCCAAAATCGTTCAGAATCTTCAGCATCGCGCTCGGAAGGTCCATCCGCAGGCGATCGATCCCCTCCAGGGCTTGCATGATTTCGACCCCCAGGCTCTGCCCATTCTCGGCATTCAGCAGGTTCAGCAAATACACGGCTTGGAGACGTTCTCCCGGCCTGGCAACAGTGGTGCCCGTGATGTGAAAAGCCGCTTGAACCGTTTGCAAGCGCTGTCCAAACTCGCGCAGCGTTTGCAGGACCTGGAGCGACAGGTCGGCCGGCAAGGGATGGTCCGGCGGGATTTCGGCCCAGTCTTCGCGCCATTCACCATCGGGCTGACGGCTCCGCACCAGCACCATCCCCGGCCGGGGTGGAAGCAGCAAATCGTTCCGCTCCTCGATTCGCAGAGTCATACCGAGGGTCTGGTGCAGAAAAAGAATGAGTTGCCGCGCCTCGTCCCGGTTCAGAAACCAGGGGACATAGCCTTCGCGATGACTTCGAAACCGCGGCCAGTTCTTGTCATGGTAGCGCCGCCCAAGCGCATCGAACAGCGCGCATTCCCTGGGGTCCAGTTCCGCGCGGGGGCTGAACATTACGCTGAACTGCGGAATTTCGACAATGTCCCGTTTCGTGATTTCCTCGCGTTCGATCACCCGCAAGAAGCGTTTAAGCCCATGCCATCCGAGCAGGACATTGCAGAGTCGATATCGGCTCTCCCGGTCGCCGGCAAACGAAACGAACCCCACCCGGTCGCTGTCCGGCAATTGAATGCCGAAGATGTCTTCGCGGTCCATCCACTGCCATGGGGCCAGACGCACCAGCGATTCCGTCACGTCGCAGAGCTTTTGCCAGGTGGCAACGTCCACACCTTGAATCATATCCTTGGAGTTCCGCATCGGTAACGCATATTGAACACCGAACCGGCAGGAATGACAACCATAAACGGGGTGTGGATGCGCTTCAAATGGTTGAAGCCCACCTGGAGTTCAGAAGTCTGAAGGTAGAACAATAAGATCTGCCCATACGAGTACGGAAACGAGGGGCGATACTCTGTACCGTCCCCATTTGCCGAGTACACTTCACCGACCGACTTCCACCGATTCCATTTAAAGAAAGGGTGTTCGCAAACGTGAATTTTGCCTCATGTCCTGTTCCAGCAGGGAAGACAGATGGGCAAATACGGGCCCCGGCTTGCCGGAGCCGATGGGCCTATCCTCGTACATACGCACCGCGACCACGTTGTTGGTCGTGCCCACGATGAGCATTTCCGCGGCGTTGCGAAGGTCATCTTCGGAGATATCGCGGCGCTGGATGCCCCGCAAGACACCCCGATCGACAAGGGAAACGGCCAGTTCCAGCAGCCGCGCCATGGTTGTACCTTCCAGGATGCTTTCGGGTCGCGGAAATGCCAGGAATCCGTCCCGCGTGACGATCCCGGCATTTTCGGTGGGACCTTCGGTCAGATGGTCCTCGGCATCGAACCCCACCACGAAATCCACGTCCCAATCGTGGGCTTCGCGTTTCATCATGACGTTGGGAAGGTAATTGCAATTCTTGACGTTAGCGAAGCCGATGGGCTTGGCTGCGATGGTACTGCGCCGCACGAGCACCCCCTGCGGCCGACGCCGCATGAGAGGTTCGCCGCTCGCATAGACTACAATGTAGAGCGCAGGGGTGGGAGCCTCGTGCGGACTGATTCCGAAGCTGCCGGGTCCGCGGGCCAGAATGACACGCACCCGGACATCGGGGCGTCCGGCGACACGCGCCGTGCCCAGGACCTTTTCCTCGATGTCGTCCTTCCCCTCGGGCCAACGCAAATGAATAGCGGAGGCGGAGCGCATCAGCCGGTTCAAATGCGCCGGAAGATTGTACAAGGCGCCTTCAATGCCCTTAAATGTCTCGAAGACCCCGTCGCCCCGGTGCACGATATGATCGTCGATCGGCAGCAACATCAAGGCCGGGTCCGTCACCACGGCCTCCCACAAACTGGAATACATGGCGTAATAATCGCCCAGGGCGGGACGCGGCCCGCGATCCAGAAGATCGAAGAAACCGGAACGGTCTACGGTTTTCATTCAGTGCTGCCAAGGTGCCTTTTCCGGCAGGTGCCGGTCGAACTCTTCAATCAAGGCGTTTTCATAGTCGCCGGCATAGCGCTGCGCGAGAAAACGCTCCAGGGCCTCCTGGTGGAACCGTTGCCAGGACCCGTCTTCGGCGCCTGGAACAATAGGATAAAACAGGGCGCCGTTATCACGCGCCGCGGCCAGGTCGCCCGGTGCATCGCCAATCATCAGCATTTTGCCCGGCGCATAACGCTTGCCGGTGGCAAAGGCCAGATGTTCGGACTTGGTGCCCAGCTCCTGCCCGGCAATGCAGCGCACGAGCCCGTCGAGATCGTGTTCGTGCCATTCCCGTTCCAGCGCCTCCGTCGGGGTCTGCGACACCACCATCAGGTCGGCCCGTCCGCCAAGCCGTTCCAGACTTTCCCGCACCAGCGGAAAAGGGGGAATGTCATGCACCATGCGCGCGATGGTGTGGTTGACCTCACGCGACCATTCCAGGATACGTTCCATGTCACGGTTCGGGTGGTGCCCGACCTCGACGGCCAGGGCCGGGTCGCCCAGGCGGGTTTCCCGTGCAATCCAGTCCCGCAAGCGGCTTGGATCGAGCAGGGCGACCTTGCGAGCCCGGACTTCGGGACGCGCCTCCAGCAACTCCATGGCCCGCACCAGGGCCTTGAACCGGTTGGTGCCGCGCGTGCGCGAGTACAGGTTGACGAATTCCCAGGCTTCGCGGGCATAGCGCGAAACCGCCTGCAACCCCATCTGTTCAACAAAACAGGGGCAAAAGCACTCCTTGTGCTTGATTTCCATGGTGTCGAACACGCAACCATCGGAATCGATGCCCACGAAGAATTCCTTCGTGGGCTCCAGGTTCTTTAATTTTTCAATCGTCAATGACATGCACAGTTCTCCCGCCGGGCTTTGGAAGCCCTTCAGCCCTTTGCGCTAACAAGGTCTGCCCCTCCCGCTACCGCGCGGCGCGCATAAGCACGCCGGCAATCATATAGGGGCCCATATTCTCGAGCAGCACACGATGGCCTTCCACGCGCGCCTGGTGGGTTCCCTCGCCCTCGTCCAACGGCTCCATCGTGACGTCCGCGGGCAAGCCCAGGACCGTCGGATCGAGAGTCACTTCCCCGGCGACCGTCTTGTCCGTCAGGTTGGTCACGAGCAAGAGCGCATTGCCCCGCTTGTCCAGGTAGGCCAGCGGGTAGAAGGCCTCGTCGCTCCATTGCGCCAACTCGGTAGACTCGACCGAAGGGTTGACGGTGCGGACGGGCTCGCCGTCGAGGCGCGACAGCAGGCGCCACAGGGGGAGCGTGAATCCGCAGGCATGTTCGAAGGTAAAGCCCGGCTCCATGAAAGGGTGATTCGACCAACCCAGACCGGCTGCGTAGGCCACGGCCTTCTGACTCGAGAACGCCCGGCGGTCGGGAGCGTTGCCGGCGATCAGGTGCAGCCCGCAGCAGGATTGCCCCGCGTAGCTTGTGCTGACTTCCGGTTCAGCCAGAAGACCGGAATGCAGCACCGAGAACTCGCCCGTGAGCGCGACGTCGAACAGGGCATAGTTGGACGGTCCCTGCATGGTCGTATGGCCGATCAGGACACCGTTCTTGCCGACACGCTGGCGCAACGCGCGCATGAACATGAACCAGTTGTAAAGCGAGGAATGCTTGACGGTCGACTTGGCGAACCCCATCAGGAACGGGCTGGCCCAGTCGATATACAGACCATCCCAGTCCTTCTTCAGGTAGGTTTCGAAGAAATCGGAATACATCATGTACTGCTCGATTCCGCGCATGTAAAACAGCACGCGCAGTCCCTTCTCGTGGGCCTTGTCGACAAAGGCGCGCAACCACTCGGGATCGTGCGGGATATAACTCGACATCGGCTCTCCATTGCTGCCGCCGCAACTCATCCAGAACTGATGGATGATCAAAATCTTGGCGCCCAGGGCCACGGCCTCGTCAATACGCTCCAGCCCGGGGTTTTCCTTGGCCAACTGCACATCCTGGTAGAAGCACTGCTTGAGAGGCACGCTACACCAGGGCCAGTCATGCTGGCCGTAGACGTAGGGATACATCACGTGGCAAATCTTGGCGCCCAACACGTTGTTGCGCTTGACCGGATCGGCGTCCGGGCCGCTTTCGGTGCGTGCCGAGGCGCAGAACATGGCCCATTTGTTGCGGTAGAAGAACGGTTCCTCGAAGGTTTCCTCGAGATTCCTGCCGAGCTGCCAGGTCGTCAGCCACTTGCCGTCGACCTCCCTGGACAGGGTGGAAACCGGCCCCAGCATCCCGTTGCCGAAAGAGGTGGAATCTTCCAGGCAGATTTCGACCCGGTTGGAATAGTGTCGCGTCTTGTTCCATCCCAGGTCCAGCCCGATCGAAGGCACCAGGTGATCCTTCTCGATGGCCTTGTCGCGAGGCAGCGCCACGTTGACGCTGCCCATGATGTGCGGCACGGTGACGTCCTGCTTGATGTACACCTCACGACTCATGAAATTGGAACGCACGTTGCGCGCGCCGTCCAGGTCCAGCGAGACCGTCAGGTCCACGTCCGACACCCGTGCGCGCCGGCCTTCCCGGGCGATGATGCGGAACTCGCAGAAGATCGCGCTTTCCTCGAACACGGAATACTGCTGCTCGAACTGGAAAACATCCTCGATGTTGCTGACCGCGCCGAACACCAGCCGGGATTCATCCTCGAACTCGGTGACAAATTCAGCCGGGTACTGCCGCAGATCAATTTTTTTGCCCTCCAGGGTCATGGCAATGGCGGGGCTTTCGTCCGAATCGAACATCAGGTGTTCGATTCCGCTTTCCTTCAGAACGAATTGCGACATAAATCCGCCGCGCGCGGCATCCCACCGATAGGTGGCATTGCCGGTCCGGATGACGATCTGCTTGGCGCTTTTGCTGACCTGGAACATGATGGTTCTCCCTGGATGCTATGGTTATTTGTTGTTGATCGAACGGGACATTTCCACAAAGGGCAACTCCTTGACCGCCGGATATCGAGTGATCAGCGTCATGGCCTTGTCACGGTAAAACTGCAATTCAAAGGGCTCGAAATCCCAGCGCTGGCGTTCGTCGGGAAAAGCCCCGGGCAAAAGGGTTGCCAGGCGTTGGTAGTCTTCGTCCGAGCGGATACGGAAGAACTTGACGCCGGCGCTGACGGCATATTCGAGGTCGCGGTTGGAATCCGCCACGAACAGTACATCGCGGTATCCCATGGCCTTGATGGCGGTCAGAATGGCGCCCTTGTCATTGCCGCCCGCGGCATTGCCGCCATGGATGCCGCGAAACCATCCGCCCTCGAATCCATGACGCGCAAAATCCTGCTCCAGAATGTCCTGCGTCACGCCCGAAGCGATGTAGAGGTCGTACCGGAGGGCCATGTCGGCCAGAAACCCCTTGACCGACGCGTAGGGATGCCAGAAATGTTCTGCCGCGGCGTCATTGAGAGCCGAATAGACCCGGTTGTAGATTTCGCGAGCCGATCGATAGCCCGCGCGGTCCGATTCTTCGAGTCCAAAGTCCTCGAAACGGGAAACCGAAACCGGCCGGCTATTGACCAGGACGTTAACAATGGCGTCAAACTGTTCGAAGCGTGGGGCGCCGGGATAGCGGATGTAGGCTCCGATCATCGCTTCAAGAACGGCGGAACGTTCCCCTGCGAGGAAACGCGCCAGCGTCGTGTGCCGACAGGCAATCCAGGAGGCAAACAGGATATGGACCCCCTTGTCCAGGTTCAGGGGACCGTTCTGTATCAGGGTTCCGTCAAAATCGAAGGCAATCGCGCAATCGTGTTGGGGCATGGCCGTGTACCGCTTCCTTCTAGTCGTAAAAGAATCGGACACAGCCTGACAAAAAGCCCCCGGAAGGTCAAGCTGTGCCTGCCACACCCTGTTGCTGCATGGAGAGAACTCTGTTTGCGAGATCGTCAGCGAATCCGATCTGTTGTGTTTGTGTCATCGTTCATTTCCTCGATACTGGGGGGTATTTTTGCCGGATGCCGCCCCCTTTGACAAGGTTTCGGCAATTTTCCCCGAATCGGATTGCCATGGACGACGGTTCGTTGTTCAATGATGTTCGTGATGAGATCCCTCGACGACGGGAGTACTCGCGCGCCACAGGAGCAAGCAACCATGGACAACTGGACCTTTTGCGATCGGGATCGCGAAATTGCGGACGCGCTCCGGCAGCGTTTGCCGGAACGAATGTTCGACGCGCATGCGCATCTGCTGCCTCCCCGGCTCCCTGGGGAGTCTCGTTCCGGCCTCTGGGCCGAGGGCCCGGAGGAACTTTCGCCGCGGGTCTGGCGTGAGCGCATCGGGCGGCTGATCGGTCCGGAACGCCTTCACGGGGGACTGCTGATTCCCGCCCCCAACCATACCATGACGCCCGAAGACATCGTGCGAGCAAACGAACATACCTTCGTCGGAATCGCGGCGGCCACGTGCCTGAGGGGCCTGGCGCTGGTTGCGCCTGCCATGTGCCCCGAACAATACGAACCCTGGCTGGGAAAGCCCCAGTTTGCCGGGTTCAAACCCTACCATGTTTTCAGTTCCCACCACCCCACGTTCCAGGCACCCCTGTCCACCTATCTGCCGGAATGGGCCTGGCGCCTGGCGGACCGCCGGGGGTTGATCATTACGCTGCACATGGTACGCGACAGGGCCCTGAGCGATCCCGACAACCTGCGCGAGATTCGGCATTATTGCGAGAAGTATCCCCGCGCCAAACTGGTCCTTGCGCATGCCGCGCGGGGCTTTCACGCCCCGAACACCGTCGAAGGCATTGACGCGATCGCCGACCTGCGCAACGTCTGGTTCGATTCCTCCGCCATCTGCGAGGCCGAACCCCTGACGGCAATTTTGGAGACGTTCGGTCCCTCGCGCCTGATGTGGGGCACGGACTTTCCCGTCAGTGAAATCCGCGGACGCTGCGTGACCGTCGGGGATGGCTTTGCCTGGTTGCAACCGGACTCGGTTCGGTGGGACAAGACAGGCCCCCAGGGACGCCCGACACTGGTGGGGCTGGAATCCCTGCGCGCCCTTTTGAGCGCCACGGAGCGACTGGGACTCTCCCGGGACGACCTGCAGGATCTTTGCGCCGACAATGCCAGGCGACTCCTGGGAATCCTTGCCGAGCCCGGAAACCGCACCCGGGAACGCTACCGCCAGGCGCGCCGGCGCATTCCCGGCGGCACCCAGTTGCTGAGCAAGCGCCCGGAAATGATGGCGCCCGATGTCTGGCCCGCGTACTTCCGCGAAGCGCGCGGTTGTTTGACCCAGGACCTGGACGGACGCTGGTATCGCGACTTCTCAACCAACGGCATCGGTTCCTGCCTGCTGGGATTCCGCGATCCGGACGTGACCCGCGCGGTCCGACGGCGACTGGAGCTGGGCAGCATGTCGAGCCTCAACCCCCCCGAAGAAGTCGAACTGGCCGAGTTGCTTTGCGAGATTCATCCCTGGGCGGAACAGGCGCGGTTCGCGCGCGGCGGCGGGGAGGCCTGCGCCATGGCCGTGCGCATCGCCCGCGCCACCACACGGCGAGACCTCGTCGCCGTCTGCGGGTATCATGGTTGGCAAGACTGGTACCTGGCCGCCAATCTTGGCGATCGGGAGGCCCTGGACGGCCACCTGCTTCCGGGCCTCGACCCGACCGGGGTGCCGCGCGGACTGGGCGGAACCACCCGGACCTTTGCTCAGAACGATCGCGCGGCTCTGCAAAAAATCCTTTCGCAACAAGGCCACCGTCTCGCCGCCATCATCATGGAACCTTGCCGGTCAGAGGACCCCGAACCCGGCTTCCTGGAATATGCGCTCGCAGAGGCTCACAAGGCGGGCGCCTTGCTGATTTTCGACGAGATCACCATTGGCTGGCGTCTACATTACGGCGGCGCCCACCTGAAGTTCGGCGTCGCGCCCGACCTGGCGGTGTTTGCCAAGGCCTTGGGGAACGGGCACCCGATGGCGGCGGTCCTCGGCACCCGCGAAGCCATGGAGGGGGCGCACCGGTCGTTCATCAGCAGCACCTACTGGACGGAAAGCATCGGACCGGCCGCTGCGCTGGCCACCCTGCGCAAGATGCGCCAGGCCGACGTGCCGGACCATGTCGCGCGCATCGGACGCCTCGCAATGGACGCCTGGAAGGATACCGCCCGTCGGCATCGACTGCCGGTGTCCGTACATGGCTATCCCTGCCTGTGCCACTTTCGCTTCGATCATCCGCAGGCGACGGTCCTGCGCACCCTGTTCACGCACGAGATGCTTGTCCGTGGATTTTTGGCCGGAACGGGCTTTTACCCGACCCTTGCGCATACCGAGGCGGTGGTGCAACACTATGTTCAGGCCCTGGACGAGGTCTTTGGATCTCTGGCGGAGGCACTGGCTTCCGATCAGAAATTGACTCGGCTCCTGCCGGATCCCGCCATGGTGGCCCACAACGGATTTCAACGCCTGATCAAGTAACCGGACATCCCTGTCCGGGAAAGGAACGAGACCATGCCCAGGATTGTCAATGTAGGCTCCGTCAACATCGATCATGTCTACCGGGTTCCCCATTTTGTCCGGCCCGGCGAAACCCTTGCGGGGGAGGACTACCAGCGTTTCCCGGGCGGCAAGGGCTTCAATCAATCGATCGCCCTGGCCCGCGCCGGGGCCCGGGTGTCTCACGCGGGATGTATCGGCGAGGATGGCCTCTGGCTACGCGAGATGCTGCGGTCCGAAGGCGTCGACACCGAGCGCCTGGCGATCGTGGACGCGCCGACCGGGAATGCCATTATCCAGGTGACGCCTGACGGTCAGAACGCCATTCTGTTGCATGGCGCAGCCAACCAGGCGATGACACCGGAACGGGGCATAGACATCCTGGCGCAATGCACATCCGACGATCTGCTGCTGATGCAGAATGAGATCGGCGCCATGCCCGACATCATGGCCTGCGCCGGGCACAAAGAACTGCCGGTGATCCTGAACCCGGCGCCCATGTCGGAGGCCGTGCTGACGTATCCGCTGGAACATGTATCGCTGCTGATCGTCAACGAAATCGAAGCCGCTCAATTTGTCGGCGAGGGCGACCCCGGAACTCTTGTGAAACGCCTGCGGAAGCGCTTTCCCCAGGCCCACGTGCTTCTGACACTGGGGGCCCGCGGCGTCATGGCGGCCAACGAGCGGGAAGTCCTTACGATTCCCGGTTTTTCCGTAGAGGCCGTGGACACCACGGCCGCCGGGGACACGTTCATCGGCTATTTTCTGGCCGCGAGAACCCACGGCGAATCGTTGCCGCGGTCCCTGCGTCGTGCCTGCGCCGCCGCCGCGTTATGCTGCCGCCGCCGCGGAGCCGCCGCCGCCATTCCCCACCGGAAGGAAGTCGACGCCTTTCTGAACTCCGTATCGGGTCCATTTTCATCGACGGCAGGATCCCTGGCCGTCCTCCAATCCCATCAACAAGAACCGTAATGTTTTGCCCGCATCCATCTCACCGCCGACGCTCCATGTTTCCTTTTGCGGCGATTGGCTGGTGGATTCTGACATCCGCAGCCCCCGTGACGGCCACGGAGGAGCCCCGGCAAGACTACGAGGTGCGCTTCGTGGGGGTCCCCGCCCGGAGTTTACGCCGCCGGCTGCTGCAAATCAGCGATGCCGTCAAGATGCGGGCCTATCCCCCCCCCTCCAACACCATCCTGCTGCGTCGCGCCGAGGGCGACGCTCCGCGCATCCGCGACCTGCTGCACTCCGAGGGCTACCTGGAGGCGCTGGCGCGCGTCGAGGTCTGGGAGGGACCGCCCCGCCTGGTGGTCTTCCGCATTCACTCCGGTCCCCGGTATCGCCTGGGTCGCCTGTCGTTGCATCTCGATCCGCTGCATCCTCCCAAGGGCTCGAAAATCGGCTTTCATGGTGGCATGCCGTTCGAAAGCCGGGAAATATTGCAGGCCGAAAAACGTCTGATCGATTATATCCGCACCCGGGGCTACCCGTTCCCGGTCCTCACCAACCGGGTATATCGTGCCGACCCGGCGAATGCGCGCGTGCATGTGTCCCTGGCTGTGGATACGCGGACACGCGCGCGCTTCGGGCCCACCACCGTCGGCGGCACGCAACAGGTTTCCCAGGCCGTGGTGCGCCATGCCCGCGGGTGGCGAACCGGCGACACCTACAACGCCGCTCGGGTGAACGATACCCGCACCAGCCTGGTGCGTTCGGGATTGTTCGCGAGCGTCGACATCGACACCGGCACGAACGTTCCACCGGATGGTTTGCTGCCGGTACACATTTCGGTACGCGAACGCAAACATCGCACCGTCCAGGTGGGCGTTAGCTACCATACCGACAAGGGGCCGTCCTCCCAGGCCCTCTGGGAAAATCGAAATCTCTTCGGTAAGGCCGAACGTCTCACCGCCCGCATCGATTGGGGGCGCGACGAATCGCAACTCGAGATCGCCTTCCGACAACCTCGTCTGACGCGCCGGAATCAGAGTTTGCTGATCATGGCCACCCGACTGCGGGAAACCACTGATGCCTACGAGAGCGACCACGCGCGCCTCCTGGGGTCCCTGAGCCGCACCGTTCGCGGTGACTGGAAAGCCGAAACGGGCCTCGCCCTGCACACGCTGCGGGATGTCGACCGGCATGAAACCTTGCGTCACAAAATGCTATCTCTCCCCGCAAGCCTTGCCTGGGGACGCAGCGATGACCTGCTGGACCCCACGCATGGCGTCCACCTGTCGCTGGCCGTGGAACCCTTCCTGTCCATTGACGGCCAAGACAGCCATTTCGTGAAAAATGAAATCGCCGGCCGGGTTTATCAACCTCTCGACAGCCGGGGGGCAAGAGTTCTGGCCCTGCGTCTGCGCGCGGGTGGACTCTTTGGCGAACAGCGATTCGATCTGCCCCCCAGCGAACGTTTTTACGCCGGCGGCGGCCAGTCCGTCCGCGGCTATGCCTACCAATCCATCGGTCCCATGCGCGCTGACAACCCCGTGGGAGGCCGTTCCGTCATGGATGGATCCTTCGAGTTTCGCACCCGCATCGGGGACCGTACCGGCGCGGTGGCCTTTATCGACGCCGGCAGTGTCGGCAGCACCCAGTTTCCCCGCCTCAAGGAATCCCTATACTGGGGGGCGGGCCTGGGACTGCGCTTTTACACCCCAATCGGACCTCTGCGCATGGATGGAGCCGTACCGCTCAATCGACGCGAAAATGTCGACAACCCCTTCCAATTTTATGTAAGCATCGGGCAATCGTTCTGATGAACAAGAGGCGACGACATTTGCGCAACTTCTTCCGGGCCTGTGCAGCCATGACAATCCTGGCCGTCCTGGTTCTGCTGTGGTTCTGTGCCGCCCCGCGGGGTCAGCAGATGCTGGCTCGACACCTGGCCGAACGTTTGTCCGCCGGCATGGATGGCGGC
>CAZIUM010000010.1:0-34532 GCA_964542285.1 uncultured Lentisphaerales bacterium
GACGTTTACAGACTAGCCTCTTTGCAGCCGCAAGGCAATCGAAACCGTTTCGGCGGTTTCATCCACAGGCTGGTCCCGCGATCCGGGGTCACGAGGGGATGCCGGGCGCGTCGGAGACGTTCCGGTCGCGGAAGGCCTGCAAGCGTTCGACGTGGCTTCTTTCCCCGGCGGCCAGGGTGGCAAAAACGTTTTTCAGTCCCGGCAGCGAGGTGTCGCGGGCCAACTGTTCGTAAAATGCGGCGGTGGCCTCCTCATGTTCGATGGTGTGCTCGAGGAGGGGCGCATCATTCGTGGCGACGTCGTGCATCAGCGCTTCGTCCGTCGGAAGTTTGGCCACCGCATGGCTGCTGAGGCCGGGGTCGGGTTCCAGAATATCGATTGCATTGATTTTGCGAGCATGGCCCGCTTCTTCTTCGGCCAGGGTCCCCAGCAAACGACGCAGCTCCGGGTGGACGGCCCGCCGGGCCAGTTTACGATAATCCTCGAAGGCGGCCTGCTCGAAACGGACGGCTTGTGAAAGTACAAACCGCCCCAGGGTTCCGATGGGCCGGTCGTCCGCGGTGACGGATGCCGGGGTCCGGAAGGCTTCGTACAGCGTCCAACCGCCGATCGCCAGGAACAACAGTCCGGCGCCCAGCTTGATGGCGCGGGGGTCCACATGCCTTGTCAGCCAGCCGCCGAACTGCACCGCGATGAAGGTCGAGAGGATCAACGCCAGCGTCGAAGCCGCAAACACGGTCCACTTGGTGGAAGCCTCGTTGATGCGGCCAATCACCGCGAGCTGGGTTTTGTCGCCCAGTTCGGCCAGGAAAATCATCAAAAAGGTGCTGATAAACAATTTAATGCTCATGTTTCGGTCCTTGTACGGTGGTAACGATCCGGCAGGTTCTCCAGCGCCAGATCGGCGATGCGGGCGCGAAAGTACTCGGAAGCCGCATGTGTCGAGGCGGCCTTGTCTCCCACATGCGTGCGGTTGGTCAGAACAATGACATACCGATTGAAAGCGGGATCGATCCAGACCGATTGTCCGGTCCAGCCACTGTGTCCGATCGCTTTCGGCGACAGACTCGACGGACGATGATGGCATTGGGAGACGGGGCGCATGTCCCATCCGAAGGAGCGTTGGGGAAGGCCCGGCGGCGAACAAGACCGGAAGAGCAGGTCAAGCCCCTTGCTTGTCAGAAGGCGCCCCCCCGGATGGTGTCCGCGGCGCAGCAGCAGGCGACAGAACCGGGACAGGTCGCGCGCATTCGAAAACAGTCCGGCATTGCCGATCGGATGGCGCGCGGCCTGCGCCTGTTCGTCGGAAATCGTGCCCGCGGGTTGGTGGGTCGGAACCACCCGGTCCAGGTCGTGGTTCCGTGGCCCGAAAGCGGTTTGCGTCATGCCGAAGGGACGAAACACGTTGCGGTCGCAAAACGTGGCCAGGTCCAGTCCGGAAACCACTTCCACGATCCGGCCCAGCACGATAAAGTTGCGGCAGGAGTATTCGTACCGTTCCCGCGGGGGCCGGGATGCGGGGGCTTCGATGATCCGGTCCATCCAGCCGGGCGTTTCGAAACAGTGGAACTTCCGGTTGTCGAATCCGGACACGTGACAGGCCAGATCGCGAACCCGGATCGGGGAATGGTCGAGGTCTCCCAGCCGCGGCAGGTAGTCGCGCGCCGGGGCGGCCGGATTGAGCAGGCCGCGGTCGAAGCAGAGTGCGGCGGCGGTCGCCGTCGCGACGACTTTGGTGACGCTGGCGACATCGAAGACCATTTCTGGGGACATGGCCCGGATTGCGGGCCTCACCGAGGCATGACCCCAGGACCACAGCAGGTCCAGGGAATCCTGCCCGCCCGCCGCCACCACCGCTCCGAGCAGCAACCCTTCCGCGGCGGCGGCGCGGCAGGTCTGTTCCAGTATTCCGGTTGGGCCGCTGTCGATTGTCATGGCGAATGTTCTTCCAAGCTTTCCGGTCCGGGGGTCGCCCTGCCCAAGGGACGCCCTGAGACGCGTTTCGCGACCGCACCCGGGGGGATGCGCGGATTTTCCATCTCTCGGGAATCGGTGTGATACTTGGGCCGAAGCCCGGAGATCCGGAACGCCGGAAAGCCTTCCAGCCATGAAATGGTGGAGCGAAGGGGATTCGAACCCCTGACCCCTACGTTGCGAACGTAATGCTCTACCAACTGAGCTACCGCCCCACAACGGCTGGAAAATTCGCGCTATCATACTCAACCTGCCGAAGGCTGGCAACCTCTTTCGATGACAGGCTCGGAAGCCGTCCAGGAGCGCCCCAGGGGAGAAAAGGAAAATCGAATGACAATCGCGGCAACGAGCTTTCGCGCAAGCACTGCAGCTTGGCACGCGAGAACGAATTATGATTTGGCAACGTATCCTCGTGGTCCGCCCGCGTCGCCGCGATCGTTGCCCGAACGCTATACAAATCGACGAAAGTCAGTCGGCGAAGAGGTCACGAATCAGGGTGGCGGTGAAGTGTGTGGTCCTTAAGATTATTCGCCCGCATCCTGTGAAGATGCGGTTTCGACGCCAAGGAGGGCCTTGAGCAACCATTCTTTTCGCAAGTCCGCCACCCCATACTCGATTTCCATCCAGTCGGCTACCGCGGCATCGAAGATCTCATGCACGGTTTCCGCCGACATGTCGGCGGAAACTCGCTCGCCGAAGGCGTCCAGTCGCTCGAGCGGAGCTTTCAGTGCCTGACGATAGAATGCGGGATCGCCGATCATTTCATCCTGCCAGTGGTTTGCCAAGGTCGAGCGCAAGCTCCGATAGTGCGCCCAGGCCTTGAGCACCAGGTCACGTTTGATGGCCAATTCGAGTTCGGGGGAAAGTCCCTGCCACTCGACGCGGCCGAACCGGTTGATTTCATGCACCTTCCCCCCCCAGGTCACGCTGCCAAGGCGGCTCCAGCGTTGGAGGCTGAAGGGCCAGAGATCGCCGTTACGCGGTAACTTGTCGTAGAGCATGGTCCATGGAATGGTAATGCAGGCGGCGAACCCGTCTGCGAGTGTCTTGGTGTCGATGACCGCATAATCCTCCATGGGACGGAAATGACGGTGTGGTGAATCCCAGGGGATGGCGTTGACCTTTTCGGACCGCGGAAAATCCACGAACCACTGGTAATAGGCGCCGCGATCGCCGGGGCGGAAAAACATTTCGAGCTTGCCGCCGTTCAGCAATCCGGCCGCGACCAGGGCGGACGCGGGATCGTTGCATTTCACGAAGAGGTGCCAACCCTGAACGTCGGCGGCCATCGCCAGGGTGGTTTTCGCTTCGCCGGACGGAAATTCATAGGAGACCTCGGTGCGGTCGGTCTGGCCGACATCGTAGGCCAGCAGGCGCGCGGCCGCCTGGTTGTATGGAATGAAGCGGCTTGAACTTTGCGTGGGATGGTTTAGAACGGGGGATGCCAACCATTCGTCCGGTGTGCGGGGGGCGCGATCCACCACGAGGCATTGAATCCGATTGCGCAGCGGTTCCTGGTGGAGCGATTCCGCCAGTTCCAGCAGGACGCGAGCCTGTTCGTAATCCCGCAGACGCATGAAGAATTTACCGGCCTGGTGGATGCTCTCGACCTGCTGTTCGCGGGTCAGGGGGGCCTCCTCGGCGGGAAGAACCGCGGCCATCAGTCTTTGGGCTTCGGCGGCAAGTTCCTCGGGATCGGAGGGAGTGGTTGCCGCGCCGTGGGCAATCAACCCGGCGAGAAAACGGTCGGGCGCCGCGAGCGCCGCGTCGGCGGAGGCCTTTTCTGCCCGTTGGCGGATTTCTTCCAGACGATTCTGCCGGGCGAAAAGTTCCAGCAGGGCAAACGTGCCCTCACGGTAAAATTTTGCGGGGCATTTCTCGGCGGCCATGATTTGCTCCCAGGCCCGGACCGCCCGGGGAAGATCGTTTAATTCCTGGGCCAGCGTCGCGAACTCTTTCAGCAGTGAAGTCATCAGCACGGGATGGTAGAAATCTCCCGCCAGGACCTCTTCCAGAGCGCTTTCCATTTGCGGCAGTTTCTTTTCGGCCCGCCAGGCGCGGGCGATGCCGGCCAGGGCGTCGAACTCCGTCCGAGCGTTGAGGTTGTCCATCCCCAGGACGCGATTGTAGGCCTGGTGCGCCTGGTCCCATTCGCCGGCCCTGGCGTGGGTTCGGCCCAGATCGAGCCAGGATTTCGCCGTATTTTGCGGTGCGGGGTTTTCGGCGTTTGGGGCCTGAGCACGGGTTTCCAACGCCAGCGTCGAAAACGCGAGGGTTAGGGCCAGCCCAGATTTTACAAAAAACATTCGGTGGTTGGTCATGGTTCCGTGGCTCCCTCAAAGGTCTGCAACTGCAGAATTTTATAGATCATTTCTTGTCTGGCCAGATTCAGATCGGCGCGGTGTTCGTCCAGTTGCGATAACCACAACCGAGAAATCCTGGCGGCATAAACCGCTTCCGTGGAGCCGGTTTCAACGAGCCTGTGGGCCAACGTGCGCAGCAAGGTCGCGTACCGCACATCGTCAACCGCTTCCCGCATCCCTTCCCATTGCAGCGTGTCGATGACCCCGTCTCGCGTGCCGTAAGTCATGGCAAAGTTTCTGAAGTTGTGAACGTCGCCCAGAAAATCGTTCCAATGAGTACTGTCGAGCTTGTAATTGCCGATTCCGTCGAAATTCGCCTTGTAGAGTTGCAGGCCATGGACCCGGCGCATGAAATCCGGGTTTTCCGGCCCGGTATGGGGGCCCGCATAGTTCAACACCCTGGTACCGATCTCGTGCCATGGATCGGCGTCGCCACGTTTCGGTGACCCCGCCAGGTTGATGAAGTCGATGTTGTAGCCACCGTAATCGAGAAAGTGCGGCTTGCCGGTGCTGAAGATTTTCAACCCGAGGTCGTGAATGTATTGCCAGGGCTTGCGTTGCGAGATCACCAGGGTGCGTCCCGGCTCGTCCCATCCGAAGCAATACACCATGGCGTTGCCCAGCGTCGCGCGTACGACCTCGAGAGCGGCGTCGACCCGGCGGATCAGGTGATCGGGATCGGGTTGTTCGTCCAGCGGAACGCCCCGCACTTGTTTCGAAGTCATCCAGCCATAGTCGGGAATGCCCGGGATGGCGCCGAAGAGGGTGGTGGTGTCGAGTCCCGCCCGGCGCATCAATTCCAGGTGGCGCCGGAGCGCGAAGCGATCGTTGTCACTCATGCCGCGCGCCAGGTCCGGAACTCTGGGATGCATGATGCCATGGCGGCGCATGTTCTCGAAAATGGCCAGCAATTTACGTTCCGCGTGATCGTGGTCTCCGCCATTGCCCTTGAGAAGGTCGGCATACCCCGGGCTGTTGTACAGCATGGTGAAAAAGGGACGGTCCAGGTTGTAATGGGTGCGGGGAGAGGGCAGTTCAAAGGGCAGCACGCGCAACCACAACTCCATGCGAGAAAGGGTGTCGCCCAGGGTCAGCGTGAGGGTGCCACGGTAGTTGCCGGCGGCGGCGTCTTTAGGAATGTGAACCGTGATCCAGAATTGCTTGAAGGCGCCCGCATGCAGTGTGAAGGGTTGCAGCG
Source organism: uncultured Lentisphaerales bacterium (assembly GCA_964542285.1). Classification (GTDB taxonomy): domain Bacteria; phylum Verrucomicrobiota; class Kiritimatiellia; order RFP12; family JAAYLN01; genus CAZIUM01. The sequence continues at coordinate 5,536 of CAZIUM010000010.1, forward strand.
TGAGAGCATCGGCGACGGGTTCGGTCTGGGTGTTGAACGGAACGTCGATCGCCAGGGGATTGCTGATCCAGACATAATTCGCGCCCTCCGGATTGTCGACCCGCAAGTAATTGTCGCGCGTGTCATGATCCACCATGATCAGTTTCTCGTCGTGCAGCAGCAACTCGGGCACGCGCATGCGACCGGTCTGGTCGGCAAAATAACTGTGCCAGCCACCCCCGCTCTGGTACCAGACCTTGACGATTCTGAGATCGACATGGTCTCCGGGTATCGTGTGTCCCGTTCCCTGAAGGTCTGAAACCGTCAGGGTGGCTTCGGTGAAGTCTTCGAACGCGAAGACCGCAAAGGAGCCGGGCACATACTCGCCGCGAGCACCCACCAGCCGGGTGGGGCCGTTGGGGCGACCGTCGGCGGGGAAATCCTCGGGCAGGCGCATGATCGGGCTGATGGCCGGCAGATCGTAAAACACAGCCGGCGTGTCGATGCCGTCCCCCAGGTCCTTGCGCACCCGTGTCATGTTGCGTTGGGCCGCGGCCAGCGTTTCCGGCGCGGGGGGATCCCTGTAAACTCCCGCATCACTGCTTGCGATGGGCATGAGCAATCCGAGGATGGTTGTCAGGAACGGCAGGCTTTTCAAGGGCTTCAAGATGTTTTCTCCTTCAGGTTCGTTGGGTCTTTCGAATTTCCGTTAGGGCCGCGCACCGATTCCAAGGCAGTTTGTTCCAGCCATTTTCGGATGGCCCGGGCCAGATCGTGGCCGAAAGCTCTCGCGCTGGCGGCATTTACCTCTTGTCCGTGCACATCGGCATAGGGAATTTCCATGGCCGCGGCGATAAGAATTCCGGGCAGTTCGCAGGCCCAGGAATTGAAGCTGCGCCCCTGCGAAAAATTCGCGGCCGTGTTCCAGCCCTCGCCATAGGGCAGGTTGTCCGCGGCACGATAGGGCAGGGGACCGCGGCTGCCGTCTTCCAGGATGCCGGCGAAATCGACGGTTCGCTTCCAAATGGCCGGATATTCATTGCCGGGAAAATAAATGAAGTGGTCATGTTTTCCGCGAATATAAGGACAATGCAGGTCCAGGGCCATGCGCAACCGGTCGCCGCCCCAGGCGGGAACCGTATCCCGAAGGGCCTGAACCGTGGCGAAAAGACTGGTGTCGTTGTAGTCGCGATTGTGGTCGTGCGGACGGCGGTTTTTGCCCTGGTCCCCTTGTTCGACGCCGTCCTTGTCGACAAACGGGATCACCAGGAATTCGGCGTTGGCGCGCAGCCAGGCCCCGTCATCCGGGTCCTGTAGAATGGTTTCCATGATTCCTTCGAGCGCATAACTGGCCATCATCTCGCAGCAGTGATGGCGGCAGGTCAGGAGAACCCGGTGAGACGCGCGGCCGTCCAGTCGGCCCAGCCGCAGTTTTTCCGCCCGGCGTCCCTTTTCCGTGCGGCACAGTGTGCCCAGCTCAAGCGCAGGGCGATCGTGATGGCGTTCGAGGAAGGCATGCAAGTCCGCCTCCAGGTAGGGCATACCCATGGAAAAGCGCACTTCCTGAACGTTTTCCGGAACCATGTAATCGAATCGGTTCTCTTGAACCGTTTCCGTTCCCAGCCAGCTCCACGTTCGCCCTTCGTCCAGGCTGAAGGCCGGCCCTCGCACCCCCAGGACTTTGCCGTTGGTGAAGTGGAACGTCAGGCGCCTTCCCGCGCCGCCGCGAAGACGGAAGTACCAATAAAACCAGAACGTCGTCGTGTCCCGAAGATCCTGCTGAAGATAAACGGTGTTTCCATCGATCGAATCCACGACAATGTTGCCGCCCGGAAAATCTGCGTCGATTTGGAGCATGTTGGGCATCCTGCTTTGTGGGGCGACCTCGCCGACGCCCCATCCCACCCGGACGGCGATCGAGGGAAGCCCTTTCGATGCAAAATACTAGCCTGGAAGAGGAGTTGCCAATCTAAAAAAACGTAAACATCACAAAAGGTCATCAAGTATCACAAAACCGCGCATTGACCCGAGGCGCGAATTGCCGGAAAATGATCTCTTGTTTAGGACGAAGATGAAGCCATCTTCAGCAAACGGTTTGAGTGTCGTCCGTATCCTGGAAAAGGAGCCCCATGAGCGGAAATACTTCCAATGCGCGAGCGCGCCGTTCCCGGCTGGTCGTTCTGCCCGCATGTGGCATTTGGGTAGGCAGTGGCGTTTATGCCATGAGCAAGGACTACCTTCTGGGGGTCATGCTGGGGCACCAGGCCTGGATGCCGCAGCGATTTCATCCCCTGGAGATGATCGATCGCATCGTGGCGGATAACCAGGGGAATCTGGCCCAGGTCTGGGGGTATGCCCGCGGATATGCCGCCAGTACCCATGCCGAATGGTTCTATGCACTCGATGAAATCGGCATCCAGGTTCCCGACACCGATTGGGAAACCCTGGAGGGCTTCGATTACCGTAAAGACCCTCGCATTGCGGCGCACCCCGAACGCAGGGGAGCGGGACTGCTGCGCTTCATGAAAGCGGCCGCGGAAAGGAATCTTTACACGACTTTCATTTACACCGACGCGGACGACCGTTGGGTCAAACGATTCGAGGAACTGGGAAACTACTACCTGGGATACGACTTCGGCGAGCGTTTCAGTTTTCGGTTGGACAGCGCGGATCTGCGCGGCCGCGATCCCAGGACCGTCACCTTGGCGGACCTTGCCAAGGGACTGCTTGCGCGGGTGCGCGAACACGTGACCGAAATGCGTACGCGGGGCTGGGGAAACATCATGGCCACCAGTTCGAATTTCCACATCGATTACGAAATCGAGGCCGGAACGGACATCCCGGTGGTGGAGGACTTTGCCTTTTGCCACCTGAACCTGGCTTCGGCGCTTTCACGCGGTCTCTACCGCCAGTATGCACTTCCCATGTGGGGCTCGCATCTGGCGCACGAGCATTATTCCTGGATTCCCAACCGCAGTCCCTGGAAATTTCCGTTGCTGCGTGCCGCCTATTTCCAGAAATATATGGCCGGCAGCAAGATGGTCATCAACGAAAGCGGAAACTGGTTTGTCGAGGCCACCCTGTGCGAAGATTCCCCCCGGCATGAATTCCCGAGAGTTCCGCTCAAACCGTCCGAAGTGACCTGGGGGGGGGACGGAGCGCCCAAGTTTCCACCCTACCGGCATGATGCGCGCAAACATTACGGCAAGATCGACTACCACTCTCCAATCTGCCGGCGGTACCGGCGCGAGACGTCCGATTTTTACGACTTTGTCAAGACGCACGGAACGCCGACCGGACAGCCGGAGACCCGCCTGGCCCTGCTCAAGGGCCGGTTCGACTTGTGTAGTCACCGCTACATGCCCAACAACGCCATTGCCGGGGCCTATACGCTGGCCGACCTCGACGCGCGTTGGTTTGAAGGCCCCCCCGAACGCGGCTGGGAGCTGGCGCGGCAGGTCTTTTTCCCGCTCAAGCCGGTGCTGGGTCCTTATCCGAACCTGTTTCTCTCGGGCACTCCGCACGGCATGGTGGACGTGGTCAGCTTGTTGCAGGAGGACCTTTCCGCGGAGTTCCTGCTGAAGCAGTACCGTTCGCTGATCTTCACCGGCTGGAACAGCGCCACCGAACGCCAGTATCAAGTTCTTACGCAATATGTCCGCGGCGGCGGACGGCTTTTTCTGTCAATCCCCCACCTGTCGCGCAACCTGTCGCGAAACTATTCTTCCTACGGAGTGGAAGAACTGGTGTTCGGCGGCGATTTTTCGGAGCTGTGCGGCCTGCGGGTGCAGGGGCGCGGTCCCCGTTTTTACTGGGCGATGGCGCCCGTCGGACGCGACGATCTGGGGTTCCGCTTTCCACGCCGCTTCGGCATCATGGCCGTGCCGCGCGGCGAAATCGAAATCGTGGATTCCACCGTGGAAACATTGTTGGTAGATGACGAACAGAGTTATCCCCTGCTGCTGCGTCGGAACTATGGCGCGGGCGAAGTCTACTTTCTGAATTCCTGGGCCTATCCTGGCGCCTGGGCGCCGGATGACGGTCCGGGCGGACGGATCGGGTCCGGCGGACTCATGGGGTACGTGATGCGCCATTTCGCGCGCCTGTCCCGCGGCGAGGTCTGGATCACGGACGACGGCAGGGAGCCCGGAGAGGAATGCGAGTACGTTGCCTTTTCCCACTTCCCCGAATCCGGGCACATCTGCCTGCAAAATGTCGACTTTGACCGGTCGCACGAATTCATGTTGCACCGGTTTGGAACGCAGGATTCCGTGTTGTTGGCCCCGTCCGAGTTTCGTCTTCTCGAGGCTTCCAGGGGCGAAACCGTGGCCTGCGATCCCGGCGGCGAAAAAGTCGGCGTGCCTGGATGAGAAGGGGATGAATTTTTTCGAATAAACGCAGCCAAACTAACGGGGTACAAGATGAAACACAAACCAACGCGTCGCATCGTTTGCTTGCTCGTCGCGGCCTTGAGCCTGGCCGCCAGGGCCCGGGAAACGTATTTTTTCGAATCTTTTTCGCACTATTCCAGCCTGGCGCCGAATTGCAGCGACGGATTGGGCATCGCCTTGAGCAACGACCCGATCTGGTCGCAAACGTCCGCCGCGAATTGCGCGGCGAAAACCGGCGGCCTGCTCTTCAGAGATTTTCAACCCGAAAAGGCCCCCGGCGTGCAACAGTTTGACGTGCGGTTCAGGTTCCGCTTCAATGCCGACGATCGCAAACGCCTGCGACTGGTCGTTCGGGGCCGGCAAGGAGAACAGACGCATGACATGCGGGTGGACATTACGGCGGAACGAGTGGTTGTCGAAGGGCGCGAATTCAACCCTCCTTTCCGGGCCGAAGGCGCCTTGCCGACCCCGCTGATTCGCGGCCAATGGAACGACTGTATCCTGGCGCTGCGCGGAAATAAAATGCAATGGTTTCTTTCCGCCAATCGAACGTTCGAACCCGTCCTGGAGCAGACGGTGCCGGAACTGTCGCTGGTCGGTATCAATTTCGAGGTTTTTCAGGACGCTCCCTTCAGCCTGACACAGATCGAGGTGCGGGACCCTGCGCCACGGCCCGATTACGGCGTCGCGCGCCTGCTGCCCGCTCCCCGGTCGGACGCTGACGACGGGTTCGTCAAGGGCGGCGAACATCTCGTGCCGCCGAATGACATCTGCGGCGCCACGATCCGTCTCGGCGAAGCCCCGAATCCCGCCGACCTGGAGCTGGTCTGGGATGACGAGACCGTCACGAAGGTCACCTTCGGCATTGTCGCTGCCAGGGGCAAGCGACGGGAATTGCGTGACGGCAAGGTCCACATGGAAGAAGTGGACCTTGCGGATGCGGCCATCCGCGTTCAAGGACTGCGGGGCGGACGGGATGTCCTGAGCCTGCATGTCAGGCCCCTGCTGAGGCGGTACCGTTCCAGTTACAGTTACACGGATGCCTATCACGACATCGTGCGCGAGTGGGACAAGCTGCCGGCGGCCTCGCGGCACCCCCTGAAACTGGAGGCACGCCAGACCGCCGACGGCACGGAACTTTATCTGGACGGCAGCCTGGCCGCCACCTATTCCGGCAAGCGACTTCAGAGTATGAAGGTTACCTTGTCGGATGCCGCCGCAATGGGCGGGATCGTTTCGCGCCAGGCGGAGTACGACGATAGCCGATACCTGCCGTTGGACATTGCGGCGCTGGGCATGGCCAAGGCGTTTGCGACCGCAAAGCCTTCGTTGAATGAAGGGTTCTCCGAGGTAAACGGAATTCCAGTGCGGGTCGCGTCCGGGCAAGGCAGCGGGGATGTCGGCCTGGTGCGCCAGGGGCAGGGAAACTGGGCGCTGGAGGTGGATGAATACTCGGCCCGCTCGCCCTTTGACGGACTTCTGACCGAATTGCATTTCGCCGTGCCCGGAGGGGTGCCCTACACCCGGGCCTGGGTGCTCTGCGCCGTCGATCCCGATCCGGCCAAGGACCCCGTGCTGACCACGCGCCTGGCCTATTACGAAGAAAATGGCAGCGGCAACAATCGTATTGCCGACACGACCATCCGGCTTCCCCGGGGTGACGAACAACCCGGAACGGGCGTGGTGCCCGTGGGCACGGTGGGCCACCAGGGCCGTCAATTGCCGCTTTATCTTGTCGAGGTGCCGGTCAAAAGCGGCGAGATTCTGGACCTGGTCATGGACCGGGAACGGCTGAATTTCGAATTCATCGGCAAATTGTGGGAAAACTTCGAGCAGATCGACAACTCCACCAAACCCGACCCGGATTCCACCAGCGCCGTGCAGATTTTCGGCGTCACCCTGGAAAAAAGTCCGGTCGGACTGGATTGGACGCAGGCCCGGCCCGCCAATGTGTTTGTCGAGGGGGAAACGCCGGAAACAACGGCCCTTCTGACCTCGTTTGCGCCGGCGGCGGGGCGATTGGTCTGGGATATCGTGGACCTCGACGGCCGGCGTGTGGGCGGAGGCGAGACGCCTTACCGCTTCCGCGCGGACGGCGAAACGAACCGGGTGACGGTGCCCTTGCAAACCCCGACCCTGGGATGGTTCGGATTGCTTGCGCGCCTTGAGGACGCCGATGGAAGGGTTCTGTTTCAACATCCGTCCGCCTTCGCCAGGCTGGGGTCGGACCGGCGCCAGGCGCATCTCGATTCGCCCTTTGGCATTTGGTGGTTCGATGGCGCGCACCGGACGCCTTCCGATCTCGATTTCGCCGGTCCCGTCATGGAAAAGGCCGGCATTCGCGCGGTGGCCTGGACGGGCAAGAAAGCCGAAGACCTGGCCCGGTACCGCCTTTTCAAGGATCAGGTCAACATGCCGTTCTCGTTCCGCGATTTCAGTTCCCCGGACGAATTGGCAAGCGAAGCGTCCCGGCCCGGAGAGAAAACGGCTCAGTTGTATGCCCGGGCCAGGGAACGCATGGACAAGGCCCTGGCGGATCATCCGCATCTGCGGGAGGTGCTGATGTTTCACGAAAGCGGTCCGGGAAACGACGTGCCGGTGGAATTGTTCGGGCTGGAGTACAAGCCTTCCGCGGAGAGGATCAAGTATGAAAAACGCTACGCCGATCTCGTGAACCTGGCGGGCGCGTTTTTCCGCCGGGAGTATCCGAACCTCAAGACCGTGTTGGGCAACAACAGTTGTTCCGCGGCCAATGTCGCCGCGGTGTTGCGCCATGGCGGCAAGCCCGAATATATCGACTACATCGGGATCGAGGCGCCGTCGCAGGTCTATGTTCCCGAGAAGCTCCAGGAGTGGGCTCTGCAGGGACAGCACATTGCACGGGATACCGCCGAGACGCTCAGTGGTCGCCGGATCCCCGCCACGGGCTGTTACGAATTCACCTACCGCTGCGAGCGCGACATGGGCGCAAGGCAGCAGGCCGAATGGTACGCGCGTGACGTGTTGATCGGCCTGGCGAACGGCTTTACGCGCGTGGGACCGGGAATTCTGTTCGATGCGCAAAACGCCTATTACAACGGTCTGTGGGGAGGCAGCGGACTGCTGCGGCGCGGACCGACAGGTTATCCCAAGCCGGCCTATGTGGCCTATGCGGTCCTCACCGCGGTGCTGGACCAGGCCGCCTTCAGCCGGCAGCTCCCGACGGGATCGTCTACCCTGTATGCCGTCGAATTCAAGCGCGCGGACGGTCTGACGGCCACGGCACTCTGGGCGGTGCGCGGAACGGCCGTCTTCCAGGTTGTTTTCGGCGCGGAAACGGAGGTTGAAGTCGTGGAAATGCTCGGACACCGCCAGGTGCGCGCCACGCAGGACGGTCAATTGTCGGTGGTGGCCGGCACGTCCCCGGCCTACCTGCTGAGCCGGCGGCCGGCGACGAGGGTCATCGTCGCGGACCGGGATTTCCCGAAGGACCGCCGGCGGGCCGAATCGTCCCAGGTCGTGACGTCGCTGGAGAACGCGGACGATGTCGATCTCGTCGAGGATCGCCGGCTTGAAACGCCCCTCGAGCCGCGGTTGCAGTTGCCCGTGCGCACTCTGGGGGCATTCGAGGTACAAACGGTTGAGGACCCCCAGCGGGGCGCCTGTATCGAGCTGACCCTTAAAACGGATACCCAGCCCGATCTGAGCAAGTACATGACCGAATATGCCGTCATTCGGTTGAAAAACCCGGTCGAGGTCGCGGGCCGTCCCGTGGGATTTGGCGCCTGGGTCAAGGGCAATTCGAACTGGGGACGCATTCTTTTCGAGATCGAGGACGCCCAGGGCGAGGTCTGGCGCTCGATCGGCACCGCCGGGTGGGGATGCGACATTCTCGACTGGCCGGGCAATGCGGCCGTGAACTTCGACGGCTGGAATTTTGTCACCCTCCCGCTGACCGATTCGTCGCTGTTCAACGACCATAGCCCGGGCCCGGTGCTTGAACAATGGGTCTCCGGAGGCGGGGACAAAAAGATCGATTTCCCGGTGAAAATCGCGGGGTTGATCGTGGAAATGAATCGACGAGCGCTCGAATTGGTCGATTTCGTGGAGCCCACGCCCTCGATCCGGATCCGGGAAGTGAGTGCGCTGGTGGAACCCCGTCCGGAATCCTGAGGTCAGGAGTCGGTTTTGGCTACAGAGACAAGATTTTGGGAAATCCGGGCGAGCCCGTGCCCCCGAAGGCCTTCTTCGGACGCCCCCGAACGCGGGGTTTCCCCTGAACCGCCGATCGTGTATCCTGCGCGAAGGTTAAGTCCCCGTTGTGGGCAAGGAAAGGTCGCCTGATGAAACCATGTTCGCTGATGATATGTGTCGGGTGCGCCCTGGGGTTGCTCCCGGTCCTGCTGCCTGCGCAAATGGAACGCCTGTCGCGACGGCAGCGCCTGGAGATCTTGCGCCCCCTGGCCGAGTGGACGGATACGGTGCGGAATCCTTTTTTGCGGGAGCACCTTGCCGGCATTGCGGACGCCCGTCCCACGCCGGAGGACCGATCCGCCCTCAATGCGGTGCGGGTGGCGCGCGATGCGACCAACTCCGCCGTGCAAAGCCCCTTCGTTCACTATGCCGTGCCCGCCATGAGCGAATACCAGCGCCTGCCGGACCTTTATCCCCTCGATGGCGAAGCGAACGCTCCGGTTCGCATCGTGGTGGCCCGGGACGAATACGAACCCGGCGCGTTTACGCTGTATCCCCTGGTCGATCTCGGCAAGGTCGAGCTGACGCTGACGCCTTTCCTGAACGAAAACGACCAGAAATTTCCGCCGGAGCAACTGGACCTCAAACTGCTCAAGGTCTGGTACCAGAACAAAAATGCCTGGTACAGTTATTTTGGCGATACGGGGTTCAAGCAGGTGGCCGAACTGCTCCTCAACGACGAGGACCTTATCCGCGTCGACGAGTCGCGGAAGGCCAATTACGCGCGGTTGACGGCCCCCGACGGGTCGGTCACCAACCGCTGGATCAACCCGCCCCGGGAGTTTAATGAGCGGTACAGTTTTCATTATCGCAAAACCCACGTGTTTGCCCCGATGCGCCCCGGGTTTGACGATGCCGAAACGCTGCGGCCCGTCACCCTGGCCAATGGCCGTTTCACGACCTTCTTCCTGACCGCGCACGCGACCTCGAACACGCCGCCGGGCACCTATTCGGGTTCCGTGCGACTGGCCCACGCGGGACGCCCGCTGGGGGAGGTGCCCGTCCGTCTCCGGGTGCTGCCTTTCGTGCTTCCCGATCCCAAGTGTTATTTCGACACGAACAAGGATTTCCTGACGGCATCGTACAGCTACATTTCCCTGGACATGATCATGGAGGAGAATGGCGGCGACCGGGAACTGGCAAAGCGCCAGTTGCGCGAGGTGCTGCGCAACCAGGTGGCCCACAACCAGCGCATCCACTGGATGCGGGGGGACCGCGAAAGCGAGACGCGCTGGCTGATCGACACCATGCGGGACGTCGGCATGCGCACGGACCTCCTGCTGGGAGGCGTCCGGCCCGCCCGGTCGGACTCGCGGGCCGAGTTGCGGCTCTCCGCCCGCCGCGCGGCTCGATGGTTCGACCGCTTCGCAGGGCATCACGATGTCTATGTCGGGTACGGCGACGAGCCCGGCGCCGCGTGGTTGATGAAGGCGCGTCCCGTGTACGAAGCCTATCAAAACGCCGGCTTCAAGTTCATCATCGCGGGCGGCGATTCGGTCTTCTACAAGGCCGGCTACCTGTACGATTGGCATAATGTTGCCAAGTGGCCCGAAAATTCCGATTCCACCCGCTTGTGGAACGAGGTTGGCAATGCGCATGTCGCCTGGTATGCGGCTATGCACGTGGGCCCCGAGAATCCGGCCTTCAACCGCCGCCAGTATGGGCTGGCAGCCTACCTGGCGAATTACAGCGCCACCTGCAACTATGCGCATCACTTCGGGCCTTATAACGATGACCGCGTCACCTACCGGCCCATGGTTTTTGCCTACGGGGTGTATGGAGGCGTGCTCGACACGATTCAGTGGGAGGGCTACCGCGAGGGCATCGACGACATCCGCTACGCCACCGCCCTCAAACGCCTGGCGCTCCGGGCGGCCGCGTCGCCCGTTCTCGAAACACGCTATGCCGGTAACCGGACGCTTCAATTCATGGCCACGATCCCCCGCGCCGAAGGCGATCTCGACGCCGTGCGGTATGAAATGATTCAACGCATTCTTGCCCTCCGGGAAATTCTCTGATTGTCGCTCAAACGGGAAACCATCATGTCAATCGATCGAATGCAGACCTTTTTTCGTGCCTCCCGTATCGGGTTGCCGGGCGTTTGTCTCCTGATGTTGTGGGTTGGCGTGACGTCGGCCGCCCCGGCCGGCGCCCCCCAGGAGGCGGTCGATGCCCTGGCCGGGGAGGAGCGCTTCGACGAAGCGATTGCGCTCTGTCGCGAGGTCGTCCGGGACACCAAAGCGCCGGTTTCCCAACGCTGGGCGCTGGGACGGAAAGCGGCCGAATGGTTGCGCCGCCGACAGGAGAAACCGGACGAAGCCGAGAAAATCCTGGAGCGCCTGCTGCAATTGCCCCTGGAACCGGTGCAGCGGGCGGCGGTTCAACGCGACTTGATCTACAGCGCCATTCACCTGATTAAGCCACGCGATCTGGATACGGTGGAAACCCGCGCCCTTGCGTTGATCGAGGACTCCGAGGCGCCCGCCTATCTGCGGGGACACGCGGCGATCGATCTGCTCAATTGTTTCCGCGCCGAGAGAAACCACGAGCAGAAGGCCCGTCCCCTGCCGACGATCGAGAAACTCCTGGCGTCCGACGTTCTGTCCGCGCGGGACGAAGTGCGTTTGCGCGAGACCCTGCAACGCACCCTCCGGGACCTGGGGCGCGCGGAGGCGGTCCTGGAACAGGCCCGGATCGTTGTGGCCAACACGAACGCGCCCGCCGTTCAGCGCGTGACAGCCTGCGCGGAACTGGCGGAACCGTTGATCGAGCGCGGTGACGATGCGGCCGCGGAGGAGCTGTTGCGGCGGTCGTTTGCGTTTCCGGGACTCGATGCCCAGGGGGTGGCGCGGATCGTCGAGCGGATCGGCCGCCTGTACCTGCTGCGGGATCGGATGGACGAGGCGCTGGAGGTCTATCGCGAAGCCTACAGGTTCTTCAAGACGCCGGAAATGACCAATCGCGTCGTCGGGCTCTGCGCCGCGACTCTGACGGACGAGCTTCGTTTCGAGTAAGCCGCCGGGCTCTGGCTGGCCCAGGGGAACCGGCTGGAAGCCGCGGGGGTTTACGGCAGCCGGCATTCGCCCCTTGTCGACAAGGCCCGCGAACTGTACCGCCAAGTGCTCGAAGACTCCTCCCGCCCTCTGGCCGAGCGGGCCCGGGCGTATCGCGCGTTTTTGACCTTCGATCCGCGCGACATTCCCCTGGCGGTCAAGTATCGCGACGTTTTTGTCGAAGCCGATCCGGCGCGTGCCGCCGCGACGTTTGAGCAGCTCATTACCGCCCGGGGACGCGGCACGGCGTATTTTGGCGATTTCGAGGGAACCCTCCGTTACCTGGAATGGTTACGTCCGCTGGCCGAGCCGAATTTTAACTACCGGACTACGCTTTTCGGCATTCATGCCCTGGCCGCGTTGGGACGCCTGGATGAGGCGACGGACCTGGCCCGGGAGGCGGTCGACTATGCCGGTTTCGCGCCACCGGAGACCTATCAGATGCAGATGATTCGGGCGGCGCTTGCCATCCGCGATCCCGCGACAACCGTCGAGCAGGCCGCCGCGCGGCTTGCCGCGGAGGATGCCGCGGCCACCCGCGACCGGCCGTTGACGTCCGAACAGCGCGCCGAAGCGCTCGCGTTCGTCGGCACGACGGCGTTGCATGCCAACCTGGAACCCGTCGTGCGCGCGCTGGATGCCTTGCGCCGGGGCCTTTACGTGCCCGAACCCACGAAACGCTACACCGTGACCTACAGCCCGCGGCCGATCACCGGGATCGATAGCTGGGACCGCTTCGCCCCCCGGACGGAACGCCAGGTGCTGGACCGCGGCTATGGCGGCAATATGGAATTTCTCGCCACGGACGTTTCCACGGGCGACCGCGGCGCGGGCATTCGCTCCGGGACGGGGGACGACACCCGGCGGTTCACCGAGCTGTCCCTGGTCTGTGATGTCAACGGCATCCATATCCGGCTCGACGCGTTCGACGAGCGCGCCCGTGAAATCGGCGCGAAACTTCTGGGGGGCGGAAGCTACGAGGGCTATATCGCGCCTGGCGAAAACCAACCCTACCTTTGCTTTCTGGTCGACATCCAGTCCGGCCGCGTCAGCCTGTACAACACGACCTATGACAATCGAAACCATAAACGCATCCCCGTCGAGGAGACCGGGCTCTGGCGCGGCGAGCATCGCTTTAACGACCAGGGATACACGACCTACCTGTTCTTTTCCTGGGAAGCCTATGCCGACAAGTTGCCCGAAGACGGCGATCGCTGGGATTTCGAGAATGCCCACTGGGGACGGTCGGGAAGCTATACCTGGAACGGACTGAAATCGATTCATGGACGCTCTTCCTGGGGACAGTTGGCCTTTGACATCCCGGAAAAGGCCCGCCTGGACATCAAGCGCAAGCTGATCTTCAGCGCCTTGGCCCGATACCAGGCCGAAAAGCGCACCTCCCATCACCACGAGGGCGTGTTGGACCATTGGCTCGATGAGGTCGTCGGAGATCCTGCCTTCTACCGGGCTCGCGTGCAACCGCTGGTCGACAGGCTGGACGCCTTCATCCCCCGGGTCAAGGTGGACATGACGGACGACGAGGTGGAACATGTCTTCCTCGAGGCCGTTCACGGTTGGAACAATATTCGGCACCTGGTGGCCGCGGAACGGCGCAACTACCTGGCCGGGCAACTGGCGCCATGAGTTCCAAACCCTGAAGGGTGCGCTTCACAATTGTTGAATCGTACCAAACCCTGAACTCTTTTACGAACATGCATCCCATGACCTCGAAAGAACGCGTGCTGACCGCCCTGTCGCGGCGCCAACCCGATCGGGTGCCCTTGAATTATGCCTCCAATCCCGCCAGCGACGCGCGACTCAAGCGGCATTTCGGCCTGGCGGAGGACGACCATGAAGGCCTGCGGCGGGCGCTTGGCGTCGATTTTCGCGGAGTGCATCCTCCCTATGTCGGCCCGAAACTTCACCCCGACCTCCCCGAACGCGGCGTGCAGGTGGATATGTGGGGCATCCATCGCCGCTGGATCGAGCATGCTTCGGGCGGATACTGGGATTACTGCGACTTCCCGCTGCGGGAGGCTACGGTGGAGGAGGTGGCCGCCTGGCCCCTGCCGGACCCCGACCATTTCGATTACGGTGGCATCGCCGCGCAGTGTCGCGAGCATCGGGAGCAGGCCATTTTTTGCGGGGGGCCGGGCGTGGGGGATGTCATCAACAGCACCGGCATGCTGCGTTCGATGGAGCAGACGCTGGTGGATTTGATCACCGACGAGCCCGCCGGGCTGCTGCTGGCGCGGCGGCGCTCGGAAATCTTTCTGAAGATGCTGGAACGCATCCTGGACGCCGCCGACGGCGGAATCGACCTGCTCTGGATGGGGGAGGATTTGGGCACGCAGAAAGCGCCCATGATCGGGTTGGATCTGTACCGGCGCCACATCCGTCCGATCCACCAGTCGTTTATCGATCTCGCGCACCGCTACGGGATTCCCGTGATTGTCCATACCTGCGGAGCCAGCAGTTGGGTGTACGACGATTTTATCGAGATGGGCGTCGCGGCGGTGGATACGCTGCAGCCCGAAGCCGCCGGCATGGCGCCGGAAACCCTGAAAAAGCGTTTTGGCGACCGCCTGGCCTTTCATGGGTGCATCTCCACCGCCGGACCTCTGGCCACGGGCACCCCGGACGAGGTACGCGAAATCTGCCGCCACACACTTGAGATCATGATGCCCGGGGGCGGCTACTGCATGGCCCCCACCCATTCGATCCAGGACAACACCCCCCTCGAAAACGTGCTCGCCATGTACGAGACCGGACGGACCCTCGGGCGTTACCGGGGATGAAGGTTTATGTCGGGTGCGGCGCAGAAGGTTTATTGACAATCTCTGGCGCCGGTGGTTGAATACCTGATATATGGTGATGGGGACTTGTCGCGTTTTGCGGCAACAGGAATGGGGTGAAATCATGCATTTTAAGAATTGTCGTCGCTTGGGCCGGATGCGTGGATGGATTTCGTGGGGCCTTTTTTCGTCGTTGGCGGCCGGGGTGTTGTTGTGCCGTCCGCTCACGGCCGAAACATTCCACTGGACGGGGGCCGTGGACACGAATTGGTTTGAAGCCGGCAACTGGACCCCGGCGGGACTGCCCGCGGCGGACGATATCGTCCGCATCGATGCCGGGGACGGGGTCTGGCTGGATGCGGCGACTCCGCCGTTGGCCGAACTCGTCCTTGGACCGGGCCGCACGCTGACCGTTTCGGGCTGGGACAGCGCCTTGCGGGCCGCGGACCTGGTGGTCAGCGGCACCGTGACGCATGTCGCGCAGCAGGTCACCGCCACCAACAGCCTCGGAGAATGGGTGCCGGAACATCGGGTGCTGATTCAAGGCTCGAATCTGACGATCGCCGCCACGGGCTCGATCGACACCGATGCGCGCGGGTACCCCGCCAGCGGGGCCGGGCCGGGCTACGGGCCGGGCGGCGGCGGCTATACCCCAACTTCTCACGATTACGGCGGCGGGGCTTCGTATGGCGGACTTGGGGGGCATGCATATTATACCGGGTTTTGCGGGCTGCCTTACGGCACACCCGAAGACCCCTGGCAGCCGGGCAGCAGCGGCGGCAACTTTGCCGGCGCCGGCGGTGGGGCGGTTCGCATCGAACTGGACGGGCACCTGCAGGTCGACGGCGAAATGACCGCCAACGCGGCCACCGGCGTTTCGGGCAATTACGGCGGCAGTTCCGGCGGCGGCATTTACCTGGCCTGTCGCACGGTCTCCGGCTCGGGGCAGGTCCAGGCGCGTGGGGCCCGCGGCAACAGCAACGGCGGGTCCGGAGCCGGAGGACGCATCGCACTGCATTTTAACGCCGCGGCGCAGGATGCCCCGGGCGGTTCGCTTCCGCTGCTCGATGTGACGGGCACAACCGGGGCCAAGTGGTTTCATTCCAAGTCGATGCAGGATTATGCCATGGGCAGCGTCTATCTTTCGGATGCCGCCTTTTTCCGCCACGGCTGGCCGCGCTGGCATGGCTGGCTGCATCTGCCCACCAACCGGCTGGAGGTCGCCGGAGACCTGACGCTGGCCGATTGCGACGCCGCGCTGGCCACCGTGCGGACGCTTTCGGTCGGCGGCGACTTGACGCTGGCCGAGGGGGGCACCCTGTACCTGGCCTCGGCGCCCAGCGCCGCGCCCGAAGTCCCCGGCGCGCGCCTCGATGTGGCGGGACACTTTGTCGTCGCGTCCGGCGGGGCGTTTCATCCCTGGTCGCACCCCACCAACGGCGCTTCCGTACGGGTCTGCGCCAGCAATGTCACGGTGGATGCGGGCGGAATCGTCGACGCTTCCGGCCGGGGCTTTCGCGGCGGATCGGACCGTGTGGCCGACGATCCGGATGGGGCCGATGGCGAGGGCTATGGTCCCGGCGCGGGCATGGCCGGACGGAATTCGTCCGGAACGCTTTATGGCGGCGGCGGCAGTTACGGCGGCTTGGGCGGAGATGGCTACCTCGGTTGGCGCGGCGAACGCTATGGGGAGCCGGGGGAGGTCGTCCAACCTGGCAGCGGCGGTGCCGGACAGGTCAGCGGGTACGGCGGCGGATTGGTCTGGATCGAAACCCCGGGGCATGCGCAAATCGACGGGCAGGTGCTCGCGGATGGGGATGCTTTTGCTTATGCCTATGGATATGCCGGCGGCGGCTCCGGCGGCGGGATTTCGATTCGATGCCGAACGTTGGGAGGAAGCGGACGGTTCAGCGCGGATGGAGGGAATGGCCAGGGGAACGGCGGAAGGGGGGGCGGCGGACGCATCGCCCTGCATTACGATGTTGACGAACAGGCCGGGATGGACCCGGTTGCGTTCGTCTACGAGCTGCGCGGCGGCAGTTCCGGGCTAATTCGTCGCAGTGCGCCCGAGGATTTGCGCCTGGGCTCGCTGTTCCTGTCCGATCCCCTGTTGCTGGGCAATGCCTGGCCGGATTGGTACGGCTGGCTGTACCTGCCCACCAACCGGCTGGAGGTCGCCGGCGACCTGACCATCGGCGGGAGCTGGGCCGGTCTGGCGCAGCCCAACCGTCTCGAGGTGTCGGGCGACCTGACCATCGCCCCAGGCGGCAGGTTCGCCATGCGACCGCGGCCCACGACGGCACTGTGGCGGCCCGGGGCGACGCTGGAGGTCGGCGGGGAACTCGTCGTGCACGACGACGGCATTTTGTACGTGCATTCGCATCCCACCAATGGCGCGCCGCTCAAGATCTCGTCCGCAAAGGTCACGGTGGAGGAAGGCGGACAGATTTGCGGCGACGAGCGCGGCTATTTCGGACGCGAGGACCCCTGGCCGGCCTACGGTCCCGGGGCGGGGATTCAGGGAACCTCCACCACCCATGGTTCCGGCGCCGGCTACGGGGGCGTCGGGGGCTATGGCTACAGTTTTCATCCGGGAGGACCCTGTTACGGCCTGGCGCTGGCGCCGCTGGAGCCAGGCAGCGGCGGCGGCGGATATCACTATGGCGGCCATGGCGGCGCTACCGTCTGGATCGAAACCCCGGGACCCTTGCGGGTAGATGGCGAAATCCGCTCCAATGGCGGTACGGCGCGGCATTCCTATAACGGTTCGGGCTCGGGGGGCGGTATCCTGCTGGATGCCGGTCGCATCGTGGGCGGGACCAACGGGCTGATCCGCGCGGAGGGCGCCGACGGCAATGTTTACGGCGGCGGAGGCGGCGGCGGACGCATCGCCTGCTGGCAGAGTCTGCCGCCCGCTCTCAAGCAACGTTTGATTTCAGGGACGTTGACGAACCTGGTCGCCGACATCCGACCTGCCTCCTACCTGGGGGCGACCTGCGTATTGGGTGGCTTCGGCTACACGAACTACGGTGGCGAGCTGGACATCCAGCAAGCCGGGGACGGCACCGTCTCTTGGGTGGCGATTCGCGGCACTTTGCTCATGATGCGCTAAGGGCTTACGCCCGCCCCCAACGCCAGGCGCCAGGACCAGAAAAAGAGCGCCACCGTCGCCAGTTCCAGTAGCCGTTGCGCCAGTTCGGGCAGTCGCGGCCGGTTGGGGTGCCCGAGCAGAAATCCCACCGGCACCCCGAAGACCAGGCCGGCAAAATGCCCCAGGACATCGGTTTCGGGGTCGACGCCGAGCATGACGAACAGCGACAACACCGCACCGTACAGGATCAGGTTGTGACGCCAGGATGCCGGTGGCGAGTTGGGCGCGATGGATGTTGGCGGCGCGGCGACATCGGCCCGCCGCGCACGCGCGATGGCGCCGAGGCGCCGGCCCGCCAGCATGCCCAGCAGGGCGAAGGTGGCGGTCGAGGCGCCGATGGAGACGCGCGGCGGGGCGAAGATCAGCACGCCCAGAACATTGGCGCAGGCCGCGGCCAGCAGGGTGCCGCTCCAGGCCAGGCCGCCGCCAAAGGTGCGCGCCGCCCGCCAGCCGAACGCCAGGATGAACGCCACGTTGGCGCCGAGATGCAGCGCGTCGGCATGCACGCCCATGGCGCTGACCACCCGCCACCACTCCCCGTCCCGAACCTTGGAAAGATCGCAGGCCGCATGACGCAGCACCGCGACGTTCGGGTTGTAGGGACCGAACCAGGCATACAGCGCGGTCAACATGCCCGCGACCCAGACAGACGACCAGCCGGACCGCTGGGTGTCGGGGGGCGCGACGGGTTCGGGCGGCGGCCAGCCGAGGTTCTCGCGTCCGTACAGGGCCAGTTGTTCGCGGGCCGTTCCGGCGTCCTCGCGATGCAGAACAATCCGCCAGGACTCTTCATCCCGGACCAGACGGTGCCGGATGCCCATGGCGTCCAGAACCAGCAGCCATTCCAGGGCCTGTCGGTGACTGGCGGGATGCAGGACCTCGTAACGGCGAACCGGCATGATCGCGAATTAACGGTCCAGAAACACGGTCTTGGTCGTGGGGCGCGGCGCCTTGACAATCATGAAGCGCAACGGCTTGTCGCTCTCGTTAAACCAGCAGTGCGCAATGTCCCGGGGACTTTCAACCAGCGTCCCGGCGGACACTTCCTGCCGTTCCTCGCCGATTTCCACGACCCCCGTGCCCTCCAGCACAAAAAAGGCCACATCGACCGGGGTGATGTGCCGTTTGAGCGCTTCGCCGGGCGCCAGGGTGATCACCGTGATCATGGCTTCGGGCTTGTTGTAGAGATTGCGCGCATCGACCTTGTGCGGGGTCGGCATGACCGCGGTCTCGGAAAGTTTTGTTGTGATCATGTTAAAATTCTCCCGGAGTCCGCGCATCGGCGCGGTTCGTAAACATTGAACACCGGCCGCGACGCGATGACAATACAATTCGTTCTGAATTTGGAACTTGCGGCGTCCCACCCCTGCGCCACAGCGCCTCCGCGGGAGAAGAAAGTCGGTTAAGTGTGTCCGATAATGAGTGTCGACTAAGGGTTCGTTGAAGTGTCAGCCGCACAAGTTTTTACTGTTTTGACGCTTTGCGCCGAAATGGTAGGGCGGCGAGGCCATGGGAAGGTTTGAGGTTTGAGGGTTGAGGGGTGAGGGTATTATTTCGACGTTTTGCGCCGAAATGGTAGGGCGGCGAGGCCCTTCGCCGCCGCGCGCGGGTTCCCCGCGCGATCCCCATCCGTGCGTCGTGCGTCGTGTGTCGGGGCCTGTTTTTTCCCCGGCGCCTTGCGCCGGATTGATCCCGCTCCCGCTCCCGATAGCGATCCCAACCCCCCCCCACACCCCGCATCGCCCGTCTTCATCGGGAACGGAAACATTTCTGTCGCCAGGCCGGAGGGGAACGACAATTTTGTCGTTTTTATTTGAATGTCCGCGCGTTAATCGCCGGGTTTCGGGGCGTTGGTTTCGTTTTTACCCTTTTTTGGGGGCGGATATGCCTTGGCACGGGGGATGCGAAAGGGGTCACATCAGACAAGGGATCATCGCATGCCCAAACGCCAGGATATCCATACGATTTTATTGATTGGGTCCGGACCGATTGTCATCGGCCAGGCCTGCGAATTCGATTATGCCGGGGCCCAGGCCTGCAAAGCCCT
The DNA here is from genome assembly GCA_964542285.1 of uncultured Lentisphaerales bacterium. GTDB lineage: Bacteria > Verrucomicrobiota > Kiritimatiellia > RFP12 > JAAYLN01 > CAZIUM01. The sequence goes on from CAZIUM010000010.1 coordinate 25,185, forward strand.
GCGTGAGGAAGGTTATCGCGTGGTGCTGGTCAACAGCAATCCGGCCACGATCATGACCGATCCGGAATTTGCCGACCGCACCTACATCGAGCCCTTGACGCCCGATGTGCTGGCGTCGGTCATCCGGCGCGAGCGACCGGATGCCCTGCTGCCGACGCTGGGGGGCCAGACCGCCCTCAACCTGGCGATGGAACTGCACCGCACCGGGGTGCTGCGCAAGTACGGCGTGGAACTGATCGGCGCCGGGGCCGAAGCGATCGAGCGCGCCGAGGACCGCCGGCGCTTCAAGCGGGTCATGGAAGGCATCGGGTTGGACGTGCCGCGGGGCGAGTCCGTCAACACCATGGCGGACGCCTGCCGGGTGCGTGACCGCCTGGGCTACCCGTTGGTGATCCGTCCGGGGTTCACGCTGGGCGGCACCGGGGGGGGCACGGCGCATAACGACGAAGAATTTGCCGCCATCGTGGCGCGCGGTCTTTTCAACAGCCCCACCTCCGAGGTGCTGATCGAGGAATGCATCGCCGGCTGGAAGGAATTCGAGCTCGAGGTGGTGCGCGACCAGCGCGGCAACAACGTGATCGTCTGCTCGATCGAGAACCTCGATCCCATGGGCGTTCATACCGGCGATTCCATCACCGTGGCGCCGGCGCAGACCCTGACCGATCGCGAATACCAGCGGATGCGCGACGCCGCCATCGCGGTGATGGACGCGGTGGGCGTGGCGACCGGCGGGTCCAACGTGCAGTTTGCGCTGGCACCCGACGGCGGACGCATGGTGGTGATCGAGATGAATCCGCGCGTTTCGCGCTCCAGCGCCCTGGCCTCCAAGGCCACGGGATTCCCGATCGCCCGCATTGCCGCCAAGCTGGCCGTGGGCTACCACCTGGACGAACTGCGCAACGATATCACGCGCGATACGCCGGCCTGCTTCGAGCCGGCGCTGGATTACGTGGTGGTCAAGATTCCGCGCTTCGCCTTCGAGAAGTTCGCCTATTCGGACGACACCCTCGGCACCCAGATGAAAGCCGTGGGCGAAACCATGGGCATCGGACGGACGTTCAAGGAAAGTTTTCAGAAAGCCCTGCGCTCGCTCGAAATTGGTCGGGTGGGGTTCGGCGCCGATGGCGGCGATGCCGCCGACGAGGCGCTGGACGATTCCGAGCTGGCGGCGGCCGTGCAGCGTCCCACCCCGCGGCGACCCTTCATGCTGCGCGCCGCTTTCCGGCGCGGTTGGTCGGTCGACAAGGTGGCCGGGCTGAGCGGGATCGATCCCTGGTTCCTGCGTCAGATGCTGGAGCTGACCTGTTACGAGGAGGAAATTCGCTCCGTCGGTTCTCTCGACGCGTTGTCGCGCGATCCGGCGCGGTTTCTCCAGGCCAAGAGCTTCGGATACAGCGACCGGCAGATCGCCTGGCTGCTGCGCACCGGCGAGCCGGATGTGCGCGGGACGCGCGAAAAGCTCGGGATCGTGCCGCGCTACGGTCTGGTCGACACCTGCGCGGCCGAGTTCAAGGCCGTGACGCCCTATTTCTATTCCTGCTACGAGCCCGGGGCCTGGGAGCCGCCGCGGAGCGAAGCCCCCGCCGGGGAACGCAAGCGCATCATGATCCTGGGCGGGGGACCCAATCGCATCGGGCAGGGAATCGAGTTCGACTACTGCTGCGTTCATGCCAGCTTTGCCCTGCGCGAGGCCGGCTACGAAACCGTGATGGTGAACAGCAACCCCGAAACGGTCAGCACGGACTTCGATTGCAGCGACCGGCTGTATTTCGAACCGTTGACGCTCGAAGATGTGCTGTCGGTCTATCGTGCCGAGGGATGTCATGCCGCCATTGTGCAGTTCGGCGGCCAGACGCCGCTTAACCTGGCGCGCGACCTGGAGCGCAACGGGGTCAATATCATCGGATCGGGGCCGGATTGCATCGATGCCGCCGAAGACCGTCAATCCTTCCAGGCCCTGGTGGAGCGGGTGGGGGTCCGGCAACCCCCGGGAGGCATGGCCACCACGGTGGACGAGGCCGTGGCTACCGCGACGCGCATCGGCTACCCGGTGCTGGCGCGCCCCAGCTTCGTGCTGGGCGGTCGGGCCATGGAAATCCTGCATGACGAGCAGGGGGTGCGGCACTACATGGCGCGCGTGACGGACGTCGCCCAGGGACGCCCGGTGTTGATCGACCATTTCCTGGTCAATGCGCTGGAGGTGGATGTCGATTGCCTCGCCGACGGCGAACGCAGCGTCATCGGCGCGGTAATGGAACATGTCGAGCTGGCGGGAGTCCATTCCGGCGACAGCGCCTGCATGATTCCCGCGCCCTCGCTGGGACGTGCGGCCGGCGCCGCGATCCGTCGCCACACCAGGGCGCTGGCGCGGACCCTGGGTGTGCGCGGGTTGATGAATGTCCAGTTCGCGGTATGCGACGGCGAGGTCTTCGTGCTGGAAGTCAATCCACGCGCCTCGCGCACCGTGCCCTTCGTCAGCAAGGCCATCGGCGTGCCCCTGGCCAAGCTGGCGGCCCGCGTGATGGCGGGCGAGACCCTGGCGCAACTGGGGTTCACCGAGGAAATCCGGCCGCGGCATTATGCCGTCAAAGAGGCCGTCTTCCCCTTTGCGCGCTTCCCGGGACTCGACGTGGTGCTGACCCCCGAAATGAAGTCCACCGGCGAGGCCATGGGACTGGATGCCGATTGCGCCACGGCGTATTACAAAAGCCAGTTGGGCGCGGGCAACCGCCTGCCGCGCGGCGGGAATGTTTTCCTGAGCGTGCGCGACGAGGACAAGGAGGAACTGGTGGCGCTGGCGCGGTCGTTGCGGCGCCTGGGGTTCGGTCTCTACGCCACGCTGGGCACCAGCACGGCGTTGTGGAACGCCGGGGTGCGCAGCCAGGCCGTGTTTCGCATCGCCAAGGGACGCCCCAACGCCATCGACCTGATGGAGGCGCAGTCGCTGGACTGGATCGTCAGCACCCCGACCGGCGGGGCCGATCCCATGCGCGACGAAGTCCGCATGCGCGCCCATGCAACCATTCGCAACGTGCCCCTCACCACCACCCTCAACGGACTGCGCTGGTCGATCGACGCCCTCAAGGCCATGCGCGGCAAACGCGGCGGGGTCAAGGTGCGTTCGCTGCAGGAATACCAGGCCGGAATGAAGGGAAAAAACGTCCATGCATGACGAATGGCTCCAGGCCCAACGGCAAAAATGGCGCGAGCAACGCGAAGCTTCCGCGTACCTGGCGTTGCAGAACGGGGTTGTTCTGCGCGGCCACTCCATCGGCGCGCCGCGCGAAACCCTCGGCGAGCTGGTGTTCCACACCGGCATGACGGGGTACCAAGAGATTCTGAGCGATCCCTCCTATGCCGGGCAACTGGTGTTGCTGACCTGCCCGGAAATCGGCAACGTGGGGATGAACCTCGCCGACATGGAGTCGGAGCGGCTGCATGCCAACGGTTTGCTGGTGCGCGCCTGTAACGAGCCCAGCAATTGGCGCGCGGAGCAAAGCCTGTCCGCGATGCTGCGCGAAGGGGACGTGCCGGCCCTGGCGGGGATCGACACGCGCGCCCTGACCCTGCTGTTGCGCGGACGGGGCACGCAACGGGCCTTTCTTTCGGCCACCGGCGCTACGCCGCCGGAAACCGCCGTTCGGATGGCGCGCGAGTGGGAAGGCCTCGACGGCCAGGATTACGCGCGTCGCGTGAGCTGCCGGGCGGAGCATGACTGGGACGTCGAGGGGCGGCGGTCCTGCTCCTGGGGACTGGGCGCCACGCTGCCCGCGGCCACGCGTCACGTGGTGGTGTACGACTTCGGCCTCAAGTGGAACATCGCGCGCTGTCTGCGGCAACAGGGCCTGCGGGTCACCGTCGTGCCGGCCGCGACTCCGGCCGCCCGGGTGCTGGAAATGGCGCCCGACGGCATTCTGCTGTCGAATGGCCCGGCCGATCCGCGGGCGCTCGACTACGCCGTCGACAACGTCCGCCAATTGCTGGGCAAGGCGCCGCTGCTGGGCATCTGCCTCGGCCACCAGTTGCTGGCCCTGGCCCTGGACGCTTCCATCGAACGCTTGAAATTTGGACACCACGGCGGCAACCATCCCGTCAAGGACCTGGTCGGCGGACAGGTGGCCATTACCTCGCAGAATCACAACTATGCCGTGGTTCCGGAAAGCATCGATCCCGCCAGGGTCCGTGTGACGCATCGGAATCTTAACGACGGCACGGTGGAAGGGCTGGAAATGCTCGGGGCGCCCGCCTTTGCCATCCAGTACCATCCCGAGGCCGCGCCGGGACCTCACGACGCGGCCCCGGTTTTCTCGCGGTTTCGGGAAATGATCGCCGCCGCCCCGAAAGGAGAACACGTTTTATGAAAACACGACCCTCCAAACCAACTCCATTGCCGAACGAGCCGCGAGGCTTCGGCGCCAATGTGTTTCACCTCGGCACGATGCGCAGCTACCTTTCCGAAAAGGCCTACCGGCGCCTGGCCGATACCATGATCCGCGGCGCCGCCATCGACCCGGCCATCGCCGACGAGGTGGCCGAGGCCATGAAAACCTGGGCACTGGAAAAAGGCGCCACGCATTTCACCCACTGGTTTCAGCCGCTGACCGGCGCCACGGCCGAAAAACACGATTCGTTTTTCAGCCCCGACGGAGAGGGCGGCGTCCTGGCGCGTTTTTCCGGGCGCGAGCTGTCCCAGGGCGAGCCGGACGCCTCCAGCTTTCCCTCCGGTGGCCTGCGGGCGACCTTTGAGGCGCGCGGCTATACGGCCTGGGACCCCACCAGCCCGGCCTTTGTCAAGGAAACCGATGGCGTGGCCGTGCTTTGCATTCCCACGGTCTTTTGCGGCTATCATGGCGAAGCTCTGGACAAGAAGACGCCGCTCTTGCGCTCGCAGTACGCCCTGGCGCGACAGGTTACCCGCCTGGCCCGGTTGTTCGGAATCGAGGAAGAGACGTCGCCTTGCGCCACGCTGGGGCCGGAACAGGAATATTTTCTGGTGGACCGCGAGCACTTCGCGCGGCGGCCCGACCTGCGCGAAACCGGGCGCACGCTGTTCGGCCGACGTCCGGCGCGCCATCAGCAGATGGAGGATCATTACTTTGGACACGTCAAAACGCGCATCCTGTCTTTCATGGCGGAGGTCGACGCGGTTCTCTGGCGGTTGGGCGTTCCCGCCAAGACCCGTCACAACGAGGTGGCGCCGGGACAGTTCGAGATCGCGCCGGTGTTCGAAAGCCAGAACCTGGCCACCGACCACAACATGCTGACGATGCTGGTGCTGCAGGAAGTCGCGGAGACCCATGGGTTCGTCTGCCTTTTGCACGAGAAACCCTTTGCCGGCATTAACGGGTCCGGCAAGCACAACAACTGGTCCGTCGTCGGACCGGACGGCAAGAACTGGCTGACGCCCGGCGGCACGCCGCACGAGAACGCCAAGTTTCTGGCCATGGTGTGCGCGATCGTTTCCGGGGTCGATACCTACGCCGGCTTGTTGCGCGCCACCGTCGCCAGTGCCGGCAACGATCACCGGCTGGGAGCCAACGAAGCGCCGCCGGCGGTGATCTCGATCTTCCTGGGCGAGCAGCTTACGGACATCGTCACCCAGATGCTGAACGGGGGCGCGCAGTCCAGCAAGAAGGGCGGCACGATCCGCGTGGGCATCGATACGATTCCCGAGCTGCCGCGCGACGTGACCGACCGCAACCGCACCTCGCCGCTGGCCTTTACCGGCAACAAGTTCGAACTGCGGGCCGTCGGCTCCAACCAGAGCTGTGCCGGACCCAACGTGGCGCTGAACACCGTGGTGACCTGGGGGCTGGACCGGATTTGCGACGCGGTCGAGGAACGGATGTCCGCCGGGGAGGAATTTCACGCCGCCCTGGGCACGGTGCTCGCGGAACGGTTTAAACGCCACCAGCGCGTGTTGTTCGATGGCGACAACTACAGTACGGCCTGGCGCGAGGAAGCGGCGCGGCGGGGATTGCCCTGCGCCATGAACACGCCCGAGGCGCTCCAGGCCTTGATCGATCCCGCCACGCTGGAGTTGTTCCAGAAGTATGGCATCTTCAGCGAGCGCGAGCTGAAGTCGCGCTACGAAATCTATGCCGAGTCGTATGACAAGACCATCCTGATCGAGGCCCAGTGTGCCTTGCGCATGGCCCTGACGCAGATCGCACCGGCGGGGCTGGCCTATGCCGCCGCGCTGCGCGCCGGGGGCGGGTCCGAGCCCGTCATGGCCCTGGCGGAACGGGTGGGGAATCTCAACGACCGGTTGCTGCGGGCCGCGTCGCGGTTGGAGCGGCAGGTGGCGGACGACGATGTGGCGGGATCCCTGACCTGCATGACGGAGCTGCGCGAAGCGGCGGACGAGCTCGAACTACTGGTGCCGGCCGACAAGTGGCCGCTGCCCACTTACAGCGAGATGCTTTTCCCCCTGTAGCCGTCCACGCTACCAAAGTCGGCCCACGGGCGGACAGAAGGCGCGCGCCTGCGCGATGTCCTCCAGGTCGAGCAGCACCATGACCAGACGGTCCACGCCCAGGGCGATGCCGGCGCAGGACGGCAGGCGCCCCTGGTCCAAATCCGTCAAAAACTCTTCGTCGAGAGGGTAGGGAGGTCGGCCGGAGCGTCGGCGCGCTTCGTTTGCCTCCCGAAAGCGTCGGCGCTGCTCCGTTCCTTCGGTCAGCTCCCCGTAAGCGTTGGCCAGTTCCAGGCCGCCCAGGTACAGCTCCCAGCGGTCGGCGGTGCGCGGATCGGACGGGTGCAGGCGCGCCAGCGAGGCCACCTGGGCCGGGTAGGCGTGCAGGATGCAGGGCGCGTCATGGGGCAGGGACGGCTCGACGCGCATTGTCATGTCTTCGTCGAAACGCTCGGCGTCCCATCGTTCCAGCGGGTCCCATCCGGCCCAGCGGCGAAAGGCGTCGCGCACGGAAACCCTGTGCCAGCTTCCGTCCAGCCGGATGGCCCGGCCTTGGTACGACAGGGTGGCGCCCAGTCCGAGGGCCTGCGCGGCGTTTTTCAGCAAGGCCCGGCAATCGTCAATCAGCGCTTCGGCCCCGGTGCCGCCACGGTACCACTCCAGCAGGGTGAATTCCGGTGTGTGTCGCCGGCCCCGCTCGCCGGCGCGAAAGCAGGCCCCGATCTGATAGAGGTCCGGCAGGCCCGCCGCGAGTAGGCGCTTCATTTGCAGCTCGGGCGAAGCCCGTAGGCGGGCCCCGGCGGACGGGGGACACTCGATATGCTCTTCGGGAGCCGGCGCCGGGATGCGGACCGGGGTCTCCACTTCCAGGCAGCCGCGCGCGTCCAGCGTGGCGCGCAACGAACGCAGCAGCCGGGCGCGTTGTGCCAGCGCATGCGGTGTCGGAAGGGTGACGAAGGGCGATGGGGCGGACTCCACGTCGGGAGCGAGGGGCGTAACCAGCCGGTGCGCCAGCCGCGGCAGTCCGGGATCGCGCGCTCCGCAAACCAGCAGCACCGTTCCCGGCGCGGCCGCCGCGCGCAGGACCCGTTCGGCGGCGTCTGCGTCGGGCAGGCATTCCACGTGGCGTCCGGCGGCGCGAAGTTTGTCCCGCAGGGTTTCGCTTTGGATGGTGCGCCGTGCCGTGCCGCCGGCGTCATAGACCGGCAACAGCAGCAACCGGTCCGAGGGACGCATCGCACGCGTAAACGCTTCGGCCAGGTCGTCGAGCATCGCGCGCAGCGGACCATACCCATGGGGCCGCCAGACGCAGACCAGGCGTTCGGATCCGGTCGCCAGCGTGTTCCAGACCGCCGACAGCTTGACCGGATTGTGCGCGTAGTCGTCGTACACCGGAGAGGGTCCGCAGGCGCCGACCCGTTGCAGCCGCCGCTCCACGCCCGGAAATGTCGCCAGGTGGCGGCGGAGGGTCTCCGCGTCGAGCCCCGTCCGGCGAGCCATGCGGACCGCCTGCCAGGCGTTGACGAGATTGTGGTGTCCCGCGAGAGGCACGGAGAATTCCTGTTGTTCGAACCGGAATCGGCTGCCCCCATGAGGGGATTCGAGGATGTCGTCCGCCGCCGGTTCGCCCTCGACAACCTCTCCCCGCACCCTGGCGCGGAACCGATCGAACAGGGCGCGTGTTTCTTGGAGATTGAAGTGGTCGGCGGAAAGGTTGGTGATGACGGCATGCTCCGGGGAAAACGCCAGCAGCGAACGATCGCTTTCGTCGGCTTCGATTACGGCCCAGGGGCCGTCGCCCTTGCGTACGCTGCCCATGCGGTCGATCCGGTCCCATCCGACGATGGCCGCGCCGTTGACCACCAGGGGATCGAGTCCCGCCTCCGCCAGCAGCCAGCCCAGGATCGCCGTGACGGTGCTTTTGCCGCAGGTACCGGTGACGGCCAGGACCCGGCGAGATTCCAGGTGGCTTGCCAGCTCCGTCGCGCGATGCACCACGGAAAGGCCCAGGCGCCGCGCCGCCAACAGATCGGGATTGTCCGACTCGATCGCCGTGCTGATAACCAGCCGGCTCAGCCCGGCATGCACCCCCGAGCCGTCCTGGGGATACAGTCGAACGCCCTGTCGTTGCAGGCCACGCAGGATGGGCGTCTCATCGCCCCAGTCCATCAAGCGGTCGGAGCCCGAAACGCTCAATCCGGCATCGATCGCGACCTGGGCCAGGGCGCTCATGCCCACGCCCCCGATTCCGACCATGTGAAGGGCTTTCGAGGGGTTGTTGGAAAAATTCCGCATCGATAAGTTTCTCTTGCTTCGCCGCTTGCCGGGGCCGTCTCCGTTCGTCGGCCGACCAACGTGAATTCCGGCCATTCAACAACGAACCGGGGAACAAGACAATAAAGAAAAAAGGAGCGGGCAACGAGAGGCAGATAACAGGTGGCGCGTGGCAAGGGGCGGAGGCCGTTCGGCAGGGGCTTCAGCGGAATCCATTCTCAAGGACCCCATGCTGCGTAAACGCATCTTTCATGATGCGCGTTCAAATGGTACGGTAATCTCCTCGATTTGAAGTGACGTTTACGGAAAATGACGACCGAGACGAAATCCGCTGACATCGCCATCACGGGCATGGCCTGCCGTTTCGCCGGCTGTGCCGACCTGCGCGCTTTCTGGCTGCGGCTGCTGGACGGCACGCCGGCGTTGAAAGACATGACGGATCCCGCGGCGCAGCGCTATCGCGATCCGGGGACGCGCGCGTTCGATCGCGTTTCGACTCTGCGCGGGGGCTATTTGGACGATCTGTGGAACATCGCGCCCACCCCGCTGGGACTCAACACGGCCATGCTGGCCGGCGGCAATCCCGAGCAGGTGCTGGCGCTTCATTTGGCGACGCAGGCGCTGCGGGATGCCGGGTATGCCGACAAGGCCCTGCCGCG
>CAZIUM010000011.1:0-29443 GCA_964542285.1 uncultured Lentisphaerales bacterium
AAGTGTCCGTCCCTTAGTTGGCGGTAGAAGACTATTTGTCTGTCCCTTATAGGTTGCCATCATTGGATTCTGCTTGCTTTTCGACCGCAAACCCGGTATGAATTCCCGCGTTGTAAAAACCGCACCACCACCTTTGGGCGCGCGAGTAGGGGCGCGTCGGTATGAGCACATGGGATACGAAGTTTTAGCTAGAAAATGGCGTCCGCGACAGTTTGCCGATGTCAAGGGACAGGAGCACGTTACGCGCACCCTGCAGAACGCGATCGAAAGCGGGCGGGTGGCGCATGCGTATCTTTTTGTCGGGCCGCGCGGCATTGGCAAAACCACGCTTTCGCGACTGTTCGCCAAGGCCTTGAATTGTGAAAAAGGTCCCACCGTCACGCCTTGTGACGAATGCGATCTGTGTCGTGAAATCATGAACGGCAGTTCGCTGGACGTAATCGAGATCGACGGCGCCTCCAATACCGGCGTGGATAACATCCGGGATCTGCGCGATGCCGTGCGGTTCGCGCCGGCGCGAGCCCGATACAAGATTTATATCATCGACGAAGTGCACATGCTTTCCGCGGGGGCCTTTAACGCCTTGTTGAAGACCCTTGAGGAACCCCCTTCGCATGCCTTGTTTATCTTTGCGACCACCGAGGTCGACAAGCTGCCCTCGACCATTATTTCCCGCTGTCAGCGATTTGATTTGCGACGCATTCCTACGGCGGTGATTGTGGATTCGCTGCAGCACATTGCCACTCAGGAAGGTGTGCGGGTGGACCAGGATGCCCTGCTGGCAATCGCCCGCGGTGCCGAAGGCGGGATGCGCGATGCCCTCTCCGCGCTGGATCAGATCATCTCCTTCAAGGGCGACTCCGTGACCGAAGCCGATGTCCTGGCAATTTTCGGCCTGGTTTCGCGGCGTCAGCTCGAGGGACTGGCCGGCGCCATCTTAAAAGGCGACATGGGAACCAGCCTGAAGGTGATCGACGAACTGGACCGCGGCGGCAAGGATTTGCGCCGGCTGGTGATCGAACTGCTGGAACATTTTCGCAACTTGCTGGTCCGAAGTCACTTGGGAGACCAGACTGAAGCGCTCGACGTGACCTCCGAACAGCTCGAAACCCTCGATGCCCAGGCGGAAATGGCTGACGACGCGCGCTTGTTGCGCGTGGCCGAACTGCTGGCGGACCTGGAAGGGCGCATGCGTTACACGCTGTCGCGGCGCACTCTGCTGGAGACGGTGGTGGTGCGTTGCTGTCGTGCCGCGACGACCGTGACCCTGGACCAAGTGATCCGTGAACTGGCGGTGTTGAAGGGGGCCGAACCCGAGGGTGCTGCCCCGCCCCCCCGATCGTCATCGTCGCCGGCCACCGTCCCGCGTACCGTCCCGGACCCCGGGGCGGGTTCGGCTTCGTCCCAGGTGTCGTCCCGGGCAACGAATTCCGGACCGGCAGCCCCCGTCGAACCCGGAGCGGATCGCCCGACTCCCGAGACCGCTTCCCCCGGTACGCGCGCTGGGAACCCGGCCCTCGATCCCGAAATCAAACGGGTCGTGGATGTTTTTAAAGGTAATATCGTGGCCGTTGACGAGCCGGCAGCCGGCGGCAATGGCGACAAGCAGGCATAGCTGAAAGGATAAACCGATGGCAAAAATGTTCGATCAAGTAAAGCAGGCCATGCAGATGCGCAAGGAAGCCAAGCGCATGCAGGCCGAGATTGAAAAAATCACCACCGAATACAGCAACGGGGGCATCACGGCGGTCGTGCGCGGTGATTTTTCCCTGGTTTCCGTCAACATTTCGCAGGAAACCTTGCAGGAAGTTGCGGACGGCAAGACCGAACGTTTTGAAACGATGCTGCTCAACGTCATCAATGGCGCCCTGAAGCGCGTCAAGCAGGAAACCCAGGAGCACATGACCAAATTGATGAAGGGTTCCGATCTCAGTTCCCTGATGGGGGGCTGAGGTCCGCGCCATGGGCAATCCGCTCGAAGAACTTGTGCGGGTGCTGGCGCGACTGCCCGGCCTGGGCCGGCGATCGGCCGAACGTGCCGCCCTGGCCCTGGTACGCAAACCGGAAGGCTTGTTGCGGGACTTGCAGCAGGTCCTCGAAGAGGCGCGCGTTACCGTCTGCTGCTGCGACCTATGCGGCGGTTTCACGGTGCGTGACCGCAACCCCTGCGATATTTGCCGGGATGAGGGGCGCGATGACTCCTTGCTTTGCGTGGTAGAAGAACCCGGCGACATCCTGGCGATCGAACGCGCCCGGGTTTTCAAGGGGTGCTATCACGCTTTGCACGGCAAGGTGTCGGCTGCCAGAACCTCCGGGCCCGCCGATCTACGGTTGCGCGCGCTGGAGCAACGCGTGGCCGCCGGTGGAGTGCGTGAGGTGGTGCTGGCACTCAGCACGGACCTGGAAGGCGACGCCACAGCGGGCTACATCAGCGAGATGCTGCAACGCCATGGGCCGGTCAACGTGACTAGGCTCGCTTTCGGACTGCCGGTGGACAGCGGCGTGGGCTATTCCGATCCTCTGACGCTTAAACGCGCGTTGGGCGGGCGCATGCGCGTCTAGTACTAGTTCCGCTCGTCTTTCAGCGCAACGGGGAAGGGCTTGGTGGTTGCGCCGGTGTATACCGTCAGGTGAGGGAAGGGAATTTCAATGCCCTCGTGGTCGAAGCGTTTTTTGACGTCGCGCAAGATCGAGGCGCGTAACGCCAGCATGTCGCTTTTCTCGAACCAGATGGCGAGGGTGAAGTCCACCGACGAGGCGCCAAACCCCTTGAAGATCACCAGCGGCTTCGGTTCGTCCAGGCAGAGCGGGTTGGCGTCGGCTACCTCCTCGAGGGTTTGCATGACCCGTGCCGCATCCTCCTTGTAGGCTACGCTTATCGGCAGGTCAAGCCGTCGAATGGGAAAGCGCGTGACATTGGTGATCGGAGTTTTGACCAGCATCTCGTTGGGAAAACGGATCAGGCGGTTATCGAATGTGCGCACTTGCGTGGCCAGCAGACCCACGTGATGCACCATGCCGGTGGTGTCGCCGATGGTCAGCACGTCACCGATCCGGAAGGCATTTTCGCCCAGCAGAAAAATGCCGCTGATGAGGTTGGAAAGGCTGGTCTGGGCCGCGAACCCGATCGCCACACCAACCACTCCCGCCGCGGCCAGCAGGGCGCTCAGTTTGATGCCGAATTCCCAGAGTACACTTAAAAAAACCAAAACGAGGATTGAATTGCGCGCGATGCCGCCCCCCAGGCGTGCGCGCTGGGGCCCCAGGGCTTTTGTCAAGCTTCCCGTCAACACCCTGCGGACCAGTTCCGCGAGAAGCCAACCGACCGCTACGACCAGTGCGGTTTTAAGCAACAGACTCGAATGGGCTGCAAACCAATTTTGCAGGGATGTCCACATGTTCGTTACCTTGGGGTTTGAGGGTTCCAATGCCAGGTACCCAGCAAACGGCTGGAGATGCTTTCGGTTGCTTGTTGACGCGGGGGCATCAATTGATTCGCTGCGCCGGCATCTTCTGGGAGTCGTGACGGATAGACGATGCGTGCGTCATTGTCTTGTCCGCGAAAAGCCACCTTGACTGGGGTGGTCCACAAACGCTTGTCAGCCCCTTCGTAAATAGCCAGATGATCGGTAAGAAGGGTGAGTCTTTCGAACGTGAACTGTTCCGCGGATTGATTGGTGACGTTCAACAGGCAAATGGCGCGTCCCCTTTCTTCCGGGGCCAGTTCTGCAAGATTGTTTCGGGCACGCGAACGCAACGCAAGGCAGAGTCTGCCTTCGGAATCATCGGGCGCGCCGGTCCAGGTTTTGGACATTAGCTGGACGGGGACCGTGGCCAGCGGAACATGAGCCTGTCCGGGGGACAGGCTAAATCGCAGGGAAATCGGGACGCCGACATAAAACACGGACGTATGTCCCGGAAGCAATTTTAAATCCGCCTCCGGACGCAATACCACGGGTAGTTCCGGCAGTTCCGGCTGCGTGACAAGTTTTTCAAGGTTTCTGTTGCCGGCATAACGAACCCAGGCAATGGCTTCGGGGGGGGGCAGCCTGGCGCCAGCCGGTATCGGTTGTCAGGGAGGGATCCCATGTCTGCGCCAGGCGCCATTCGCCTCCGACATGCCAGACCCAGACACGCAACCTGTCGAGGCAACATTGCATGCAGGTTCCGTCCGGTATGATTTGTGGATGCCAAAGTGAGGTCATGGGGAGCTCCGAGCGGTCATGGTTCAAGGGGGGGGAGGGCGGAGATGGCGGCGCATTGAAATCAGGAAAATGCAGAGTTCGTAAAGCAGCCACATCGGCAGTGCCATGGCAATCTGAGAAATGGGTTCCGGTGGCGTCAGCAGCATGGCCATGATGAAAATGGCGACAATGGCATGACGGCGGGCGGCGCGCAACTGGGTGGCCGAGACGATACCGCACCAGCCCAGCGCCAGCAGTACCAGGGGCAGTTGGAACGCCAGGCCGAAGGCCAGCAGGGTCTTGATCACCATGCCGATGTAGTCGTCCAGCAGCAACGGCCAGATCTCGATTCCCATCCAGTCGCTGACAGCAAACAGGGCTTCGATCGCCAGGGCCAGGGTGGTCTTGTACGCCAGGAATACACCCGCCAGAAACAACGTCCCCGAGGCGGCCAGGGCCAGCCGTACGGCCCGCCGTTCCCGCGGCAGAAGGCCGGGGAAAATGAATTGTGCCACAAAATACATTAACAGCGGCAGGCTGAGGACAATGCCGCCCCAGAGCATCAGCCGGAACAGGACGCTGAACCCGATCCCCAGCCGTTGGCCGCGAACCAGGGCTTCCGGATCGCGTCCCGCCAGCACCAGCGGAGCAAGCAGCAGTTCCAGCAAATACGGGGCGAAGGGAGCGATGATCAATGTGGCTGAGAGCCAGGATCCCAGGCATCCGATCAGGCATCGCCGCAGGTCGGCCAGATGTTCCAGCAACCCTCGCGGCGAATCGACTTGCCGCACATCGTGTCGCGGGTCGGAAGAAACCTGTCGGGCGATGGACTTCATGACCCTTCAGACGGTTTGCTGGATGGGGCGTCCGGCGAATCCGGGATGACGTTCTGTCCGGAGCCCTGCTTTTGAGTGGATTCGGAAGAGGTGTCGTCTTTTTCAGCATAGGGGTTATTTGCCGACCATTCCTCCTCCTGGGCGATCGCCATGAACTGCATGCGAAGCTGGTCCGCGGCGCGTTGCCATTGTGCCAGCAGCCGTCCCAGCCTACGTGCCAGATCCGGCAGGCGGTGGGGGCCGTACACCACCAGCAGAACCACGAAAAGAATTACCCATTCGCCAAAACCAACGGACGGGAGCAAACCCACAACTGGCGGCATGGCAGGCATAGGGTGGGACACAGCCCTTGCGCCGGTATAATCAACGGTACAGCGCGAATTCGCCGCGTCGGTTGAGACGCCAGACCGCTTCGCCCGTGCCCGTGATCGCCGGTCGCTCCTCGCCGAAACTTACCGATTGAATGCGTTCGGCGGCAATGCCCAGGTTCACCAGGTATCCACGCACCGACAGGGCACGTTGTTCGCCCAGTGCCAAGTTGTATTCATTGCTGCCGCGTTCGTCGCAATGGCCTTCGATCATTAGGACCACCCCGGGGTTGCGGCTCATGTGATCGGCCACTTGTTCGATCTTGATAACCTCTTCCGGAGCCAATTGGTAGGAATCGTAGCCGAAATATACGGGCGAAAAGGAAACATCCTCGACTTTTTGACCGACCAGGTTGAAGGGCTCGCCCGTCAGGGGAATGCCGCCCTCGTCGTACAAGGCACCGGGAATCACGGTATCGCCCGTGAAGCCGTCGCCCTCGACGTAGCCGTTGGCGGCCTTTTTACGGGAACAGCCGGTCGCCATGACGAGAACTGCAAGGGAAATGACGGTACCGAGACGAATCATTGTGCGCATGGCTTGCTCTCCATCCAGTCTAACAAGAGAAATACAATCATTAACGCGCCGACCAGTCTGGAGAAGTCCAGTTGCCGTCGCGTGTGAACAATCGTATGGGAGGGTCGCCCATCGTGTCAAGTACGTAGAGTGAGGACCGGTTGGAGGCTTCACGCCGGGCGCAGACAATGTGTCGGGCATCCGGCGCCCAGGACGGATCCTCATGGTCGGGGCCGGAGGTCAGCAGTTCGTCCTCGCCTGTCGTTGGGTCCAGCACGGCGATCTGGTAGCCCTGCCGTCGGGAGCAGTAGGCGATACGTCCATCGGGTCCCCAGTCGGGGGCGACATTCTGGCTGCCGCGGTAGGTCAGGCGTTTCGGTTGCTTGTCCGTGGCATGGATGACATACAATTGCGGCGTGCCCGAAACGTCGCTGACATAGACGATCGACTGTCCGTCGGGAGACCAGTCGGGGCTGGCCTCAACCGCGCGCGGGGTGTTGGTCAGACGTGTCAGGTTGCGGGTGGACAGGTTGAGAACGTAAAGTTCCGGGTTGCCGGAGATCGACAGGATCAAGGCCATCAGTTTCTGATCGGGCGAAACCGAGCCGCCGGTGTTGAGACCGGTGAACTTGGCCAGCGGCTGGCGCCGACCGCCCGCCGCCGGTACGCGGTAAATGCAGGGGAACCCCTGCAGGTAGCTTGTATAGAAGATGTAGGCGCTGGTCGGGTCCCAGCTCGGCGCCAGGCACGGCACGCGATCCTGGGTCAGGCGGTAGAGTCCGTAGCCGTCGGCGTCGCAGACGTAAAGGTCACTGCCGTCATGTTTTCCGATTGTTACAACACGGCTGGAGGCGATGCCGGGACGCCCCGTGACGCGCCGTACGATTTCGTCGTTGAGTTGGTGGGCCAGATGGCGCGTTCCCTGCAGTCCTTCCGCGGTCTGTTCGCGCCAGGTAAAGCGGTTTCCCGCCATGGCCACCGTGATATCGGCGCGCAGGGCGGCCTCCGTGCCGGAGGCGGTACCGCTCACGCCGATGCCGGCATTGCGGTCGCTTGTCATTTCAAACCACCCGGATCGTTCGAGGTTGTGACGCAGCGTGGCCTGGAAGGCCTTGCCCATCTCGCCCGACACGCGCAGTTCGTCCAGGGTCAGGCGATGCTTGCCGCCGTCAGCTTTTTTGACGACCCGGATTTGAGCCGCTTCGAGGTTCGCCAACCACGGCAGCCAGAGAAACAGAAACAGCAGGGATTTCGGGGAAATGACTTTCATCAATAGAATTCGATCTTCGGGGTTATTTAAAGAATCAATGCATTGGCGTCGACAAACCATGCCATAGTTCCGAGTTCATATATTCAACACCGAACGTTGATGGATGGCAATCAAAAAGGAGCGATGCGCAATTCGCAATTCGCGCAACTCGCCACTTGGAATGTCGTTTCGGTTTTGCTACCGTATATTGCACTCGGACCGCAGGTGGTTCGTGTTCGTCAAAGGACTATTGATCATGAAACAGACCGTTTCTACCATGTTTTTAATCCTGGCGGCCTGCGTGAGCCTGGTCGCCGACGAGGCTGCCTCAATCCAGGACAAGAAAGAAATTAACATGTCGACCACCACTATTGTCATTTCGACCTCCATGGGAGATGTTACCGTGGAGTTAAACGCCGAAAAGTCGCCCTTGACCGTATCGAATTTCTTGGCGTACGTGGATTCCGAATTTTATAACGGCACCATCTTTCACCGCGTCATGGATGGATTTATGATTCAAGGGGGCGGGTTCACACGGGACATGCAGCCGAAGCCGACCCGCGCGCCGATCAAGAACGAAGCCGCCAACGGCTTGTCCAACCAACGCGGCACGATTGCCATGGCGCGCACCATGGTCGTGGACAGTGCCACCGCGCAGTTTTTCATCAACCATGCCGACAATGCCTTTCTCGATCATACCGCACCCACATCCCAGGGATTTGGCTATGCCGTCTTTGGCAAGGTGACGGACGGCATGGACGTGGTCGACAAGATCGCCAAGGTGCCCACAACCACGCGTGCCGGGCATCAAAATGTGCCGGAAACGCCGGTAATCATTACCAAGATCGTGCGCCAGGGAGACGCGGAATAATCACGCCGTATGTCCACGACCCCTGCCAATCCGCATTCCTATGACGAAAGCAAGATCAAAACGCTCTCCTCGGTGGAGCACATTCGCCTGCGAACCGGCATGTACATCGGCCGTACGGGCGATGGAAGCCAGTACGAGGACGGCATATACATCCTCCTGAAGGAGGTGTTCGACAATGCCGTGGACGAGTACATCATGGGGCACGGTAAGAAGGTCGAGATCTCGATCGATTACGAGCGGGGAGAGGTGTCGATCCGCGATTACGGACGCGGCATTCCCCTCGGCAAGATCGTGCCCTGCGTTTCGGAGATCAACACCGGTGCCAAGTACAACGATGACGTGTTTCAGTTCAGCGTCGGTCTGAATGGTGTCGGCACCAAGGCGGTCAACGCCTTGTCCAGCCGGTTTTGTGTGCGCTCTCACCGCGGCGGAAAATTTGCCGAAGCCACATTTTCGGGTGGCAAGCTGCAAAAGGAAGACAGGGGCGAGTGTGCCCGCGAGCGCGATGGCACGCTGGTCGAATTCGTTCCCGATCCTGACATTTTCCCGAAGTACCGCTATCGCGAGGAACATGTAGCGCGTCGCTTGCGGATGTATGCCTATCTCAATGCCGGGTTGGGGATCGTTTGCAACGGGCAAACTTTTGTGTCCGAGAACGGCCTGATGGACTTGATCCACGACGAGGCGCAATTCGAAAAAATCTATCCGCCGTTTCATTATCGATCCAAAACGCTCGAGATCGCTTTTACGCACACCAACCGCTTCAGCGAAGACTATTATTCCTTTGTCAACGGGCAGTTCACCAACGATGGCGGAACCCATCTCAGCGCCTTCAAGGAAGGCGTACTCAAGGGAATCAACGAGTTCAGCAAAAAAAAGTTCGATGGCGACGATGTGCGCGAAGGCATCATCGGCGCCATCGCCATTCGGCTTAAGGACCCCATTTTCGAATCGCAAACCAAAAACAAGCTAGGCAATCAAGAGATCCGTTCCGACCTGGTGGCAGAAATCAAGCGCGTGGTTGAGGAAATGCTCCACCGGGATCCCAAGGAAGCCGACAAGCTGCTGGGCAAGATCGAGGAAACCACCAAGCTGCGAGCCGAGCTGAATGCCGTTAAGAAGCTGGCGCGCGACCGGTCAAAGGCCGTGACCATCCGGGTGCCGCAGCTCAAGGATTGCAAACGGCATCTCGACCGCAAACGCGGCAAGGGGTTCGATTCGATGATTTTCATCACCGAGGGACTTTCAGCCGGCGGATCGATCACCAGTTGTCGCGATGTATACACCCAGGCGGTCTTCACCCGGCGCGGCAAGCCCCTGAATGTCTGCGATCTCAAGCGTGACGCGCTTTACAAGAATGTCGAGATATACAATTTAATGTGCAGCCTGAATATCGAGCAGAGCGTCGACAATCTGCGGTATCAGAAGGTGATTCTGGCCACCGATGCCGACGTCGACGGGTTGCACATCCGCAACCTGGCCATCACGATCTTCGTGCGTTTTTTCGACAGGATGGTGCGCGAGGGGCATCTATACATCCTTGAGACGCCGCTGTTTCGTGTGCGCAACAAGAAAGTCACCTACTATTGCTACACCGAAGAGGAACGCATCAAGGCCCTGAAGGAACTGGGAAAGAGCGCGGAAATCACTCGCTTCAAGGGGCTCGGAGAGATTTCCCCCGGCGAGTTCAAGGATTTTATCGGTGAAAACATGCGTTTGACGCCGGTCGATATTTCCCACGACGAGGGCATCGACGAAACCATTGAATTCTACATGGGACGCAACACCCAGGAGCGTCGACAGTACATCATGAACCATCTGGTTGTCACCGAGGAGGCCATGTGAGCGCGGCGCCACGCAAACGCGGGAAAAAAGCCCGGAGCGGCCAGCCAACCGGCCCGGAACCGCCTGTGCAGGTAACCCAAGAGTTGTTTCTCGACCTGGATGGCGAGGCGTCCAACGGGAACAAAGGCGCGGATTCAAACGCCGGGGAAGCGTTGGACGCGCCGACGGAACCGGACGCCAATTCCGCGGATGTTGTTTCTTCGTTCAGGACTCCGGCCGATCGAGGTCCGCTTAGTCGACTAATCGATGTGAATTTCCTCCAGTTCGCTTCCTACACGATATGCAACCGCGCCATTCCGGCCGTTGAGGATGGACTGAAGCCGGTGCAACGGCGCATCATGCACGCCCTACATGAGCTGGACGACGGTCGTTTCATCAAGGTGGCCAACGTGGTCGGGCACACGATGAAATACCATCCGCACGGGGATGCCTCGATCGGGGACGCGATCGTCAACCTGGTCAACAAGCGCTACCTGATCGAGGGGCAGGGGAACTTCGGCAACCTGCACACGGGCGACAGCGCCGCCGCCCCGCGTTACATCGAATGTCGGCTGACGGACCTGGCGCGCAAGGAACTTTTCAATCCCAAGCTGACGGATACCATCGCCAGTTACGACGGACGGTCCCAGGAGCCTCTGCTGTTGCCCAGCAAACTACCGTTGCTTCTGATGCTGGGGGCGGATGGCATTGCGGTCGGATTGTCCACCGCCATTTTGCCGCATAATTTCATTGAACTGCTCGAAGCGCAGATTGCCATCCTTCAAAAGAAGGAATTCGCAGTTCTGCCCGATTTTCCTACCGCCGGCACCATGGATGTGTCGGAATACCACGACGGGGTCGGGCGCATCAAGGTACGCGCAAAAATCGTTTCCCGGCAGAACAACCGTTTGTCGATCGTCGAGGTTCCTTTCGGACAGACAACCGAATCGTTGATCGGTTCGATTGAAGACGCCATTCGGCGCAAAAAGGTTCCCGTGCGGCAGATCAACGATTATACCGCCGAGGGGGTCGAAATCGAACTGGTGCTCAATGCCGGGGCTTCAGCCGATGCCGCCACCAAGGCGTTGTACGCCTTCACCCACTGCGAAAGCTCGATCAGCAGCCGTATTGTGGTGTTGCGTGAAAGTCGTCCCTGTGAAATGACCGTCTCCGAGGTACTGAAATTCAATACCAGCCAATTGCTGGATCTCCTGCGCAAGGAGTTAGAGTTGCGGTTGTCGGAACTGCTGGAGGAATTTCACCGCAAGACCCTGGAGCAGATTTTCATCGAAGAGCGTATTTACAAGCGCATCGAGGAAATGCCCACGGCCGCGGAAGTGCGCCAGGCGGTGTTTGACGGATTTGTGCCATTTCGCGAGCGACTCCGTCGCGACCTGATCGACGAGGATATCGAGAAACTGCTACAGATTCGCATCCGCCGCATTTCTTTGTACGACATCAACCGCAATCGCGAAGAGATCGAGGCCATTCTCAAGGAACAGGCGCAGGTCGAAGCCAATCTCAAGGGGTTGCGCGGCTATGCCATCCGATATTTAAAGCAGTTGGTCAAGACGTACCGCAACGCCTTTCCGCGGCGCACGACCACGGCGGTGTTCAAGGAAATTGCCGTGCGCGATCTCACGCGCAGGGAACTGTTGATGCGTCACGATGCCGAGGGTGGTTTTGTGGGGCACGAAATCCGGGGCGGCCAAGAAATCTTCCACTGCTCCTCGCTCGACAAGATTCTTGTGATCTGGGGGGATGGGCGCTACAAGATGATGCCGCCACCGGACAAGCTGTTTGTCGACAAGGATATGCGGTACTGCGCAATCTTCGAGCGCGGTCGCCAGATGACCTGTGTTTACACCGAGCCACATTACGGATTCACGTACATCAAGCGATTCCGCTTTGGCGGGGCCATTCAGAACAAGGAATATCGACTGGTCCCAGAAGGCAGCAAGATTCTGCTGCTGGTGGAAAACACTCCCGAGTCGATTTACGTCAAATACCGGCCATCCAAGGGACAGCGAATTCATCAACAGGTGTTCAATCCCGAGGATGTGGCCGTAAAGGCCGTTTCCGCGCGTGGCAATCAGATGACGTCCAAGGCCATCGCGCGCATGGCGATCGAGAAGCCGAGATGGTGGAAGGAAGAAGAAGACGGCAACACGCCCAAGGGCGTGTTGCTGTGAGTCAACGCCGATGGTTCAGTCGCCGGGGCTGATGGCTTCGACCGGACATTCGCTGGCACAGGCGCCGCAATCGATGCAGAGATCCGGATCGATTTCGTATTTTGTTTCGCCTTCGCTGATGGCCTCGACCGGGCAGACCTCTTTACAGGCGCCACACTTGGTGCATTTGTCATCAATAATGTATGCCATGATGTTGTATCCTTGTTGGGTTGTTGCGCGGCCTCCGGCAAAAAGGACGGACGACCGTGAATAAATAAAAACATTTTACCGTTTGTTGCGCCGTGATGCAATCCGTCTGTTTGAACTCAAGCGAACTTCAAACGGACGTCGCGGGGATCGTCTTGACGGTCTTTAGGGGCAGGGCGGCATCAATTTCCCAAGCAGGGCAAGGCAAGCCGTATCAGTGCGCAGGACGCGTCCGCCCAGGGAAATCGGTTGAAAGCCTTTGCTCTCCAGCATTCGCAGTTCATTGAACACCCATCCGCCTTCGGGCCCGATTGCCAGCAACGGGCGCTTTGTCCGGTCGTCGCAGGGCAGGTTGGAAACGGCGGCTTGTGGATTCGGGTGGGGATGGGCCAACCACTTGGCATGCCCCGGGTACCCTTCGGGAAGTTCGTTATTTACAAATGCCTTGAAGCGCCGTTTGATCCATACTTCCGGCAGAATGGTTGTGCCGGCCTGTTCAAGACCTTCGCGCAACAACGGGGTATAGTGGACGGGAGACAACCAGTGAGTGGCGAAATAACAGCGCTCCACGCGCGCGGCATTGATCAAGATGATGCGGGCGACGCCCATCGCCGCCAGTTGCGGCAGCAGGCGGCGCAGCACTTTGGGCCGCGGCAAGGCGAGAAGCAAGTCGATCCAGGGAGGGATTGGTTCGCGGTCCAGGGAAACGGCAAGTGTGACCGATTCCCGCGTCATGGACATCACCTTGCCCTGTCCAAGTTTGCCGTTGACGGCCCCGATTTTAAATTCGACTCCGATGTCCGGACGCAAGACCTGGAGGATGTGTCCGGCGCGACGGTCGGTTAAAACCAGGCAGCGGTTTGCATCGAGCTCATTCGGATCAAACAAAATCAGGTTCATGCCGGGAAAAAATGTTCCGCGATGGCCTGGAGTCCCTTGAGCAAGGACTCCGTGTCGCGCAGGTCAAGGCATTCCGCGGGGGAATGATTTCCGGTGGTGGGCAACAGCAGGGGCAATACCGTGGCCGCAATTCCCTGGTGCGGGAAGGCGCGCGCGTCCGTGCCGCTGTAATTATAAACTTCGGTTTGCAATGGCAGGCGGGCGGTATCAAAGCATGCCATGATCTCATCGCGCAGCGCCGGGCTCAGCAATACGGAGGCATCGCTCAAGGTCAGCACCGGCCCGCCGCCAAGGCACACCTGTTGTTCGTCCGTTGCGTAGGTGGCATCGAGAACGACCACCAGGTTCGGTTGCAGGTGACGGGCAAGCACCGGCGCGCCAAACCCGCCCATTTCTTCGCAGGCGGTAGCCCCGGCCACCACACTGCAGCGACAACGCCAATGGCGGCTGATCTCGGCAAGACGGGTCAGCAGCCAGCAGCCGATTCGATTGTCAATGAAAGGGGAAGCGAGAACATGGCCATCCATGCGTGGTTCAGAAGCGAAACAAACGCGGTCGCCATGCCGGACGGACTTCTTCGGCAGGGGCAAAACGGATGACTCCGCGACGCAGGAATAGTCACAGGGCTGGTTGCCGTGGGGGTGGGCATGTCGCCGAATGGTTACGGGAACGACTCCCGCGGCGCATTTCAATTTTCCCCGGACCTGGTCTTCTTCGAAACAGGCTCCCCCCAGTTTGACCAGTCCCCAGCCGTCATGCGCGGATTCCGGCGATGGCAGGCGGTCGACAATAAAGCCCGGCGAATCCATGTGGGCGCAGACCAGCATCTTGGGGAGCCGGGAGGCATTCCGGGACGTTTGGGAGGCATACAGGGCAAGATTTCCCAGCCGATGGCTTTGCCAACCGGCGGAGAGCCATCCGGCTTCCAGGATCTCGGCCACCTCCGATTCGTCGCCTGGGGTGGCATGGCAGTTCAGAAGGCGGACCAAATCAGGCGGAAGGTTGCTGCGCATCGAGAACCATGCTGTAGTGCTTCAGAAAGCATTGGATGATGTCGTCTCTGGTGACATCGTTCAGTCCGTAATTGGTCGGGGCATCCCGGAAGACACCATCGGTTTTCACCAGGCGCAACCCCTTGCGAAGGCGGACTTCGGCATAGGGGAGGATGCCGTAGGGAACGGAACGCTTGAGCACGCGAAAGGCAATCTCTTCCACGTCGCCATGGCGAACCGTCAGGATCAGGGACGCCGGGGCTTCGCGAACTTGTGTTTCCCGTTTGTGTCGATTCAATTCTTCGGCGACATCGCGCAACGCCGGGCCGGCGATATTTTTAAGGAACGCTTCAAACTGGGCACTTTCCTGTTCCGCGCGGCTGGCACGCACCCGTTTCTCGAGAATATCGCTCAAGTCCTTGCGCCAGTCTGCCATTGCTGCTTGCCTCTCCATTAAAACAACCACCGGAACCAAACGTCCGGCAAAAACGACCCGAGCATAGCAGGTTGCAAGAAAAGGGGCAACCGCCCATTCGAAACGGGGATGCTTCAACGTTCAACGTTCAACGGTCAACGGTCAACGATCGCACCTTTATAGCATCCCCGCGCGAAGGCGGGCTTCAAAGTCGGAGGCGGCATCGCCCTTGAGCGCGAAGAAAAGGCCTTCATCGAGTTGATCCGGCCTCTCGTCGGTCCAGTTATAGACGCCGTTGACCAGTTCGAGACGACGTCCCTGTAGGACGCCCTTGCCGCGCAAAAGAACATCGTGAAACTCGTCCAGTAACGCATTGAGCCATGCGAAGTCGAGTCCATCGGAAGGAATATTGACGGATGAAAATCCGGGCGTGGCGGTTGCGCAGAGTCGCGATGGAGCGCCGGCCTCGATCCTTTCCGCGGAGTGGAGGTCGATGGCGCCGTGCAATCCGTTTAAGTCGCTGCGAAGAATCCGAGCGGATGGATTCAAGCTTCGGATGGTTTTCTCCACGGGATCGGCATCCGTGAGGTCGGTCTTGGAAATCACCACGACATTCGCGACCTGCACCTGTTGGTCGAGGACGCGGAGCGTTTGGGACAGTATGGGGTAGTTGAGGGCATCGACGACGGTGATCACCTGGGGGCGGGCATACATTTCGCGGAGAAAAGAATTCTGGAGTAGGGCGGAGGTGTCCGTCGGTTCGGCCAGCCCGGACGCTTCGACAAGCAGCAACTCGGGGCGGGTTTCCACGGCAATGTCCGTGAGCTGCCGGACGAGGTCGGACTGTTTACAGACACAAAAGATGCTTCCCCCCGCGATTTCCTTCATGGGCACTCCATGTTTGTGAAGGAGGGCGCCATCGACCGGCAGCTTGCCGAAATCGTTGACGAGCAGTGCGGTGCGCCGATGGCCGGAGAGTTCGGGAAGCAGCCGGCCAAGCAGGGTGGTTTTCCCCGCGCCAAGAAACCCGGCGAAGAGCACGACGGCGATCATGGTATGGCTATTCCTTTCATGCGGAGACGTTTTTCAATTTCAGCGGCGAGAGCCTTGTGGCTTGGAATGGCCGAAACAAAAACGATCTCGCCGTCCATGCAGAGCGTCGGAATATTTCTGACCCCCAGTGCGGCCATCATGGAAAGGCCTTCATGCACCTTGATCTTGTATTCGTTGATTTCGACGACGTCGCCGTAACGGTCGGCAACCGTCTTTGCCGCCGAGACCATGTATTGGCAGGGGGCGCAGCCGAGAGAATCGAGCGTGACAATGTCGATCTTGAGCCTGTCCGGAACCACGTGGTCTTTCAAATCCGTTTTGTCGATCGAAGATTTCGCCGGCGCGGCGGCAAGGTGGCGGGCAATCTCGCGTTCGTAGGGGTCGCGCGCGACGGCGCCGGCGGCCGCAATGTTGGTGGGTGGCGTGGCGAAGGGAATATCGCAGCCGGGAGAGAGGATGAAGCCGCCCTGGTCGCCGGCGACATCGAGACATTGGACGGCGTTGATCTTGTTGGCATTCTCGTCGCCCAGCAGCATGACCACCGTGAGCTGGAGATTTCCGCCGAAACTGATGCCCTTGGCACGGCAAATGTCACGTACGTAGTCGAGCGGTATGTTCTCGTCGATGGAGACGTTGTCGCAATGCGTATTGCACATGACCTCGATGTTTTTCTGGGCATGACCGCATACGAAGAGCGAACTGAGACCTCCCTGCGTCCGGATTTCGTCGAATACTTCGCGAAGCGGTGCGGCGCAGAACTCCTCGAATTGATCGGGGCCGACCTGGCTGGTCATGGGGTCGACCACGGCGATGATATCGCATCCGGCCTCCAGGTAGATGCGGCTCATCGTCCGTCCGACATCGGCGGTAAATGCAAGCAGGCGCTTCACGTTTTCCGGGGTGTCGAACATCTGCATGAAGATGTCGGTGCCCAGCAAATGCAAAGCGAGTGTGAACGGTCCCGTGATCAACCCATACAGCGCCACCTCGGGATGTGTCTGACGCAACGCCCGGGTGGTTCGAATGACTTCAGGAATGCGTCCCTGGTTTGCATTCGGTATGGCCATCGAATCCAGGGCGACCCCCTGCTCGAGCGGATGCGTTACGACGGAAGGAGGGTTGTCGCGGTTCCAATGCAGATCGCACCCAAAGATTTCGGCTTCGAGCTGGAGATCGAAAATGACGGGGATGCCGTCCGGGGTATAACGCTCGATGGCCTTTCCCAGGCCCGCGAGCATGAGGTCCGAACTTTGCAGGTATTCCTCGGCTGTTTTTCCGATCAGCGCCGCGCAATGCACGCCGCAAAAGGGAACCCACGGGGTACGCTCCGTTTTGTTGCCCCGGATTGCTTCAAGAACCAACTCTTTGCCATTCGTATCCAATATTAGCCTCGGGTTGTTTTGTCAATCAATTACGAGGCCAATTATATCGGATGATTACTTACATGGATTCCTTGTCACTTTCCTTTTTTTGCTCAATTTTGGCATATTGTTCCCTGGCAAAGCTGGCCAATGCGGGGACGGTGAACCAGGTAACGATCGCCAACGTCATGCCTCCGATTGCGGGAAGCGTCATCGGCATGAGAAGGTCTGCGCCCCGACCCTTTGCCGTTAATACCGGCAGCAGTGCCAGGAGCGTGGTGGCCGAAGTCATCAGGCAGGGGCGGAGGCGTCGGTGGCCGGCTTCGATCACGCTGGCGCGGATTTCATCGCGAGTTGACGGCTTGTCCGCTTCGAACCGTTGACGGATGTAGGTTGCCATCACGACGCCGTCATCCACTGCGATGCCGAACAATGCCAGGAATCCGACCCAGACCGCCACACTCAGGTTAATGGCGTGCAAATTGAAGAGGTCACGCAGGTTGACGTCGAAGACGCTGAAATTCAAAAACCAGTCTTGTCCGTAGAGCCAGATCATGACAAACCCACCGGCCCAAGACACGGCAATGCCGCTGAAGACGATCAGCGTCATGGAGACGGTCTTGAACTGGAAATAGAGAATCAGAAAGATGAGCCCCAGGGCAACCGGCAGCACGACGCGGAGCGTGGCCATGGCGCGCAGTTGATGTTCGTAGGAACCGGCAAAGCGCCAGCTTACGCCTGGCGGCACGACCAGTTCTCCGTTGGCAACCAGGGTCTTGAGATAATCTTGCGCGCCTTCCACCACTTCGAGTTCGGCCAGGTCGGCTTGCCCCCCGAACGTGATGTAGGCCGTCAGAAACGTATCTTCTCCCCGGATCATTTGCGGTCCACGGGAATACTCGATGCTTGCCACGTTCGCCAGTGGAATGTGCATGCCATTTCGTGATGCGACAAGGATGTTTTCCAGCGCTTCGAGATTGTTTCGCAGCTCGCGTGGGTAGCGAATCCGGACCGGGTAGCGTTCGCGGCCTTCGACGGTGGTGGTTGCGGTCACGCCGCCGACTGCGGCAGCGATGGTGCGCTGCACGTCGACAACATTCAATCCATAACGGGACAGGGCCTCGCGATCGATCACGATTTCCAGGTACGGTTTGCCTACGACGCGTTCGGCATTGACGGTTTCGGCGCGCACGCCCGGCGCCCGGCGCAGGTGACGTTCGATTTCGACCGCCATGCGGTCGAGGGTGTTGAGATCAGGGGCACGCAGTTTGATGCCCATGGGGGCGCGCATGCCCGTCTGCAGCATCACCAGCCGCGTTTGGATCGGCTGCAGTTTCGGCGCCGAGGTCGTGCCCGGCAACCGGGCCTTCTCGACGATTTCGTTCCAGATGTCGTCCGGAGAACGAATATGATCCCGCCACTGGCGGTAGGGTCGCCCCCGCCGGTCTGGAATCAAATTTCCGTCGGCGTCTCGAACGAACTCGCCGTTTGCGCGGTCGAAGCGGAAATCGATACGCCGTCCAGCCTCGTCGAGCTTGTATTCCGGCTTGTAATGGATGATCGTCTCAATCATTGAAATCGGCGCCGGGTCGAGCGCACTTTCGACGCGTCCGAGTTTGCCGATGACGTCCGCGACTTCCGGCACCGAGGCCATGGCCAGGTTCTGTTGTCGCATCACATCGAGGACTTCTCCCAACGAGGCGTGCGGCATGGTGGTCGGCATCCAGAGAAACGTTCCTTCATCGAGCGGCGGCATAAATTCGCGCCCCAGTCCGGGAAATGCGTGAACGGCCCAAACCCAGAAACGGGAAGATCGAACACGCGTTTCTCCGACGCCGATCCGATTCGCGATGGCCGGAACCACACCGAACATTCGGTCGAACCCCAGCCAGACGCTGCCGCCCATTAACAACACGAACAGCGGCAGACAAAAGAAGGCGCCCTTGTGCGACAGGACCCATCCCAGAATGAGGCGATAAAAGCGCATCAGGAGTATAAAGGCGGCCATCAACCCGCCGATCAATCCGCCGACGAAAAACAAATTGCGCAGGTAGCCCGGTTCGGGACCGAGCGGTTCCCATACGCGGGTCAGAATGCACCAGACCGCCATCAGGGTCGTCACAACGGCAATGTATCGGGCCGCGACCGGCGCAATACGGTTCAGGACGGGAAGGGAACCCCAGCGTTTTCGCCTGCCGGACGGAGTGGATCGCGCCAGCCGGTACAACACCACGACGAGTAATCCCGTCGCCGCCAGCCATGCCCAGGTCCAACCGCGCACCAGGGAGAATGCCCCTGCGACAACCGATGCGACGCCCAACCCGACCGGCAACGCCTTCCGGATGCGTCGGCGACGGCCTTCGGGACCGGCAATCAGCAGGTGGACGGTAGCCGGAACAAGCGTCATCGCCAGGAAAACCGAGGCCACCAGCACAAAGGTTTTTGTATAGGCCAACGGGATGAACATCTTGCCTTCCGCGCCGGTCATGGCAAAAACCGGGAGAAAGCTTACGATCGTCGTGGCAATCGCGGTTAGAACCGCCGAAGCGACCTCGACGGCGCCGCGATGCACGACCTCGATCCGTGCTTCTTCGGGGCGTGCCTCCGCCAGGTGCCTTAGAATGTTTTCCGAGAAGATGATCCCCATGTCGACAATGGTGCCGATGGCAATGACGATTCCCGCCAGCGACACGAGATGGCTGTCGATGCCCACCAGTTTCATCAGGATGAAACAAAGTAGAACCGACAAGGGCAGCATGGAGCCGATGATCAAGGCCGTGCGCAAATGCATGAGCATCAGAACGATTACAAGGAGCGTGACCAGCATCTGCTGCGTCAATGCGTCGTTGAGTGTGGCCAGCGTTTCGTTGATCAGGCCGGTTCGATCATAGAACGAAACGATGTCGAGCCGGCTGAGTGTGACTCCTTCGGGCCAGCGGGCGCGGGGATTGGACCGCAACCAGGTCAACCAGGACTCCCGGTTAAGACCTGAAGGCAGGAAGGCGTCGAAACCATGGTCCGCGGCGAAGGCCCCCAGGGTTGCCATGTCCGTGCGTTCCCAATCCACGACCGGACGCTCCGGAAGTCCGGGCCGGATTTCATCGATCTTGTCCTTCAGGTTGCGAATCGCCCGCAGAGGGTTATACCCCTCCCGGACGACGACCACGCCACCCACCGCCTCCGCGCCTGTTTTCGTCAAGGCCCCTCTACGTTGAGCGGGTCCGAATCCGACGTTCGCGACATCCTTGACCCGGATCGGCAGGCCGTCCGGTCCGTCACGCACGGTCGCCAGTTCGATGTCCTTCCGATGCTTGATGAATCCCAGCCCGCGAAGAACGTATTCGACGCGATTGATCTCGGTTACGCGCGCACCGATGTCGAGGTTGCACTTGCGCACGGCCTCTTCGACCTGGTTCAAGGTGACGCCATGCGCCCGCAGGGCATGGGGATCGACGTCCACTTGATACTCCTTCACGTAGCCCCCGATGGATGCGACTTCGCTGATGCCTTCGGTTGCGAGCAATGCATGGCGCACCGTCCAGTCCTGGACCGTGCGCAGCTCGTGCAAATCCCATCCGCCGGTCGTGTTGCCATCCGGATCGTGGCCCTCCAGCCGGTACCAGAATACCTGTCCCAGTGCCGTGGCGTCGGGGCCGAGCGCCGGATGCGCATCGTCCGGCAGCAATCCGGGTGGCAGGCTGTTGAATTTTTCGATGATTCGTGTTCGCGACCAGTAGAATTCGATATCCTCGGCGAAAACCAGAAAGATCAGCGAAGCACCGAACATCGAGGTGCTGCGCACCTCTTTCACGCCGGGAACGCCAAGCAGCGAAACGGTCAGCGGATAGGTCACCTGGTTCTCGACGTCCTGTGGCGAGCGGCCCGGCCATTCGGTAAAGACGATCTGTTGGTTCTCGCCCAGGTTCGGGATGGCGTCCACCGGAACGGGAGCGCGTGGAAAGCCTCCAAGGTCCCAGTCGAACGGCGCCACCGCCACGCCCCAGAGAACGATCGCCGCCAGCACCAGGAACGTCACCAGCTTTCGTTCGAGGAAAAAACGGATCAACACGGACAGTGGCCCATGCGTCGGGGTATGGCCCGTGGCGGTTGGCGGCCGGGGGGCGATCATGGTTGCGGCTCCATGACGGACACATGCCGGTGCCGATGCGGCGTCTCCGACTCCGGCGACATCATGCAGCGGCGCCCGCGAATCTGCAGTTCACTATCGATCTTGAACTGACCGTTGACCACCACCAGATCGCCTTCTTCCAATCCTTCTTCGACCACGTACCGGTCGCCCGCTCGGGGACCGAGCAAGACCCGGCGGGGCTCAAATGTGGGTTGTTCCGTGTCCGGCAGCCGCACATACACCAGGGCGCGGCGACCGGTGATCAGGGGGGCGGATGCGGGGATGACCAACGGGAGAAGGGGGGGGGTGTGCCGGGGCCTTTGCGGGATACCCGGCGTGAATTCGGGCGGTGGCGTACATCCCGGGACAAAGACGTCCGTCGGGATTGTTCGCCTCGACACGCAGGCGCACCGTCCGCGTGCGGGAATCGACGACCGGGGCCACAAACGAGACAACGCCGTCGACTTCCATTCCCGGCAGAGCGGCGATCGTGACCTGTGCCCGCTGTCCGGTTGTCAACCACGGCAGATCGCGTTCGTACGCTTGAAGGTCGATCCAGACACGCGATGGGTCCGCAATTCGCGTCAGGAGGGCGCCTTCACGGAGAAAGTCGCCTTCGCGGGCCGTCAGAACGAGCACGACGCCATCGACCGGGCTTTCGATTCGGAACCTGCGGGGCGCCGCTCCGTCCCGCTCGATTTGAGCGATCTGGGCTGACGATAGTCCCATGCGGGACAGTCGCGCGCGGGCGGCCTCGATCGTTTCGCCTTTGGCGACCAGAAGTTCGCTCATGGCCGTCACGGCGTCCGGACTGTACAATTCGGCCAACGTTTCCCCCTTGGCGACCGGTTGCCACGGCGTGTTGACCCACAGGCGTTCGACGTAGGCATCCGTGCGAACCGGCACATTGAAGAGGCGGCTTTGGTCAAAATCGACCTTGCCGAAGAGATCGAATTCGATTTCGACCGCGCGCCGTTCGGCCGGGAAGGTGCGGATTTCCATGCGCGCGGCGGCAGGGGGGATCAATCGCAGGCGCGGGACCTCACAGCCGTCTTCCGGATTGTTATCCGTACCGCCGTTTTGCGGTAGGGGGATCAAATCCATGAAGCAGATCGGGCACTGGTCGTTGGGGTCGGGGGATCGCACCTGGGGATGCATTGAGCAGTAATACATTTGTGATTCGGCAGGAGGGTTGTCTGGAGCGTCGACTGCAACGGGGGCATTCCGGTGGGCGGGGGAAGGGCCACGCCAGAGCCAGCCCACGGTGAAGGCGACCGCAACCAAAGCCGCTTGCGCGAACAGGCGCCGGGCGGGAAAGTGATGTTTGCTCATGGCCGTGTCTCCTTGTCAGCGGGGGAATCGACCGGATCAGTCCGGTCCGATGAATTCAACATTTCTTTTCCCACGCCGCGACGAATGTTCGCGAGGGCGATCTCGCGATCGGCGATGGCACGATCGGCCATCAGTTGAAGATCGAGCAGCGTGCGTTGTGCGTCAATCATCGCCATAAAACCGACCTGTCCGCCGGCATAGGCCTGTCGTGCGACCTCCAGGGCCTGCTCGGCCTTGGGGACGAGCGAGCGGTCGAACAACCCAACCCGCCGTTCGGCGTCGCGAAACTTGAAGACGGCCATGCTCAACTCTGCCCGCAGACGATTACGAAGATGGTTGCATTCTTGTTGCGCGCTTCGGCGCAGGGCGGCGGCTTCGTCGCGCGCGGCACGAACCCTTCCCCGCCAGATCGGCAACGTGATGCCGGCCATCAGCCCGATATCCGTTTCATTGCCGCTTCCGTCCATTCCGTTCATCACCATGGCCCCCGCACCCAGCATGAAACGCGGCCAACCGTTTCGTCGCGCCAGTTCCTCGCCCATTTCCTGCGCCTCGATCTGGGCGTCGGCGGCCTTGATTTCAGGGTTCCCGCGGTTCATGACACCCGCCAGGGTCTCTTCGTCAACCGAAAATTTCTCCGGTGGCGCCGGTTGCGGCCACGGCAGAAGCGTTTGCGGAGACAGATTCAAGAGCGTCGCCAGTTCCGTCGAGAGTACGCGGCGTTGTTCGTGCAAGGCGGCCTCCCGGTCGGACAGGCGCTCCTTTTCAACCTGCACCTTGATCAGGTCGGCGAAAGCGGCTTCGCCCGTTCGATAGCGCGACTTGACGGCTTGTTCGAGTTCGGTCAGGAACTGCAGGTTTTCTTTGGTGATGACGGTGGCGCGAGCGAGGTAATGGTATTCGTGAAACCCAGTCGCGACACGAAGGTAAAGGGACAGTCGCTGCGCCTCAAGGGCATGCAAGGCGGCGCGGGCTTCCGCCGTCGTTCGGTCCCGTCGCAGCCGCAGCATGCCCGGCGCCGGAAACATTTGGGTGAGGCTCATTTGATAGCGCGTATCCACCTGGTCGAGAAAGACTTCGAACGACAAGGTCGGATCGTCCAGCGAGCGCGCCTGGGAAATTCTTTCCATGGCCGCCTGCCAGCGTTCGAACGCCGCGCGCAGGCCGGGGTTGGCGCGAAAGGCCCGGGCCAGACAGTCACGCAGGGTTTGCGGAAGATTCTCCGTTGTGGCCGGATACGCACCGGCTTCTGTTCGTGGCAAGGAATCGTGGGAATCGCCTGCCTGGGGCGGGCGCGAAACACAGCCGAAGGCAAACAACAGCAATCCTGCCAGAATCCGCGGGTAGATCCTTGCCTGGCCTGTGCCTTCGGTCTTGTGACACGCAGGGATTGCAGGTCTCCCGCTTTCGAAACCCGACGGATCGTTGCCCAAGGGATTCCATTGTGCCTTCGGAGTGAATTCGAGCGATTCGCACCTGTCTTGATATCCTCGCATAACCACCTGCTAAATAGTGTAGTCCAGGCATTCTGTCTTTCGCGCCGACATCACCAACTGTTGAAACGTTGTCGAATCCAGCGCTTGGTCCACCACCTGTTGCAGCTTCTGCCATGTCGGAAGAAAAACACAGTCTTCCCGCATGGGGCAGTCGGCGTCCCCGGAGTTCTCTACGCAAACCACGGCGCGGATGGGGCCGTCCATTAAACGCGCCACTTCTCCGAGCGTGATTTTACGCGCGTCTTTTGCCAGGCGATAGCCTCCGCGGCGTCCACGCAGGGCTTTGAGAATGCCGGTTTTCCGAAGTTGATTCAATATTCCCTCCAGATACCGTCGCGGGATTCCCTGATTTCGCGCGATGGTTTCGATGGTCAGCACCTCTTGCGGAGGGGCTCCGGCAATCTCGTACACCGCGCGCAAAGCATATTGACACCTCTTCGAAATCATCATGTTGAAACTTAACGCTAAAAATACGCAAAGTCAATCGAGATTTTCATTTTTTTGCGACAAGGGAATCCGGGGGCGCTTTTGAGTTGCGTTCGGGGGGGAGGGACGGGTATCTTTATTGACATGAAAGAATCTGAAATTATCGATCTTCTGGAGAAGACCGGCGCGCTGTTGCAGGGGCATTTTGAATTGCGTTCCAAGTTGCACAGCGATCGTTTTTTCCAGTGTGCGATGCTGCAACATCATCCACGGGTTTTCGCCCGGTTGTGCGCCGCGCTGGGCAATGCCGTACGCGAAGCGGATGTTGGGCGGCTGGACACCGTCATCGCGCCGGCTCTGGGCGGAATTGTGGTGGGGCACGAGTTGGCCCGCGAACTCGATTTGAAATCCGTCTTTGCCGAGAAGCAGGACGACAAGCTGGCCATGCGACGCTTTGTTGTCGAGTCGGGCACACGGTACCTGGTGGCGGAGGACGTGATCACCCGCGGCGGTCGTGTGCAGGAAACGATCGACCTCGTGTTGGCCGGCGGCGGGGAGGTGGCGGGCGTGGCCGTGCTGGTGGACCGCAGCGACGGTCAGGTCTCTTTCGACGCGCCTCTGATTTCTTTGTTTCGCATGGCGCCCAAGGTCTGGCCGGCGTCCGAATGTCCGCTCTGCCGGGCCGGGCGTCCTCTGGTGCATCCGGGATCGTAACATGCACAAGGACGGGTTTACCCTGGTCGAGGTTTTGATGGCCTGCAGCTTACTGGGACTGGTTTTGCTGCCGGCGTTGGGGGCGTTACGCGCCCAATTGTCGGCCATTGAGCGCCTCGAAACGCGCGAACGGGTACATGTGGCTTTGGAAGGTCATCTTGAGCAGATGGCCTCCGACCTTCGTGCCGGACGCCAGGACGACATTCGCTCGGGATTTCGCCGCGATGGGCTGTTGGTGCGTTCCAGCCCCCCGGAGATGTCTCTTCGTGGAGATTGTCGTCTGTGGTTGCTGGAAGCCGAAGTCATCGATGCCGACGCGAACTTCCGCCGTCATGGTCTGCGATGGTTGTTGCTGCGGCCGCCGGGCGAGGGCGAGGAGGATTCGTCCCCGTGACCGCGCAGACACTCGCAGCGAATCGCGCGTCAACTCCTTCGTGCCGCTCCGGGTTCAGCCTGGTGGAACTGCTGATCGCTCTGGTCATACTGGTCATAACGGGAGGCATGGCGGTTGTGGTGCTCCTACAGTCCTTCCGTCTATGGGAACATGGGGTGGAACGATCGCGGGCCGTGGTGTCGCGCAGCGATTGGCACCGGCAAATGCGGCGGGACGTGTCCTCGATGGTGGCCGGGGCCGGTTTTGAGGGGGATGCCGCGCAATGCCGTTTCATGTCATTGCAATTTGCGTCCGCGAATGCGGTCGAACTGCTGTCGCTGAGCTACAAGGCGACGCCCGAGGGGTTGGCCTGTATTCGGCAACCGGCGCGTGGTTCCACCGTCGAGGAACACGTCTTCGATACCGCCAGGGGGATTCGTCTGGCCTATGCTGCCGCGGACGATCCCGTCGGCGAATGGCGAACCGACTGGAGCAATCCGAGCAATGCCCCCGCGAGGCTTAAGATCGATTATCCCGCCCGGAACGACGTTTTGCGTCATGAACTGATCTTGGAACGACGAACCCCATGAAACGCAACGGCAGTCTCCTGATCGTCGCCCTGGTGGCTTCGGCGGTGGTTACCATTCTGGCGCTGGCCCTTGCCACTTGGGTGCGTGCCCAGTCGGGGCAGCTCGGCGGCACCCACCAACGCGAGGTGGCCTTGCGAATGGCGGCCAACGCGGCCATCCTGGCGGTGGCGGATCGCCTGGCCACCGACACCAACGCCTGGGACGCCGCGACTGAACCCTGGGGCCGGGAGCCATGGGAAACCTTGCTCGATGGCTGGCATCTGCAGGTGTCCGCCTTGGAGCCGTGGGAGGAAGACTCCACGGCCGCCTTTACGGACGAGTGCGGCAAGTTGCCGCTCAACCACGCCGATCGTTCCATGCTGGAAGCCCTGCTGCGCGATGGAGCCGGACTGTCGGCGGAACGCGGTCGAACCCTGGCGGCCATGATTGTAGACTGGCGTGACGCCGACCGGTTGGCGTTCGAACGTCCATTAAACGAAGCGGACGCCTACGGCACACGCGACGAACCCTGGGAAGCTCCCAACCGTCCGTTCGCCTGTGTCGAGGAACTGGTCCTGCTGCCCGGAGTTTCGGACGAACTGCTGCGTCGCCTCGCCCCGTTGGTGACGGTCGAGGGAGAGGGTGGCATCAACCTGAACACCGCGCCTGAAATGGTGTTGCGGGCGCTGATCCTGAGCCGATCGGCGGACGATTATGCCGGCGGCGTCAACCTGCTGGCCGCGCTGGTCGCCCATCGCCGGGAAGGGGGCGTCTTTCATGCCGCCGATCCCGCCGCCATCGGGCAGGCGCTTGGAACCCTGCCGGCGGATCAAGCCGCGCTGCTGGCTCGACTTGAGCCTTTCATGACCGTCGCATCGTCGGCCTTCAGCGGTCTGGCGCGGGTCCGCCCCGCCACGGACGCCTCCCAGGCGGGATCGGTCGGGATCGCTTTTGTATGGGATCGCAAAACGGGTCGGTTTACGCGGTGGATCGAGCCATAACATGCTGAAATTGACGGTATACATTCCGGAGAATCACCTCGAAGAGGTCAAGCAGGCGCTTTTCGACGCCGGCGCGGGATGCTATCCGCGGTATGATTGCTGTTGCTGGCAGGTGGCGGGGGTGGGGCAGTTCCGTCCGCTGAAGGGCAGTTCTCCCTTTGTCGGACGTCGGAACCAGGTTGAGGAAGTCAGGGAGTACCGCGTGGAAATGCTCTGTCGGGAATCCCTGGTCCCTGCCGTCGAGACCGCGCTTCGTCGCGCGCATCCCTACGAGGAACCGGCCTACGATTTTGTCAAGGTTCGGGTTGGCGGTGGTGTTTTCCGCTCCCGCGGACGGCTGGCGGTTGAATTTGTCGCGATCTATGTTGTGCTGCCACTGGCCCTGACCCTGGCCAGGCTACGGTTGGGGGGCTTTCCGGTGCTTCCCGTTCTCTGGCTGGCTTCGGCGCCGGCGGCTCTCTGGTTGCTAGGGCACGGGTTTCGCTGGCACGATTTTTTTGGATGGAACGGGTTGAAGCTGGTCTGGCGGGGGGTATTGCTGCGCACCGTTCTTGCAGGCATCATGATGCTCCTGCTGGTTCTGGCCATCGAACCGGATTGGTTGTGGCATTTGCCCCGCGCCAATCCGCGACTCTGGCTGCTGATCATGTTTTTTTACCCTTTGCTTTCGGTCTATCCGCAAGGCATTCTCTACCGAGCGTTGTATTATCGCCGTTATGCCCGGCTTTTCGGCCAGGGCTGGACCGCGCGGCTGGTCGGTGCCGCCGCCTTCAGTTTCTGTCATGTTTTCTTTCTGAATCCATTGGCGCTGGTCCTGACGCTGGTGGGCGGGTGGTTTTTTTGTCGCACGTACGAACGCACCCGGTCCCTGCCGGTGTCGAATCTCGAACATGCCCTGCTGGGCGCGTTGCTGTTCACCATCGGCCTGGGGCGCTTCTTGTATCACGGAACCCAGGCTCTTTTTAACGGGTGATTTTCCTGCTCAAAATCCATTTTTTATTGCCAATTTTCGGGGTTCGATGTTCAATGTGCGTCATTTGAAGTTCAGCGCCCCAGGAGTGCGGGACTCCGCTTGTACCATGAAAACAAAGCCATTCAAATTACGGCTCGGCGTCTTGGGTTCCGGCAGCGGCACCAACATGCAGGCCATCCTCGAGGCCATCGACAATCGTCAGCTCGACGCCGAGATCGTCTGCGTCATCAGCGACCTGCCGGATGCCGGAATTCTAAGTCGGGCCAAGGCACGTGAAATTCCCGCCCATTATGTCGATCCCGCGCCCTACAGGACCAAGCTCGACGGCGATGCCGAACAACGTTGTGTTGAATTGTTGCGTCAAGCCGCTGCCGACACCATTGTGCTGGCCGGCTTCATGCGGATCGTCAAGCCCCATCTGCTGTCCGCCTTCCCCGGGCGAGTGATCAACATCCATCCGGCGCTGTTGCCGGCCTTCCCGGGACTCGATGCCTGGCGCCAGGCACTGGACTACGGCGTCAAGGTGGCGGGATGCACCGTGCATTTCGTGGATGAGGGGGTCGACACCGGGCCGATCATCCTGCAACATAGCGTGCCGGTGCTGGACAAGGACACCCCCGCTACCCTGCATGCCCGCATTCAGGAAGAGGAACACAAGGCCTATCCAGAGGCCCTGCGGAGGCTGGCGTCGGGGCGTTTACGCGTCACCGGTCGCAGGGTGTGGCTCGACGACGACGCCGGATGAGTCCGCGGGCAGCGAGCGGAAGGCACAAGCTCCGATCGACAGACCCTGGCCGCGGAAAATCAATTCGAAGTCCGTCTGTTCCTCCGGTGTCCGGACCATGGGCTCCGAGGCGGCGAAACGAGAGTCGTCCGAGAATTGTCGGCGGATGTCTTCAAAGTAGTCCAAGTGATCCGTTGCGATCTGCACTTCGCCTCCGGGCACCAGGCAGCGCCAGAGTTGATCGCGAAAATGCCGGTTGACCAGTCGCCGTTTATGGTGCCGCCGTTTGGGCCAGGGATCGGGGAACAACAGGTATGCTCGATCAATGACGTGCATCGGCAACATGTGCTCCAGCACATAGGAAACCTCCAGGCGCAGCAAACGCACGTTGTCGAGTTTCAGTCGATGAACCTTGCGGTCGATTTTGCGCACCCGCAACAACAATCGCTCGACGCCAAGATATTGAATGCCGGGATTGGCTTCGGCGCGTGCCAGCAGAAAGCGGCCCTTGCCGCATCCCAAGTCAATTTCCACCGGACGATGGGGATCGAATATCTCCGTGAAGCGCAGGGGTTCGGCAATACTGTTCGGTTGAAGCAGACAATGAGTTGGCGATTCCTTCATGCGCCAATTTGTACAACGGCACGTTAACCCACGTCAACCATGTTGCCGGGAGTTATCAGAACCCATAGAGTTTCCGGAGGTGTTCGTGCGTCGGCAGCCCGGAGTAGTATTCGCGCCTCGGCCCGATGTAGTTTCCC
>CAZIUM010000012.1:0-26142 GCA_964542285.1 uncultured Lentisphaerales bacterium
TTCATGTTCGGTACCGGGCCGGTCGTCAGTTGGTGGACCTACAGCTTCATGGTTTCCAACGGCGTTCGGTACATGGACCAGGACGAAAGCGGGCGCTGGCAGGCGGCTTTCAACACCATGGATGCGGCCGAAGCCATTTATTACATCCTGAGGCTGGCCCGCGAGCCCTTTACGACGGAGTCGGGAGAAACCCTGACCGGCGCGGCCTTCGCCCCCCTGGGCGGTGGACGCGAGATGAACATGATGTGGAATCGCGGCGAGATCGGCATGCGTTTCAGTTACCTGTCGTTCGAAAGCGGGATGAACATCAATCCGGCGCTGGTGGGCATCGCGCCTACGCCGGATGCCAGGGCCGGCGAAGGCGCCAGCGAGCTGAATTGCGGCATGATCGGGGTGTTTTCGGGCTCGTCTCCGGCCCGGCAACTGGGCGTGATGCGCTACCTGTGGTTCCTGACCAGCGACGAGGCCGAGTCCATCCGGACGCGCACCTTCGTGGATGCCGGCTACGGGACCTACCTGGACCCCACGGTGCTCGAACGGTTCGGGTATGACGACGTACTGGAACGCGTGCCCGAGGATTGGAAAAATACCGTCAATCAGGCCTTCAAAAGTGGCGTTCCCGAACCCTATGGACGCAATACGCAGTTGATTTACGAATATGTTTCGGACCCCATCAACTGGGCACTGGAGCGCCCGGAGCTGCTGAACCTGCCCAAGGAAAACGCCCTCGCGCGCATCAAGGAGCAGCTCGACAATGCCGCCGCCCGCGTGGACAAGTTCATGCTTGGTGAATTGTCGCCCCAGGAGTGGCGCAAACGCCGCATCGCGGGCGGACTGCTGCTGCTGTTTATCATCTCGATTTTCACCATCACCATCACCTGGGTGTGGCGGGCCTTTACCAAGCAAGAGGCCGCGCTGGGCGACCGACCTTCGTTCGCCAAGATGCGGTATGCCTACCTGATGGTCCTGCCGGGGTTGTTGCTGGTCATTTTCGTGGCCTATATGCCCCTGCTGCTGGGCATTCCTCTGGCCTTGTTCGACTACCAGTTGGTGCTCGAAAGCGTTTTCGTGGGACTGGACAACTTCGCGACCATCCTGTGGGATACCCGCTTCTGGGTCTCCATGTGGCGGACCTTCTACTATGCCTTGCTGGTGGTGGGGCTGGGCTTTTGGCCGCCGATCCTGGTGGCGATCCTGCTGGACGAGGTTCCCACCCAGACGCTTAAATACATTTTTCGCACCATTTTCTACCTGCCGACGATTGTCAGCGGCATCATTATGGTCTTTTTGTGGCGCCAGTTCTACGAGCCTTCGGAATCGGGCTTTTTCAACCAGATCATCATGTCGGTCAATCAACTCGGCCCGGTCGGTGGCACCGTGCTGAAACTGGTCTTGCTGACCTGCTGGTTGTCGCTGGTGGGATTCATCCTGTCCTGTGCCGTCAAGCTCAGGGAACTGAGCATGGCCGTTCGGGGCGCCGTGGCGCTGTTTGCCCTGGCCCTGCTCGGCGCGACCCTGTGGCCCCTGGCCAAGGCGTTTATCGGCCCCGACGAGCTGGTCATTTCAGCCCAGGGGCTCGACCCGAATCTGGTCAAGGGCTGGCACGGATTGCGGACGTACATTGCCGATTTCTTCGGACCGTTTAATGTCAAGCCCCTGGGGTGGATCGAGGACCCCGGCATGGCCATGATTTCCGTGGTGATCCCGATGGTCTGGGCCTCGGCGGGACCGGGCTGCATCATCTATCTCGCGGCCTTGAAGACCGTCCCCGAGGACCTGGTGGAAGCCGCGACGATCGATGGCGCCGGCATCATCCAGCGTATCAGCTATATCACCTTGCCGCGCGTCAAGTTCCTGATCCTGATCCAATTGATGGGGGCGGCCATCGGCGCGCTCAAGGGCGGCACGAACTTCATCATGGTCATGACGGGCGGCGGCCCGAGCGGGGCCACGCGCACGATGGGCCTCGACATTTTTCAACGGGCTTGGATGGAGCTCAATTTCAGCCAGGGCGCCGCCATGGGATGGGTACTGGGCGCGTTGGTCATCATCCTGACTTGCCAGCAGTTGCGCCGGATGTCGCGGGCGACGTTCACGAACGCGGCGCAGGTGGAAGCCAACAAGAACATGTAACGCTGGCAGGTTTTTGGGCCGGTCAATTTTGCGGAAGGATATTCAGATATGTCGATCTTGACAAAAGTCGAAGCCAAGGGCTGGCGGGGACGCCTGTTTCTTGGAGGGGTTACCCTGGCGTTGATTATCGGCGGCGCCACGATGTTGTATCCCTTTCTGTTGATGGTCTCCGGGGCGATGCGCAGTGATATGGATTCGTCCGACATGAGCCTGGTGCCCAAGTTCCTTGTTGACGACAGCGAACTGACGCGGAAATTTCTTGAGACCAAGTACAACTATGACCCCGTGATGATGAACCGCTACCACCAGGGGCAGGATTACAGTTTTCGGGATTCGTCCATTCCGGCAACGGTTAGCGACACGGCCGTGCGGGACCTGCAAAGCTTTTTCGAGGAAGTCACCTTGCCCGACCATTGGCAGGTGCTGGGCGGCACGGAGCTGAGGCTCGGTATTTCCTGCGAAAACCACACACGCCTGGTCGAAAAATTGCGCCAGCGCTACAACGAAGATCTGCATGTCTTCAATTCCGAATTGGGGGCTCCGCTGAGTTCCTGGTGGCAGGTGAGCATGCGACTCCCCCGCTGGGAGGAAAGCCGCACGACCATGACGCGCAACGGTCTTCTAGATGCGTATTTCGAACTGATGCGCGAGAGTGACCCCGCCGAACGCGGGCTCGTCAATCTGACGGGGTTGTTTTTAGAGCGTCTGATTTATCCGGCGTACGGACAAAGCAAGTTCGAAAACTTTCGGGAAGCCACGCAACTGCCGATCGGTTCCTATGGCGAATTCAGGCTGTCGCGGCGGGTGCCCCCCGTGGAACAGAAAATTCTGCGCGACTACTGGATCAAGTTCGTCCAGGATGACAACGTCAACCTGTCGTTCGTGCGCAGCGACGCGACCCATGAGCAGTACCGCGAGTTCCTGCGCCAGCGGTTTAAGACGATCGAGAACTTGTTGCGTTATTGGCATCGCGAGAATTATACCTCCTTCGATCGGATCGAGCTGCCGCACGACCACGCCTGGATTCCCGATTATCAGCGCGACGCCTACAAGGCGTTTCTGGCCGGTCTGCCCCTCGAATCGTTGCGTTTGGTGGGCCCCGAGTTCGCCTGGCAGGACTACCTGCGCGACAAGTATGGCGACGTGGAACGCGCCGCCGCGGCCCATGGCGTGACCGTCGATGACTGGAGCCAGTTCAAGATTCCCTTGCTTCAGTTGGAGACACAGGCGGTTTTGGGGCAGACCCGCGATTTGCGCCGCCGTTATGCCCTGCGCAACTTCCGCGTAGTTCTGCGGCAGATGTTCGTGCAGGGGCGTCCCTTCCTGAACACCATGATTTATGTTTCCCTGGCACTGTTGTTTTCGCTGACGCTGCAACCCCTGGTGGCCTATGCCCTTTCGCGCTTTCAGCCCCCGGGCACCTGGAAGATCATTTTCCTGTTCGTCGCCACCATGGCTTTTCCTCCGATGGTGGGCATGATTCCTCAGTACTTGATCATTCAAAAACTGGGGTTGCTCAACACCTTTATCGCCCTGGTGCTTCCAATTACGATCAACGGAATGCTGATCTTCCTGCTGAAGGGATTCTTCGATTCGATTCCCAAGGATTTGTACGACGCGGCCGTGATTGACGGCGCCTCGGAATTCAGGATTTTCTGGCAGATCACCATGGCCATGAGCACGCCCATCCTGGCGGTGGTCGCGTTGCAGACGTTTTCCGGCGCCTGGATGGCGTTCATGTACCCCCTGATCGTCTGTCCGGACAAAAGCATGCACGTGCTGGCCGTCTGGCTGCAGCAGTTCCAGCAGGAAGCGCCTGGAACGGCGGTGTTCGCCTCGATCATCGTCGCCAGTATTCCGTCGCTGATCATTTTCTTGTTCGCTCAACGCACGATCATGCGTGGCATCGCCGTGCCTTCCGAAAAGTAGGGTTTGTTTACAACTGGAGTCCAATCATGGCAAAAGTCGATCTGAAGAACTTGACCAAAATTTATGACCGGTCCGTCCTGGCCGTGGATCACATCAACCTGGAGATCAAGGATCAGGAATTCATGGTTCTGGTCGGACCGTCGGGCTGCGGCAAGTCCACCACGCTGCGCATGATCGCGGGACTCGAGGAAATTTCCGAAGGCAACGTGACCATCGAGGATCGCGTGGTCAATGAAGTCCCTCCGAAAGATCGTGATATTGCCATGGTTTTTCAGAACTATGCACTGTATCCGCACATGAGCGTGTACGACAATCTGGCCTTCGGGTTGAAATTGCGCAAGTATCCCAAAGATCAAATCGACAAGCTCGTGCACGAGGCTTCGGATATCCTGGGCATCACCGAATATTTGCCACGCAAACCCAAGGCGCTTTCCGGCGGACAACGCCAGCGTGTGGCCGTGGGGCGCGCTATTGTCCGCAAACCCAAGGCCTTCCTGTTCGATGAGCCCTTGAGCAATCTGGACGCCAAGATGCGCGTGCAGATGCGCACGGAAATTAGCAAGCTGCATCATCGGCTCGAATCGACCATGATTTATGTAACTCACGACCAGGTGGAAGCCATGACCATGGGCGACCGCATTTGCGTCATGAAGGATGGCCTGATCCAGCAGGTCGACGATCCCTTGACCTTGTACGACCGCCCGGCCAACCTTTTCGTGGCCGGTTTCATCGGCACCCCGCCGATGAATTTCTTCAAGGGCAGACTTCATAAGGAGCAGGACCGTTACGTGTTCGCCGGGCAGAAAACCAAGCTGGAACTGCCGGTGGCATGGAACAATGCCGTGGCCCCGTATGAAGGCAAGGAGGTGGTGTTTGGCATCCGTCCCGAGGATATCGGGTCCTCGAAAACCGAAAACCGCGAAAACCTGCCGAGTATCGAGGCCCTGGTTGACGTGATCGAACCGATGGGATCGGAAACGTATCTGTATCTCAAGGCGGAAGGCACCACGTTCATCGCCCGAGTGGAGTCGCATATCAAAGTGGGCGTCAACTCGTCCTTGACGCTGCCGCTGATGATCGACATGGCGCATCTTTTCGATGCCGAGACCGAAACCCTGATCGTTTGACGGCATTCGCTTGCTTGTTGGCGATTTTCGTGACAAGATGATTGCGTGGTTCAACGGTTGCATCTGCATAGCATAACGATCGAAGGCGGGATTCCTTCGGCGACAGTCGCTGGACCGGACGGTTTGAGACGTAACAATGAAACGTAAAATCCTTTTGGTCGATGATGATGCCAGCCTCTTGGGTACCTTGGGGGATTTCCTGGAAAGCGAAGGGTATGCCGTTTCTCTGGCGGAGAGCGGAGAGGCGGCCATGGAAAAACTTTCACGGGGGGCTCCCGACCTGATCGTTTTGGACATGAGTATGCCGGGCATGGGGGGCATGGGGGTTCTCGAGCGCATCAAGAATCCTGACGGCAGCATGCGTTTCCCCGTGCTGGTGTTGACGGCGCGCGCCATGATGGCGGAGTATTTCGCCGACAAGCAGGTGGATGGCTTTATTGCCAAGCCATGCGATCCCGAGGACCTCGCGCAGGAAATCAGCCGGATTCTCTTTCAGCGAAACAACGATCCGGTGATTCCGGAGATCGAACCGGTTGCCACCGTGGCCCTGGCCGAGCCCAACAAGGGGCGTCACGAGCGCATGCGACGGGCTTTGGAAGAGGCCGGCTATGAGGTATGCAGCGTGTTCACGGGACCGGATTTGCTGGAATCGGTTGTGCTGTCGCCCCCGGGGGCCGTGGTCATGCGACTTGAACTTCCGGGGCAAAGCGCGGATGTATTGGTTCCGCTGCTGAAAGGCATGGGCAAAACGAGTGAAATCCCCGTCATTGTGTACGGCGTGGATGCTCCGGATGCCAATCTGGAACATGTCGCCGCGCTCGACAACCGCCAATGCATCGC
Organism: uncultured Lentisphaerales bacterium; assembly: GCA_964542285.1. GTDB lineage: Bacteria > Verrucomicrobiota > Kiritimatiellia > RFP12 > JAAYLN01 > CAZIUM01. The sequence continues at coordinate 6,030 of CAZIUM010000012.1, forward strand.
CTTGGCATCCGATCATCCCGCCTCGGTGGTTGCGGCGGTGCGTACCGCCGATGAGCGCCGTGCGCAATTCAATTCCTGACGACGCGGGAGAAGGGAATCCTTCCTATGCGCTGCCCAAAATGCGGTCACCTGGACGACAAGGTTCTCGATAGTCGCGCGGCGCGTGACGGTCTCGCCATTCGACGCCGTCGCGCCTGCCTGGGATGCGGTTTCCGTTTTACGACCTTCGAGGAAATCGTCAAGGATGCCTTGCGGGTGGTAAAGCGCGATGGCCGACACGAGGAGTTCAGCCGCCTGAAATTGATGAGCGGCATCCTGCGCGCCTGCGAGAAGCGGCCGGTCAGCCCGATGCGCATCGAAGAAATGGTGGATGAAATCACCGAGGAGATCGAACAGGGCTACGACGTGGAGATCCCCAGCCAGCAGATCGGCGAAAAAGTCATGCCGCGTCTTGAAAAGCTCGACGATGTCGCCTACGTTCGTTTTGCCTCGGTGTACCGACGGTTTGCGGACGTCAATCAATTCCTCAATGCCATCAACGAGGTCGTAGGCACGCGATGATTCGTCTTCGGGAAAACCCGGCCGACGCGAATGCCGCCGGACAGGCCTCGCGCCTGTTGCCGGGGATGCTGGCCGAGGTGTCGGCCATGATCGGCGAAGAGCTTTCCCTGACTCGGACCCAGGCGAGCGAATTGGCGCATGCGGTGGATCTGTATCTGGATGAGCGGGGTTCACGGACCGGAGCGAGTTCCGAATCGACCTTTTCCGTGGCCGTGCTGGCCTCGCGCGCCTTGGAAGGCCTGGGGGAAGGAGATGTCGCCAGGCGGCTTCTCGTTCATGGCACGGGCTTGTTGCGGCCGGCGTTGTGGAACGTTTCGAGAGGGAGGGCCATGTGGATTTTGGATTTGCGATTCCTGATCCTTTCGGCGGAGGCTCCGCTTGAACTCACCCTCTTTGCCTGCATGGAAACCGTTCTGACGGCTTCGTCCGACATTTGGGATGCATGCCGCGGCGAGGGCCTCCTCGGGTTGCGACATGTGCGGCGAACCGTTGCCGGCTTGCTCAACCGCGGAGATCGTTCGCGGGCGGCCCGGCGTCTGGCCGGGGAGTTGCGTGATGTCGCGAGGCAACAGTTGGCGCGAATTGCGACCCGACGCGGTTGGCTCCGTGTTCCGGATGTAATCAATCTCGATTCATAACCAGGAAAGAACAGCGATGATCGGTGTGGAACGAATTCGACGGGAATTAGATAATGTTTTGGAGTCTACGGACCCCCACGGCTTGGGAAAACCCGTGATCGGCAAGGTGCGCGACAGCTACCTGCTCCCCGATGGACGTCGCGTGTTGGTGGCCACCGACCGAGTTTCGGCCTTCGACTGCGTGCTGGGAACCATTCCCTTCAAGGGACAGGTGTTGAACCAGATGGCGGCTTTCTGGTTCCAACGCACCCGGAACACCGCTCCAAATCACGTCATCGACGTGCCGGATCCCAACGTCATGGTGGTGACCGATTGTCGGCAGCTGCCGCTCGAATTCATCGTTCGGGGGTACATTACCGGGGTGACCAAAACTTCGGCCTGGTACAACTATTCCCAGGGAGCCCGTGAAATCTGCGGCAACCGTCTTCCCGATGGCCTGCGCAAGGATCAGAAACTGGAACGCCCCATTCTGACCCCTACCACCAAGCACGAACTGCATGATCGCAACATCTCGCCGGAGGCCGCGGTGACGGAAGGACTGATCTCGCGCGAATTGTTTGACGAGGCGGCGGACCTTTGTTTTCGCCTGTACGATGCGGGGGTCAAGCATGCGGCCAAGCGAGGATTGATCCTGGTGGACACGAAGTACGAACTGGGATTGCTGGACGACAAACTGGTGGTCAGCGACGAGATTCACACTCCCGACTCCTCGCGGTACTGGTATGCCGACAGCTACGAGAAACTTTTTGCCCAGGGACGCGAACAACGCAAGCTGGACAAGGAATATGTGCGGGAATGGCTCGTGTCCCGGGGGTTTCGTGGAGACGGCACTCCGCCGATCCTTCCCGACGAGGTCAGGATCGAGGCGGCACGGCGCTACATCCAGGCCTATGAACAGGTGACCGGAAACGTCTTCGAGCCGGCCGAGGGCGGCGCCGCCCACCGTGTCAACCAGGCGCTCGAACAACTGGCCGCCGGGGCGTGAAGGGGTAGGGTGGCTGGAGGGGCTGCCTGGGATGAAGGTTCCGTCGCGCGATAGGCTTTGTACGTTTTGTTCCCGTCATGCGCAGGCGGGAATACGACACCGTTACGGCTCACGTTTCCCGGCAACCGAACGGATTATGCTTTTAGCCACAACGGTTTGGTGATGTCGGGCGGCGGCTCTCGCCGCAACCGCTGGCAGAGTTGCGCGGCGGAATTGGCAAAGCCTGGATCGATCTCGACCGGCGGATGCGCCAGGCCTTTGGCATCCACGGGCCATTGAATCTCGCAGGCGTCCAGCCAACGCACCCATTTGGCCATCAGGTCCCTTCGACAGGTGAAGGGCGAATCCATCCCCTGGGCATTTTTGACCGGCGAAAACTCTTCGCGTCGTTCGAAGGAAAGGTTGATGACGTTGTCGGCCTGGGGCAGCAGGTCGAAAATGAATTTTTCGAATTTGTACCCGTTAGGAGCATCGGGACTCAGCGGATGGCCGGAGTTGTCGCAGGTATCGATCTTCTTGTGCGCCAGGTGTAACGGCATATCACGCAGAGCTTCCCGTTCCAGGAATTTCAGGTCGAAGACGTGAATTGCAACACTGCCGTATTTGTAAAACAGTTCGCCGTCCGTTCCGCGCCGCTGCTTTTGCTCGAAAGACAGTTCGCTGTATTCCACCATGGCCCAGCGTCCGTCGGGACGCCGCACCACGACGCCCAGTCCTTCGTCGGGATCGCGCTTGGCGCAGACCTTCAGCGAGAGGTCCGCTCCCCTGATCAGGTGGAGCCCGACAAAGGCCGGGTCGGCCACTTCGACCAGAGGGTTGTCGACTTGAAAATAAAAGAGGGTTGTCAGCCCACGCCGCTGCATGTCCTTTAACGCGCCGCTTTTGACCAACGCCGAAAGGGTGCCGCCGTGTCCGTCGGGGCTCATGAAAAGGTGGGCGGGGTCCGCCAGCATGATGCGCCCGGCGGGGTCCAGCGCCGGCCACATTCCCTGTCGGAAAAAGATTACATTCTCCGGTGCGAGTCCGAACCATTCGTGTTCTTCGAAACAATCACGGGTGGCCCGGTCGTTGCCTTGACTGGTCATGATATACAGTGGAATCCGTGTTTCCATGGCGCGTGAAAGGGCCAGAACCTTACGCGCGTGAAAGTAAAACAGAACCTCGTTGCTTATCGGACCGATCGGGAAGGCCCCCTTGGGTCCGTCAAAGCCCAGCCGGGAGCCCTGGCCTCCCGCCACGAGCAACACGCCCACTCGACCCTGGCGCAATGCTTCCTCGCCGCAAGCCGTGGCCTTCAAGCGTTCCGCGCCTCGAAGGGTGGCAACCTCCGCGGGAAGAGGCGATTCGGTTGGCTTGGGTGCGTTCGACGATGCGTCCCGCAACAGTTCGCGCATGCGGCGGATCTGCTTGAAGTCCAAGCCGGCAATCTGTTGCAGCAACTCCTGCTGCTCCGTGGCATCGAGACGGTCCCAAAACCTTAAAAGATGCGCCTGTCCTTCCTTTTCCAGCGTTATGCGGGTTTCTTCAACTGTCATGTTTCCATTCTCCGGGGGGTTCATGCGTGGATTTCAAGTCTTCGGTTCGCGCGGCGTCGGCGCGGACAATGCGTCCAGCAAGCGCGGCAGGACATCCATCAAGCTGGTGGCGCCTTCCCGGACCGGATGCGCACCGGGGCCTAGGGTGATCAACGGAACGGGATTGAAGGTGTGACTGTGCGATCGCAACGATTCGATGTTGCCATGGTCGCTGGTGATCGTCACCAACATGTCCATGGCGATTGCCAGCGGACAGAGAACCGCCAAAAAGGCGTCCAACTTGCGCAAGGTCGTGACGACGGTGTCGCGGTTGCTCGTATGGCCGGCCTGGTCGGTCTGGAAAAATTCAAAAAGCGTGAAATCGTAGCCCAACGCGAGCTGGACGAGGTGGTCGGCGGCTTCCTCGGGAGATGCCAGGGGGCCGGAAAATCCTTTGGGAATCAATACTTCGCGCGTAATATCGTGGCACACCGCCTGGTTGGCCAGCAGGTCGGGGCGCAGGGAAATAACGTCCGGACGGGTCAGAGCGGCAACCGTGGTGACCGAGCGAAACCGGCGATTGCGAATGTCATCTACCGAGTCTGCCAGGTAGGCGTCGGCAAAACGTGACCGGAGTCCCATGCGGTGAAGCATCAGAAAAATATTGTCCCGTTCGATGATCTTGCGCAACGTGGGCCCGGGAAATCCCTCCACATGCCGTCCCATGGCCTGCGGGGCGTTGACTCCGGTGAAAAGGGTCGTCTGGCCGGTTGCGCTTTGCGGCAGGCCGCTGATTCCAAGACACGCATCGATGGGCACGGCATGCGAGGCCAGCAAGTTGCACAGGAAGGGACATACGTCCGGTGCGATCGGATTGTCCTCGGATGCCGGGCCCATGCCCAAACCGTCGATAAAAATAAATATTGCCTTCACCCATTATTAGTGTAGCCAACCCATGCCGTCCGCGCAATACCATGTGTGCACGGGAACCCTTGCCCACCAAGGTATACAGAGACAATCCGGCACTTCAGGAGATCGAGGGGGGAGGGGGGATCGGGACTCGGTGCTGTCGTCGAAAGACAAAGACAACGCCGCCCAGCGCTACATAGGCCAGGGTGGCGCCGACATAGAGCATGGAGATCGAAGCGGCTTCCTCCGGCCCCCGCCCGACGGAATTCATGAACCATACGTACCCCGCGTCGCGCAAGCCGAGGCCAAAGATCGAGATCGGTATCATTTCCATCAGGGTGATGAAGGGCACAAAGAAGCAGAACGGCAGCAGGGGAACCCCGAGGTTCAAGGCCCGCCCGAGAGAATATACCGCCAGGATGGCCATCATTTGGAAGGCAAACGAGATCAGCATGCTCCATATCCACACCGCGGGACGAGAGGCATAGGCGCGCATGGAAGCCAGTAATTTGTCGAGAATGCGCAGGGCCGGGGCACGCAGGGCCGAAGGCATCCAGGTCGTGGCGCGGCGCAGCAGGCGCTGTTCCCAAAGCATGAATCCAGCGCCCATCAGCAACACAAAGGCCAGTGACGGCAATACGAGCAGACGCGGATTCCACTCGGAGATGGCCTGCCGGGCGACGAATGGAAAAACCAGGCCGTAAACGGACAGCGCCAGGAACCCGGTCAGGCGGTCGGCCAGCAGGGATGCGACCGTGTTGACGGTGCGGGCGCTGTGACGTCCGATATCCGCAATTCGGTAGGCGTCTCCACCGATGGTCGAGGGGAGAAAAAGATTGAAGAAGGATCCCGTCAGGTGACTCGCAAACAGTCGCCACAGGGGTTGCCGGATTCCGTCGGCCGCCAGCAGGAGGCGCCATTTTACCGAGCTGATCAACGTATTGACGGATAACAGGACAAAGAACATGCCCATCCAGGCCGGGCGCACCGCTTGCAACTGGGCGCCGAGAGCCTGCATGTCCAAGCGTCGGTATAGCATAAACAGCAGTCCACCGCTTACCAGTAGTTTTAAGAGAAATCCGAGGTGTCGTTTCATGTCAGATTTGCTTTGCCACCCTGGCGGGAATCCCCAGGGCCAGACTGTGCTCCGCCAGGGGCCGGGTGACGACCGCCCCGGCGCCGACCACGCACCTTTGTCCGACCGAGGCGGCATCCAGCACCGTCACGCGGGCGCCGAACCAGCAGTCGGCGCCAATCGTCAACGGGCCCTGGGTGCACATCCCGCTTTGCTCGGCAAAGGGAGCCGGGTCCTGGGCGTCGTATTCGCCGCCGCTTAAGAAATAACAGTAGGCGCCAATCATGCAGCCGGGACCGATCTCGACCCGGTTGGACGAAAACACCGTGCAATGGGCCGACAGGTTGGCGCGCGAACCGATGACGATATCGCCATTCTTGCAGTAGACGCTGGTGAAGCGTCCGAGGTAGACGCCGTCGCCCAGCGTGATGCCGCGATTGTCGCGGCCCTTGGCATCAAGCATGGCGTAATCGTCGATGATGCACCCGTCGCCGAGATCGATCTTGTGGGGATGGCGCAAGGTGACGCCGCGGCCGAATACCGGCTTGCGTCCGCATTGCCTGAACATGCAGGGATAGAAACGCTGCCGCAGCGCCAACCCCGGCGCTCCAGGCAGGTTCGCGAACAGCACCTGCAGCAGCTCGTTGCGCAGCCAGCGCCAACCGCCGATGTCACCGTGTACCAGCTCACGATAGGCGCGCAGCGCCGAAGCCCGATTGGAGGTGTCGAGGTCCTTGATTTTGCATTGTTTCATGGTTTGGTTCCGTTGTGAACCGGATCGGGAGCATTATGCCCGAGGTTGGGCGCGGGAGCAAGTCAGGCCGCTGTGCCGACCCAAATCTCTTTGACTCTCTTTGATTCTCTTTGTTGCGGGTCGAATTTTTTTTGCGCGTGACGTTCGGACCTGCGATGCTAAAATGTGTCGCATGGCTGAAATGGAAATCCAGATTGGCGCCGATGGCCTGAATGTCGAGGAAATTGTGCGCAGTATTCGCACCCGCGTGGAGGAGCGGCGCATGCGTGGCGAATACGATGACGCCACGGTCGCCCGGGCCGAACGATTCAACCTGGGCAATCTCAAGAATGATGCCCAATTTCTCGATCGTTACCTGACCTGCCTGCGCCAGGCGGTGCAGGTGGACATCAACGATTTCGAGATCGTGGAGCGTCGGGCGCGATTTGCTTCCCTGCTGCGGCGCCTCAAACGGGGCATCTGGAGCGTGTTGCGGTTCTATACCTACCGGTTGTGGTCGCAGCAGAATCAGGTCAACGGCATGTTGTTGGCGGCTACGGAAATCATTGCCGAGCGCGACCGCGACCGTATTCGCAAACTCGAGGAGCGTATCGAGCGCCTGGAGGCACGGCTGCCCGATGCCGCGTCACGCTCGTGAGCCGGGCCGACGGACAACCTGGGGCCCCGCGACGGGTGGCGTTCGTGGCTCCGCGACTGGCGATGGGCGGCGCGGTGGGGGGCGCCGAAACCCTGCTGCTCAACCTGGCGCAACTGGCGCGCTCGGCCGGGATCGAAGTAACCTTCCTGACCACCTGTGCGCGGAATCATTTTACCTGGGCCAACGAGTTGCCGTCCGGTCCCTTGAACCACGAAGGATTGCCGGCGATCCGCTTTCCGGTCAACGAGGACCGGGATCTCGCGCTTTTTCAGCGGGTACAGGAAGCCCTGTCCGCCGGCGAGCAACTCAGCGAGGCCGACGAGGATGCCTGGTTGCGCCACAACGTCAACAGCCGCGCGCTGGAGGATTATCTGCGGCGGAATGTGGACCGCTTCGACCGCATTGTCGTGGGGCCCTACCTGTTCGGTCTGACGGTCGCCGTGGCCTCCATTGCCCCCGGCAAAACCTTGTTGGTGCCCTGTCTTCACGATGAAGTCTTCGCCGGCATGCGGCGCATGACGCAGCTCTTCGCTTCGGTGCGCGGGTTCGTTTTCAACACCGTCCCCGAACGCGATCTGGCCCGGCGGCGCTTTGCCGCGGTGGTGGACAAACCGCAGGCCGTGGTGGGGTTTGCGATCGAGCCGTCCGATGTCGACGCCCGGGCCTGCGCACGGCGCCTGAACGTATCGGCGCCTTACATTGTCTACTGCGGACGCCGAGAACCGCTGAAGGGAACTCCGCTGCTGATCGACTACTGGGCAACCTACCGGCGCGCCACAGGAAGGGACGTGAAGCTGATCGTGACGGGCAGTGGCGCCGTGGAGGTGCCGTCCGGCCTGCGCGACAGCCTGATCGACCTGGGCTTCGTTGACGAACAGACCAAGCTAGAAGCCATGGCCGGAGCCGTGGCGTTCTGCCATCCATCGGTTAACGAGAGCCTGGGCATCGTCCTGCTGGAGGCCTGGCTGGCGGGAACGCCCGCGCTGGTGCATGCCGGCGGCGAGGTATTGCGCGATCAGTGCCGGCGTGCCAACGGCGGTTTGTGGTTTCGGGACTACCCGGAGTTCGAGGAGTGCCTGACCCTGTTGTTGGAACAGCCGGCGCTCGCCCATGCGTTGGCGGACGCGGGCGCGGATTTCGCGCGTCGAGAATATGCTCCGGCTGCGGTGCGTCAACGGTTGCTGCAGGCGCTGGATTTCGAGAAAGGATGAACACAGAGGGTGGAAATGAATGGCGCATTGCTGCTTTTGGTAGGAATCTTGTTTTACGTCCTGGCCTACCGGTTTTATGGACGCTACTTGACGCGGTTGTTCGGCGTGGACCCCGATCGACCCACTCCCGCCTACCGCCAGCGGGATGAGGTCGACTACGTCCCTACGCGGCCCAGCGTGCTGTTCGGGCATCACTTCGCCAGCATTGCCGGCGCGGGCCCGATTGTCGGCCCGGTGCTGGCGTCCGCTTATGGCTGGGGCGCCGTAGCGTTATGGTTGCTGCTGGGCTGCGTGACGATCGGCGCAATGCACGACTTTGCCGCCATGTTCCTCAGCGTGCGGCATCGCGGCCAGTCGATTGCCGCCGTCATCGAGGATTACCTCGGGTATGCCGGCCGGCAGATGTTTTTGCTGTTTTGCTGGGCGACGCTTGTCCTGGTAATCGCCGTGTTCGCGCAACTGGTGGCGCGGACTTTCGCCGCCGAACCGGCCGTGGCCACGACCGCCCTGTTGTTTATCGGCATCGCCTGTCCTTTTGGCTGGTTGACCTATCGCCGCGGACTGCGACTGGGAACGGCCACGGCGATTTTTCTGCCCCTGATGTTGCTGGCGACGTTTCTGGGACAACGCTTTGCCCTGCCTTCCTTGTCGGTGAATGCATGGTTGGCGATCTTGCTGGCCTATGGAGCACTGGCGTCTATTTTGCCGGTCTGGCTGCTGCTGCAACCCCGCGATTACCTGAACGCCTTTTTGCTCTATGCCCTGATGATTTTCGGTCTGCTGGGCATCTTTCTGGCCGCGCCTTCATTGCGGCTCGAGGCTTTTACCGGCTGGAAACCGTTGGATTTCGGCCACCAGCGCCTGGGGCTGTTTCCCGCCATGTTCGTGACGGTGGCCTGTGGCGCCTGCTCCGGCTTTCATGCCCTGGTGGCATCGGGAACCAGTTCCAAGCAGGTCGCGCGCGAAGGGCACATTCTGCCGGTGGCTTATGGCAGCATGCTGGTCGAGGGCGTCTTGGGCCTCATGGCCTTGATCAGCGTGGCCTATCTCGGCATGCCGGGTCTGCGCGAGATGATGGGAGGAACAACCCCGGTGGAAGCCTTCGCCCGCGGACTGGCGGGGTTCGGCGTCACGCTGGGAGTGCCGGAAGCCACCGGACGAATCGGGGTGATGCTGGCGGTTTCAGCCTTTCTCCTGACGACACTGGATACCGCGACGCGACTGGCGCGCTTTACGTGGCAGGAACTCTTTTCGTCTTCGGCGTACGAAGCCGAAAGCCGTCCGGCCGCTTGGCGTCGCTTGTGGGCGCACCCGGTGATCGCCACCTTGCTGGCGGTGCTTGTGGCGGCCTTGCTGTCCACCACCGGAGGCGCCAACCGCATCTGGGGCGTTTTCGGCGCCTCGAACCAGTTGCTGGCCGCCTTGACCCTCCTGGGGATCACGCTGTACCTGGTGCGGCGGCGGTTGTCGGTATGGCCCACGCTGCCGCCCTTTATTTTCATGGCCTCCGTCAGTGGCTGGGCCTTGTGGCGCATGTTGCGCGCCAACTTGCCTATCGGGGGAAACCCCGCGCCCAACCTTCCGCTGGCCTGTGCCGCCGGATTCCTGCTGCTGCTCAGCCTGCTGCTGCTGGTTGGCGCGGGAAATTCTCTCGCCCGGCGTTCCGTCCGGCCGTTGACGGGAGATTGATACGTGAGGAAAGCGGCGCCCGCGTCAGGCGTTCTGGGAGGCCAATTTTTCCTTGGCCTGCCGGGGCGAGATTCCGCGCAGTCCCAGCAGCGCTTCGCGCGTCTTGTTCCGCAGGGTCAGCGCGCCGGCCTTGCTTTCCCACTTGTATACCGTGTTGTGTCCAACGCCAACCAGCTTGGCAAAATCCGACTGGGTCAGACGCAGTTTTTGACGCATGCCGCGCACGCTCTTGCCGCTGATCTGTGCTCCTTCACGGGGGTTCGTTGACTTGGGGGTGACACGAGCCGGCGCGGGAGAGGCGTCGGACGTTGTCGGCAGCGAACGCGCGATCTGCTGTTCCAGCAACGCGACCCGTTTCTTCAATTCCGCGATTTCCCTGCGGGCAGCCTTGGCGGTTTTCATTTGCGGCGCGAGTTCGGCCTTGACTTCCTTGCGAGCCAGGCGGGCGATTTCTTTTTTCAATAATTGCATCACGGCAGGCATATTCATTCTCCCTTTTGAGTGAAACCAATTCGAGAAAATATTACCTTCTCACGGTTGATAATGCAAATTGTTTTCGCTTGTCGGCATTCCAGGTCCATGGCAGACTGCTCCTATTTCACATACACGCGCAAGGGAAAGGGCGGCTGAAATGGCGAACGAAAAAACGGGCAAACTGCGGTGCGGAGTCATCGGACTGGGAATGGGGCGCGCCCACATCAAGGCGTATCAAAGCCATCCCGAATGCGAGATGGTGGCCATCGCCGACCCGGATCGTGACCGCTTGAAATCGGTGGCTGAAGAATACGGCCTGGATCAAACCTATGACGATCCGATGGCCATGTTCGAAAAAGCCCGCTTGGACCTGGTCAGCGTGGCGACGCCCAACAAGTTTCATGCCTCCTTGACGATCGCGGCGCTCCGGGCAGGATGTCACGTGCTGTGCGAAAAACCCATGGCCATGAATCTCGACGAGGCCCTGGCCATGAAGCGGGCGGCCGACGAGGCCGGGAAAAAGCTGGGAATCAATTTTTCCTATCGTTTCAGTCCCATGAGCTATGCGCTCAAGCAACAGGTCGACGCAGGGTCGATCGGAAAGATTTACTTCGGGAGGACGGTCTGGCACCGGCGGCGCGGCATGCCCAAGTTCGGCGGCTGGTTCGGCAACAGGGAACTGGCGGGTGGCGGCCCCCTGATCGACCTGGGCGTGCACCGTATCGATCTGGCCTTGTGGCTGATGGGCCACCCCGATCCGGTTTCGGTCACGGGCAGCACCTACAATGTGATCGCGGCGCGCAAGGCCCTGGAGGAGAACAAACATTATTCCGTCGAGGACCTGGCGGCGGGAATGGTCAAGTTCGACAACGGCGCCAGCTTGATGGTCGAGGCTTCATGGGCGCTGAACAACAACGAGAATGAACACATGGTGACCGCGCTTTATGGGGACAAGGGAGGATTGGTCCAGAAAAATTGCAACGGAGCCTATGAATTCGAGGCCGAGATTTACAGCGAGGAAGGCGGCAACCTCTACACCAAGAAACTGGACCGCGCCCTGGTCACGCCTCCCAGTTCCTATCATGAATTCGTCGACAGCGTAATCGCCGACCGACAGCCCATGGCCTGCGCCGAACATGGTATCAAGGTTCAAAAGATTCTGGACGGGTTGTATCGCAGCGCGACGGAAAACCGCGAAATCCGGTTCTGACGAAAGCGATACGGCTTGCGGGGACGCTCGCCCTCACAGGAAATGGCCAGGCCGTTAGAGTGGGGGATGAGGGCGCGAGGACGGAATTCCGAAGCGTCCTACAGGCGAGGGGCATGCTGCCGTTTCCAGCGGGAGAAGGCCTGGGGCGTGGCAAACCCCAGTTCCGACGCGATGACCTTCTGGCTGTCGCCGTTTGCCAGGCCTTCCTGCATCCGTCGCAGACGGCAGCGGTTAATGTAGGCCTGCACGGTTTCGCCGGTTTCACGATGGAACAGTCGCAGGAAATGATGGCGACTGTACCCCGCGATGCGTGCCAGCGAATCCAAACTGTCGCCGCGGCCCGCCGTCTGGCGCAAGTGACGTCGGATCGATGCAATCAGATCGGCACGGGCGGCGTGGGCATTGCGGGTGGGTTCCTGTCGATGGACCGCGTCCAGTACCGTCAGGACGATGCATGCCGCCAGGGTGTGCGAACACAACCGGCGCAATTCCAGGGGCGTGTCCCGCGGGGTGTCCGTCCCGTCCAGCGAGCGCCGGGTCGCCAGCGGCAGGTTGAGGACGTCGTATACCCCACCCGCCACGGGTGCCGACAACATGCGTCCTTGACGCAGCCGAACGCGTCGCACGACAAATCCGTCGCGCATCAGGCTCACCCACAAATGATCCAGGTCGGGGGTGCCGGGCGGATATCCGTTCTGGTGCGGTTCCATGGGCGCGAAGGCCATTACCGTTCCGGGGCGCACCTTGTATAAGGTTTCTCCCAGTCCATAGAGAGTCTGTCCGCGCAGGGCAATCATCAGTTCGGCTTGCGAATGCGACCGTCTCGAATGCAGGTACTGACGGTGACGCCGTTCGGACACCGTGGCCTTGCGCATCTGCATGCCCGATACGATTGTGCACCAGGATTCGGGATGCAGCAACGTCGCGTTCGTCAGGGGATTCCACATCGCCCCGCTAAAATATCACCATTTGATAACAAAAAGCAACAATAGGCAATTGAAATGCACATAATTTCCTGTTTCAATGGCTGCATTCGAAAGAATGGATCAACAACGGGTAACGAAAACAGGAAAGGGACGCGGCATGGCCACAATTAAAAAGAGTTCGGTTCCGGCAGTCGTGGGTGGACCCAAGGCGGTGACGTTGCCGTTGCCGGCCTGGCCGGTGGTGGGAAAACGCGAACGGCAATGGATGGACGATGTCGTTGCCAGCGGACGCTGGAGCTGGGTAGGCCGGCACGAACGACGGTTTTGCGAGGATTTTGCCGATTTCATCGGATCGCGTTACGCCCTGGCGCTGTCCAACGGCACGGTGACGATGCAGTGCGCGTTGCAGGCCCTGGGGGTGGTTCCGGGAGACGAGGTGATCGTGCCGGGCCTGACCTGGGTGGCGACGGCGCAGGCGGCCATGGACATCGGGGCCAACGTGGTGTTTGCCGACATCGATCCCGAGACCCTGGGATTGGACCCTGCGGCCTTCGAAGCGGCCATCACCCCGCGCACAAGGGCCGTGATCCCAGTGCATCTCTTCGGATGCATGTGCGACATGGACGCGATCATGAAAATCGCGCGCCGGCATAAAATCAAGGTGCTGGAAGACGTGGCGCACCAGCACGGAAGCCGCTGGCGCGACAAGGGCGCCGGCGCGATCGGTCATGCCGGGAGCTTTTCCTTCCAGCAGAGCAAGGTCCTGACCTCCGGGGAGGGCGGGGCGGTGACCACCAACCGCCTGGAAGTTTACGAGACCGTCTTCGCGCTCAAGCAAGTGGGGTGGGCGCCGGCAAATCCACGCCAGAACCTGTTTGAACCCCTGGTACGCGCCAACCGTTATGGACACAACTATCGCATGACCGAAATGCAGGCCGTGTTGCTGCGGGGGGGACTGTCGAGGCTGCCGGGACAGACCGAGCGCCGCGAGCGTGCCGCGCAGCAGTTGCGGGAGGGTCTGGAGAAAATCGGGGGGCCGTTGCGCGCCGCCCGACGCGATCCGCGCGTTACCCGTCAGGCCTATTATGCCATGACGCTGGTGTACGATCCGTCCGTCGCCAACGGCGTGGAACGGGATGCTTTCCGCGCCGCCCTGGCTGCCGAAGGGTGTCCTCTGGGAAGCACGTATGGCCCCGTGTATCGAAATCCCCTGCTGAATCTCTACGATTCGACCAGTCCAATTCCCTTCCGTGATCCGGCCAAGGTTCAGGATTATCGTAACCTGTCGCTGCCGAACACCGAAAAAGCGGTCAACGAAACCGCCGTGACTTTGTCACAGCCGCATCTGCTGGGGACCGCGGCTTACCTCCGGCAACTGTTGCGCGCGGTATCCAAGGTGACCGACAATCTGGAAACGGTCTCCAAAGCCTGGAAGGCGGGCAGGCGATGAAAGTCGGTTTCGGGCGGGCGGATATCACCCCGCGTGTCGGCGTGGAATTGTGCGGCTTTGGCCCCTTTCGCTGCCGGCATTCGGTCGCCGTGCGCGACCGTCTTTGGGCGCGTGCCATGGCGGTGGAGCAGCAGGGGCGCAAGGTGGTCGTCATCGGGTGCGATTTGATCGGCATTACGATCGACATCACCCGGCGGGTGCGCGAACGCCTGCGCTCCGAGGCGGGCTTGGAACCCCACGAAGTCATGATTTGCTGTTCGCATACGCACAGCGGTCCCAATACGGGACCCTACATCGGCTGGGGCGCGGCCGATCCTCCCTACCGCGAGACGTTGCACAACCGCATCGCCAGGGCGGCGTTGGCGGCCCTGGCCGACCTTAACGAAGCGGAACTGGCGCATGCCGAGGTGCCCTGCAAGGGGATCGGGCTCAATCGCGAATACGATCGCGACGCTCCGCCGCTGGAGCAGGTGCTGCGAGACGATTGGCAACCCGCCAAGCCGGAACTGACCGACACAACCTGCCATGTGCTGGCCGTCCGGAGCCCCGGAGGCGTCTTGCGCGGGTTTGCCGGGTACTTCGGATGCCATCCCGTGGTGTGTTGCGCCGCCACGCGTTACATCCACGGCGACTTTCCGGGCGTGGCCATCAACCAGGTGGAGCGGGACGGCGACGGCCTGACGGGACTGTTCCTGCAAGGTGCCCAGGGCGACGTGAACAGTTGCGTCGTGCACAAGCCCGAGCAGGAAGCCTTGCTGGCGCTGGACGTGGTCGCGGGACGCTTTGCGCGTTCCATGCGGCAGGGGCTGGCCCAGGCCAGACCGTTGCGAGTCGACCGGGTCGCCGGTGTTCGCCTGACCCGGACGTTCACCCGCAAGCCATGGGACCTCGACACGTTGCGCGGCAAGTTGGCGGAAAGCGAAGCGCGCTTGAACCATTTCGAGGCCACCGACGACACCATCCTGGAGGGAAACCGCAACCTGCGCATGGAAACGGTGTATGTCCTGGCCCTGCGCGATCTCGTGGCGCGCGCCGAGCGCGGCGTGTCACTGGAGCCGGCTACCGAGGTGCATGGCATCCGCATCGGCCCGCTGGCCTTGCTGGGGAGTCCTTTCGAAACCTTTCAGGCCATCAAGAACGACGTGCGGAGCGCGGCCAGGGCGCCGATTCCTCTGGTGGTGAGCTTCGTGAACGACAGCGTCGGGTATGCTCCCGATCGTACCGCCGCGGCCCGCGGCGGCTATGCCCAGGACATGGTGCCGCTGATCTGCGGCGAATTGCCCTATGCGTCCATCCATGACGAGCTCAAAACCGCTTTGCTGGAACTGGATGCCCGACTCGAAGACCCGGGGAATTCGAATAACGCAATACCCGGGCATGAAATGAAGCACGAATGAGGAATCTCGTCTGGATCTCGCGGGAAGGGGTCACGGGAAGGTCACGGGAACCTGAATCTGATTGCCACGGCTTCCGCTTTGATGTTCAATGCTTGGGGTGGTCATGGGCCGCCAAACCCGCCTGTCTGGCGGGTCTTTGAAGTAATGACCAATGGGACATCGTGTTCGGGAGTCGTAAAATGGCGTTGATATTCAACCAAGGGCGTGAAGTCTTGCGTGAACCGGAAGGTTCGACCTGCAGTCTTGTCATGGCGGGCGATTGTTGCCCCTGGGGCAGCGGGATGGAGGAAATCCGAGCTGGCGGCTCCGATGGCATTGTGGAGGCGGTGCGGGAATTTTTTTCTGCGGCGGATGTGCGCCTGATGCAATGGGAAACCCCGCTTTCGGAGCATGAAAACCCAATCATTAAAAGCGGCCCCAACTTGCTCTGTCCGCCCGAGGCCATGCAAATCATGACTTCGCTGAAGGTCGATGTGGCCTTGCTGGCCAACAATCACAGCGGCGATCATGGAGGCGATGTCGCGACCGAAACCATGCGCCACATTCAAGCGGGCGGCATTCGCACCGTGGGCGTCGGCGCGACACCCGATGAAGCGGCCGCGCCGCTGCGCTTGAAGGTCAACGGGGGCGACATCGCGTTGCTGAATTTCGCCGAGAACGAGTTCGGCACGGTACGGGCGGGGGTGCCGGGCTGTGCGCCGCTCGATCCCGTAAAGAATATCGCCGACATCCGCCGTGCCGCCGGGACCGCCGACCGGGTGCTCGTGGTGGTGCATGGCGGACACGAGCGCAATCCCATGCCTTCGCCGCGCATGATGAAGACCTACCGGGGATTTGTCGAGGCGGGAGCCTCGGCCGTGATTAATTGCCATACCCATTGCCCGGAAGGAATCGAGATTTGGCAGGGCGCGCCGATCGTGTATTCGCCCGGCAATTTCTTCTTCCCCTGGCCGGACCTCCAGGCCGAGCACCTGACGGCCTTCTGGTGGATCGGCTACCTGCCAAAGCTGTATTTCGACCGCAAAGGAGTGTACGCGCTGGAAGTGATGCCGTTTCGGTTCGACAACCGGCGCATCCATGCCTTGACGACGGAAGACCGGACGGCTTTTTACGACTACCTGGCGCGGTTGAACCGCATGCTGGAGGATGACGATGCCGTCGCGGGCTGTTTCGATGCCTGGACGGCACATCATGGCCCCATGTACCTGGAATTGCTGCGCGATCGACTGGCCAAATGGCCCATTCCGCTGGACAATCCCGAAGCGGTTCGTTCCATGATGCCCGTGCGTAATCTCTTTACCTGCGAAACTCATCACGACATGCTGTCGCGCTTCCTGCGCATGGTCGAGGAAGGGCGGGTCGGGGAAGCCGCCGCCGGCTGGGAGACCCTCGCGCGTCTGCAGGCGCCCGACTGGGCCGTGAAGGTCGATTTCAGAAACGCACCGTGACGTAATCGGTGGAATCCAGCGGCAGCGCGAAGACCAGGCGACCGTTTTTCAATTGGTGCGCCAGTTCGCCCTGGTGTACCGATTCGAGGCGCTTGACCGGGCGGGCGACACGCAGACCCAATTCCACGCGTTCCAGCGGCAGGAGGGTGTAGTTTGCCAGGGGAATGACGAGCCCCTCCGGGGCCTCCATGCAGACCGCATCCACCAGGGGCGTGTCGCAAACCAGGGGCGGATCGATTCCAGCGTCCCGGAACGGCGTCAACAGCGTTTCACGCTGGTCGGCGGGATAGGCCCAGGGATTGGCCGACCGTTGCAGGCGCAGCCGGTCTTCCGGTGCAATATCCGCGGTGGCGCGTTCTTCGTTGATCGCGTCCGGCCCGTCGATCGCCGCTTCCTTTTCCTCCTTGACCCGTTCGGTCAGCGCGCGGCGCGCAAGCAGCGCCTGGCGGATGTAATCGAGCGCCGGGAGAAAGCCCAGGCTGTCCACCCGGCCGCGCCCGGCGGCGCCACGGACCCAGGCGGGAGAGCCGTCCTCGCGGCGGCCGAACACCGTGGCATCCTCGTGGGGGACCTGCGGTTGCCAGACGGACAACAGGTCGAATTGCGTGGCTCCGACCGCCACGGTCCCGGCCGAATTCAGGTTGGCCAGGAAGCGACCCGACGAGCGATGCGACTGGAACGTCTCCAGCGGTTCGCGTTGGGCGGGCAGCAGGTCGGAGATGATATCCATGGGACGGTCGAATTCGTCGCGCGCACCGGCGTCGGCCGTGACGATCAGTCGTCCTCCGTCGGTGGTCCAGCGCGCCACGGCCTCCGCCGCCGCCCGGGTCAGATTGGGCCCGGCGAGATAGCAGACGCGATAGTCCGATAGCGCGCCCTCGGCCACCTGGGCTTCCGACAGGAAGTCCACCGGAATCTGGGCATGGGCCAGGACCATCCAGGCATGCATGCGGTCGAACCCGTAAGCATAGTTTTCGCCGGACTGCCAGATGTCGGAGGACGATGCATACAGGATGGCTACCTCGGCCGGGGGGGGCATGGCCGGCAGCAGCAGGTCTTCGACCCCGCCGATTTCCCGCAGAATTTCGGCGTGCGGAATCCACATTTCAGGCTTGTTCTGCCATACGCTGCTGCGCCAGGCCGGGCCGCCTTCATGGCTGCCCCAGTACACGCCGTAACTGAAGCTTTTGAGCATCTTGGCCCCCCGGGCCACATTGCCGGCGGCCTTGAGCTTGACATCGAGCGGCTTGCGGCCGGCGTGGGCAATCAGATAATGCCCGATCGTCTGTCCGCGGTCTCGCGCGGCGGCGCGCATCAGGTCCACATTGTACGCGCCGCACTGGTAGCTGGAGGACCCGTTGGCCCAGTCTTCGCCCCAGATGGCGTTCTGCCCGTCGTCATCGAGCAGTTCGAAGTAATCCACCCCCTGGGTATAAAAATTGGCGTGGTAGGTGGCGCCGTCGCTGAAGTTGACGTTGACGGGGAAATTGCCGCCGCAGGCTTCCGTCAGGGCTTTTCGCTGCAGGGCCATGAAGTCGCCCAGCGCGCGGGTGCGGAAACGCTGGCTGGTGTAATACAGGGCCGGATAGGTTTCGCGTTCCTCGCGGGTGACGGTGCGCACCTCCGGCCAGTCGGTGACCAACAGTTGGGCGGGCGTCAGACCGAGGCGGTTGCGCAACCATTCGCGGAAAGACTCCTGATAGGCCGCGTCGCCAGCCATGAATTTCAGTTTCTGTCCGGTCGGTTCGTCCATCAACATGCAATACGCCACATCGTCGGGCCCCTGGCCGGACGCGTGGAGTTCGGCGGCGCGCCGGGCCGCCATGTTGGTGATGGCTGTCATGTCGGGTCGGCAGTAGGAATTGCCGATCATGCGCCAGGTGCCGGCGTGCAGTTGCTTGCGCGTCCAATTGGAAAAACCGAAGTAGTCCAGTGTGCGCCGTTCGCGGTCGATTACCGATTGGTCCGGAGGCGTGCCGTAGCCCCCGATGGATGCGGCCACAAAAAACGGGAAGCGTTCCGGTTTCTTGCCGATGTCGGGCCAGTCCATGCCGTCGGCCAGCGCGCCGGTGCGCTCGGCGAAGTCCTTGTCACGGCCCAGGCGGGCGCGGTTTTCCTCCGTGACCAGATTGGGCGGCATGACCACCACCAGTCCATTGGGCTCGGCGGTGACGTCCATCGCGCGCACCACGGAGGCTTCGTCGGGCGCCGTGGCGAATTCGAAACGGGCCTGCATGCGTTCGGGGCGCCGATGGTATCTGTGACGGAGGGTGAAGTTGAGAATCGCTCCGCTGTCCTGGTACAGCATGCGGGTGATGTTGCACCAGGGGGTGGCCGCACCGGCCGGCAGCCGCTGATCGTTTCGGGGCTGCAACCCGTTGCCCGCGCCTTGCGAGGCCAGGTAATGGTGGCTGTACCAGGGCGCGCGATAATGATCGGCGAAAATGTGCACGTAGACCGGCTCCTCGTATGGGGCGCCGACCTTTACCCGCACATAGGTCTGGGGCCCATAATCCCGGTGGTCGGGCACCAGATCCATGTCGTCGGTCAGCAGGAGGCAGTCCACGTGGCGGACGTACCCGGTGCAGTTGCGGTTTTCATGTTTGGAAAGCCGCAATTCGATTTCTCCGGCCGGCAAGGCAAGGTCCATGGGAACCCAGACCCCGCCCCAGTCGCGGGCGTCTTCCCGCGGTTCGAGATCGTAGGTGCGGGAGACCGGTTCGCCGTCCCCCGTGCGCACGGTCAGGGTGAAGGGACCGCGCCAGCGGCTGTGGTGAATGTAGCGCGTCCAGACCCGGTAGTTCCCGCCGACGGCCAGGGTGATGTTGGTCGTGGCCACACCGTCCGGGGCGCCAGAGGCCCCGTGCAGCGTCGTCACGCCCGATGCGGAACGGTTCGCGGTTCGCCTCCAGCCGTCTCCGGATACGGCCAGGTCCTCGGCCTCGATGAAAAGGGTTGTCGCGCTCGCAAGGGAACCGAACCCCAGCAGCGTTGAAACAAGAAACGAACGCAGGCCATCGCGATGTACGGTCTTCATGGCATCCATTGTAGCAAACGTTTGCAAACGATGTCGCGCAAATGTGCCGCACTCCCAGGTCGGAATTGCGCCCGTATGCCCCCGGATTCAATCTTCGGGGTGCCGTCGGAGTTCCATGGATCGCAAAAAAAAACATAAAAAATGGTCGATTGACAAAGTAAATGCGCCTTTGGCAGAGTAAGTTAGCCTGGAGGGGCA
>CAZIUM010000013.1:0-25819 GCA_964542285.1 uncultured Lentisphaerales bacterium
TGTAGCGTTTTGTCGTCAGAATGGCCAGAGATACAACAGCCTGGTTTCGTTTTGCAGGAATTGGTTTCGCACGTCGCGTAGCCCGAAAAATCGGGGCTCGCGCAGAAAATCCAGCAGGGAAGGTTCCTCGGCGTAACGGATGAAACGCAGCGAGGCGTCGCCCAGCAATTGCGCGACTTCGGCTTCCGCGTCGGCGCTGTAGCCGATGGCGTCGATCAGGCCTTCGGCCTGGGCTTGTTGCGCCAGGAATATCCTTCCGTCGGCCAGCGCCCTCACCTTGTCTTGCGGCAAGTTGCGGTTTTCGGACACCAGCCGGACAAACCGCGCATGCAGGGAGTCGACGACCTCCTGCATCAAGGCTTCCTGCGCGGGCGTCAGATCCCGTAGGGGATTAAACATGTCCTTGTTGCCGCCCGACTTGATGGTGACATCCTTGATGCCGATCTTGTCCGCCAGTTCCCGGAGGTTGAAGCTGCGCATCAGCACGCCGATCGACCCTGTTACCGTGGTGGGATGCGCCACGATGCGGTCCGCGGCCAGGGCCACGTAATATCCTCCAGAGGCCGCAAGGTCGCCCAGCATGGCCACGATCGCCCGGTCGTCGCGTGAACGGCGGAAATTGCGCAGGGCGTTGTAAAGCACGTCACTGGCGGTGATGCCTCCGCCGGGGCTGTCGACCTCCAGCAGAATGGCGACCACTTCCGGGTCCATGGTCGCGCGGCGAACGGCGCGCAGGGCGGAGCCGGCCGAGCCATCGCCCGGACCGCGCAAGTTTCCGTTGTTCAGCATGATCATGCCGGAAATCCGAATGCGCGCGACTTTGACCGTTCCGCTGCCCGAGGACCAGATTTCGCGCATGGAGGGCATTTCGTCCTCGCCCAGCCGACGGCTGGAGGTGCCGTGGGAAAAATTCCGCAAGGCTTCGATGCCATCGCCGGAAGCGTTCGCGGTGAAAAATACCACGGCCGCCACAATCAGGAAAAAGGCGCCTGCCAACGTCAGAAAAATGACCAGGCATCCCACACCGCAACCCCGACGTTTTTTTGTTTCTTCAGCCATATTGCCTACCTCGCGACTGGACCGTGCGAATACAGTATTACGATCCCCCTGGAGGCACAACCCTTAAATGGCGTCCGAAGTTTCGGAGAAACCCTCTTGACGCGCCGCCACGCGCATCCGAAACTGTCGGCGTGTTTCGTTATATTCTCAAACGCTTGCTGGGGCTGTTGCCCACCACGCTTGGGGTGCTGCTGTTGACCTTCGTGCTTTTTCACGTGGTGGGCGGTTCGCCGGCCGAGGTGGTGCTTGGCCAGCATGCCAATGCCGCCGCACTGGCGGCCTTTGACGCGCGGCATGGGTACGATAAACCCCTGCTGGCCGGTCGCTGGTTTCCGAGCCGTGCCTGGCACGATGGCGCCGCGGTCCCGGATGACGCCGTCATGCGGCCTTTTTATGCCCTGAGGGCGGGGACCTGGCGGCTGGAGGTCGAAGCGGTGCCGCAGCGTTTGACGGAGGAGCCCCCGGTTTGGATCGGGGACGATTTTCGTTTGACGCCCGGCGAACCTTCCCGGGCCGGCGCCTGGACTGTAACGATTCCACCCGGACATTCGGTGCGTGAAATCCGGTTGCCTGCCGAATTCCGTGGCCGTTCCGCCAGGTTGCGGCGTCGCAATGAGCATTGGCTGGATTCCCAACTGGTCCATTATGTTCTGGGATTGCTGCGCGGAGACCTGGGCGAATCGACCGCGTATGGCATGCGTGTCGCGGAGGTCCTGCGCCAGGGGGTGGGGCCGTCGCTGGCCTTGACGTTGCCCATGCTGCTTGGCGGCACCCTGCTGGGATTGATGCTTGCCATGGCGGCCGCGGCCTGTCGCGGAGGAAGGGTCGATCGTGGCGTGCTGTTTGGGTCGACTCTGTTGATGAGTGTGAACTATGTCGTCTGGGTGTTGGCCGGGCAATATTTGCTGGCCTTCAAGTGGCGTTTGTTTCCCATCTGGGGCTACGAGAACTGGACCTATTTGTTGCTGCCGGTGGCGATCGGGATCGTCAGCGGGTTGGGGCGGGATGTCCGGTATTTCCGTACCGTGATCCTGGACGAGATCAACCGTCCCTACGTACGTACGGCCATTGCCAAGGGGTTGTCGCACCGAAGGGTGTTGTGGCGGCATGTGTTGCGCAACAGTTTGATTCCCGTGGCGACCTACGTGAGTCTGTCGGTGCCGTTCCTGTTCACCGGCAGCCTGCTGCTGGAAAGTTTCTTCGGGATTCCCGGCCTTGGCGGAGTGAGCCTCAACGCGATCCATTCTTCCGACATGGCCACGGTGCGAGCCGTGGTGATCCTGGGCGCCCTGGCCTACCAACTCGTCAACCTCCTGACGGACCTGGCCTATGCCTGGCTGGACCCGCGGGTCAGGCTGGGGGAGACGGTGCAGGCATGAAATCGCGCGAAGGTTCGGGATTGGGGATGTTGTTGTGGCGCCGAGGGTCGACGCGCTGGTGTTTGCTGTTGCTGGGCGCGTATCTTGTGACGGCCGTTGCCGGGGAATGCGCCCACCTGCGGGCCCGCCTGCTGGACAGGACCCCGTCCTACAACCGCATCGATATGCGTCACCGCAATCTGCCGCCGGCCTTTGTCCGCCGGATGCGCCCACCGGTTCCTGCACCGCCGCGGGCTTCCCTTTCCGCCTGGGCCTATCCGCTGGGCAGCGACAATATGGGGCGCGATGTTTTTCGCCGCCTCATGCAGGGGGCCCGGATCGCCTTTCACGTGGGCGTGATGACGTCGCTGATCGCCTTGCCGCTGGGGGTGTTGCTGGGCTGCCTGGGCGGTTATTTTGCGGGAAAGGTTGACGACTTCGTCGTGTGGCTGTGCGCCACGGTGGCGGCCGTTCCGAGTCTGTTGCTGGTCCTGGCGATCGCGATGGTAGTGGGCAAGGGGTTGACGGGGCTCTACCTGGGGATCGGGTTGACAACCTGGGTGGGAGTCTGCCGCAATGTACGGGCGGAGGTGATCAAGCATCGCCATCGCACCTATGTTCAGGCGGCACGGGCGTTGGGGTATGGTCATTTGCGCATTCTTTTCCGCCACATTCTGCCGAATGTCATGCACATCGTGTTAATATCGTTCTCGATCCGGTTTCCGGCTGCCGTCGGGACCGAGGTGTTTCTGAGTTTTCTTGGAATCGGGGTCCAGGGAGAACCCTCCTGGGGTGTGATGCTCAACAATGCGCGCGCGCGTCTCTGGCAAGGGGTTTGGTGGGAGATGGCATTCACGACGCTGGCCATCTTTGGGCTGGTGCTGTCCTTCAATGTGCTGGCCGATCGCCTGCGCGACCTGCTCGATCCCGCTTGTGGCGTCCAGGACAGTATTGGCGGATGAGAGCCAACGGCATCGTTCAATCTGCAGGTGTAAAGGGCGCACCGGGAAGGAGGTGCCTGACCGATCTGTGTCGGAACGGTCTATTCCATCGCCGGAGACACGACGGCAGTGTACCAAAAAGGACCGAAAAGGACCGAAAAAAGTAATGTTGTGATCGCCGCATTATTCTGATCATCTAAGCTAATCATGAAACTGGATCGTACACAGCTGGCGATAGAGAACTTGCACCGAGGCCCCGAATATTCCGACAAGAAATATTGGGAAAACAGATCCCCTCTTGAACGGCTTCGCGCTGTGCAAATCGACAGACAGGTGGCTTATGGACACGCAAGCGCTTCCCGACGACTTCAAAGAATTCTTGAGATTGCTGATCGAAGCTGACGTAGAGTATTTGCTTATCGGGGGGTACGCAGTTGGGTATCACGGCTATCCCCGAACTACTGCCGCTATGGATATATGGGTCGCCCTGTCCCCCAGAAATGCAGACAAACTGGTTGCCGTCTTCAAACGCTTTGGCATGCAGGATCCAAGCATCACACCTTCACTGTTTCAGGAGCGTGGTAAGATTATACGCATGGGCGTCCCGCCCATGCGCATTGAAGTGCTCACAGAAATTGATGGTGTCGCATTTGATGATTGTTATGCAAATCGAGTCACAGCAGAGAGTGACGGTCAAACAGTTCAATTAATTTCTCGCAAACACCTACGAATAAATAAGCAAGCCTCAGGGCGACACAAGGAACTCGACGATCTGGAACACCTTCCTGAACAATGAGCAGCGAACACCAATCCCCCGACGGCCCATCCGCCGCCCCCGCGCCTGGCCCGCCCCCGGACGAACCTGCCTCCTTCGCCTGTCTGCGTGCGGCACGCACAGGCAGGTCGGCGGGGCAGGGGGCGTGTCAGGCTCCGTGAACCACAACCCCGTCCCGCTCATTCCTTCGTTGCCACCCCTGACGTCCGGAACGCCCGGTGTGTCACGCCGGCAGCTTGCGCTACGCGCGGCAGTCGTCGCGCCAACGCCCCCAGCGGAATTCGCAGCCAGGGTTGCTCATGCTCACCCCCGGCCCGGCAAAGCGATTTCTTATCAATTTCCTCGGGCTAGCCTTGTGAGCAAATAAAGCGACATAAGGGCCTAAAGGCACCAAATAAAGGCAGTAAAGGCAGTATTGATTTAACAGGGAAACTATTCAAGAAGTACGGTTTGATTGCTGGGAAAACAGATTCTTGCCACAGTTAACCGGACGGGCCGCGGGTCAACACCTTGCTCTCGGCCGCTTGCAGGGCCTCGAACATTTCCCGGCTTGATGCGACGGCACGCAGTTCGTCGAGCAAACCGGTTTTGCAGAACAGGGTGCAGAGTCGGGCCAGCGCCTGCAGGTGCCGGCGGTCGTCCTGGCAGACCAGCAACACGAACAGGTCTGTCGGCTTGCCGTCCGGCGCCCCGAAATGAATCGGACGGGCGGTTCGCGCCAGCACCAGGAAGGATTCGTCGGCCAGAAAGGGGTCGTGATGACGGGGGTGGACAATGGCAATGCCGTGGGCCAACCCCGTGGAATGCAGCGCCTCGCGCTCCTCCAGGCTGTGCAGCAGGTCCTTGGGGTCGTACAACAAATCGGCGGCGTCGGCGATGCCGGTGAGATCGCGCAACACGGAGGGCTTCGTCCGGGATGGCAGATCGATCACCGTGCGTTCGGGAGTCAGCATGGCACCAATTCGGAAGATGTTGTCCAGGTCGCTGTCCGCGGTCTGCGTGGTTTCCTGGTGATAGCGCGCCAGGCGGCGTTCCGGCATGCCGAGGATATGCTGCGATGCCCAGGCGTCGACTTCCAGCCGGCGAAAAATCGGCCGGGCCCCGGCATGTTCGCAGGGAATTTCTCCATGCCGGACCATGCGCGCGATCTGCATGGGGTCCATGTGCAGATAACGCGCGACCTGGTCGACATTCATGATGGTCTGCGGCATTCTTCGGCTCCGTGTGTATTGAAGCACAAGGACGGGGGGGGCTTCAACAGAAACAGAAACGCTTCATGGCTATCCCGGAGCCGAAATTTTGGTAGAATGGCCGGGTCATGACCAGGAATCGAGATCAAACCCACGAACCGATGCCAATTTCCGCCCAGGCCTCTTCTTTGCCTTCGGGTGACGGCAAGGGGTTGGCGGAAATGTCGAAGACTCCGGGGCCCGGACGCGCTCGACGCCTGCTGTTGTGGGTTGGCGGGGCATTTGCGGGATTGCTGGCGCTGATCCTGGCGAGCCTGCCCTGGTTGGCAACCCGGTCGCCGGTGCGGCGCTTGATTGTCGATCGGATCAATACGCGCATGGAGCCGACCAAGATCGAGGTCGGCGACTGGCGGTTGAGTTGGCGGGGCCCGCTCGAAATCAGCGATCTCAAGGTCCATGCGCCCGAAGAAGGCCTCGACCTGTTCGTGCCGCGGACGACGGTTGCAAAAGGGTTGTGGCATGTCTGGCCCTTGGCACGTGCCGCGCCGGGAAGGATTGTGTTGGAAAACCCCGCGGTCGAGTACCGTGGAGCCGCCGGTTTCAAGGGAGGCGGCGTCCCGCCGACGAATCGCCGGGCGTCGGTCTCCGCGAAGGGGCCTGTCCGGCCCTTGTCGGCGGACGACAGGCATGGGAAATTTGGATTTTCCTTTCCCTTGGTTGACGCGCCAGTGGAAATGCGGGGCATGACGGCGACGTCCCCCTGGGGAACTTTGAGCGGTGACGTGACTTGGAATGCAGGCAACATTGCAGACTGGACGGCCGCCCGCGCGAATCTGCGGTTGGAAGTTTCGTTGCCGTCACTGGCACGAGACTTCGCGTCGGTGATGGACGGGACGGAGAACCTGTTGGGTTCGGGAGGGCTTCTGGAGGGCCAGATTGCCGTCGGACGGGAGGAAGGCGACTGGCGCGGGAACATGCATTTTTCCCTTCGAGAGGGATTCCTGGGCGACGAGGAAGGGGATGCCGGTTCGCCGGCCTCGCTGACGATCCGGGTGCGCTGTGACAAGGAGGCGGCCTGGCACCTGGAACAACTGGACGTTCACAGTGGCTTTGCGCGTTTGTCCGGAACCGGGAACCTGGAGACGGCGCGGCTGTATGGATATCTTGACCTGACCCGGCTGGGGCAGGCCCTGCGCGGGGTTGCGACACAATGGCCGGGCATGGTCGGGCGCATTGAAATCGAATCGACCGTTGCGCGCGCGGGGGACCAGGCCCGCCTGCAAACCCGCCTGACCACTCGCGATCTGGGGGTTGCCATGGGGGCTTCAAAGCCCCCGTTGGTCCTGGAGTCGGGGCGCATGGATCTCACGGCCGCCCTGCCGCTGGATGGTTTGCGCCCAACGGGTGCGCTGACCCACGTTACCTTGGCATACGTTGGATCGCTTGGCTCGGCGACCGGGGGATGCCGGAGTGTGACCTGGCCCGGGGAAGCCCGTCCACAATGGAGGCTGGATGGGGGGATGTTGCGGTTGCAAAGTGATTTGCCGCGGATTGCGCGTTTGCTGCGTCCCTGGGTGACGCTCCCGGACGATATGGCGCTGCAAGGCGGACTGGGGTTCCATTCCACCCTTTCCTTGCGGCGAGGCGCCTGGCATGGTCTTTATCGGGGAACGCTCGGGGACCCCCGCGTCGTCCTGGGAACGGATCGTCTGGAAATCCGCGCGGTCGATTTTTCAGGCCGGGTGGAAGCCGGACAGGGCACGACGCCACGGGGCGAGCTCGACCTGGTCTTGCGCGACATTTTATTGCAAAGCGGCGAAATCGCCTGGCGCGGACCTTGTACGCAGTTCGGCGCGGCGTTGGCGCAAGCCGACGATTCCAGAAACTGGCGGTTGGATTCCGTAACCGTCTCCAACAACCTGGTGTGTCTTGAGGGTGCGGGCGGCCTGATCCATCGGATGGGGCGGTCCGTCTTGTCCCTGGGAGGGCATGCCGCCGTGGATTTGCGTGAAGTCTCGCGTTTTCTGCATGAAATCGAGGTGCCCCATCCCCGCATGCAGGGCAACCGTCCGCAGCCTTTTGCCTTGGAGTTGCCTTTGACGTCCGCTCCTCGGAGTTGGGTCTCCAAAGGCAGCGGGCATCTGGCTCTCTGGATTGACGAAGCGGAAGCGTTCGGTCTGCGCGCCGGACCTGGAGCGGTTTCGTTGCGGCTGAAGGATGGCGAACTGCGGATCGGTTATGCGCCCCCGCTGCAACAGGGAAGCCTTCACATGGATGCCTACGCGGAGTTGTTCGCCGCGCCCCCGACGATCCGTTTGCCCGCGGGTGGGATCGTCATCCGCGACGCACCGCTCAACGAGGAACTTGTCCGTTTGCTGGGGCGTGCCAATCCGTTGCTGGCACAGGGAGTGGTCTTGTCAGGCACCGCCTCGATCGAGGTCGGCAATGCGACCCTGCCGCTCGATGGGAAGGTTGCCCGGAATGCAACGGATTTCGATGCCGTGATCACGCTGCGGGATGGGGTCATGGCTCCGGGAGGGGTGCTGGCCGAAATGCTCGATTCCGTTGGCGCGAGGGACAAACATCTCGAGATAAAGCAGGGAGAAATGCGTATTGCCTGTCGCGGCGGAACCCTGCGCGTCGCACCGCACAAGGCCAGCCTGCGCGGTCATGAATTGATCTTTGAAGGAAACGTCGGATTGGATGGCGGCTTGGAATACCACGTGATTCTGCCGCTGACGTCCGACCTCGTGGGAGAGGATGCGCTCCGGTATTTGCCCCGCGGTCAGGTCAAGGTCGTGGTGACCGGGACCGTTCCCCGGCCGAAAATCGATCGCCGCCAACTGGCTTCCGAAGTGCGGAAAATCGCGACCGAAGCCGCCCGTCGCGCGCTGAGCGAAAAAGCAACCGATTGGCTTCAAAATCTTCGTCCCAGGCAGGAATAATTCTTTTCTTTTCGAGATTTTTTTTCCGATGACTTCTCGCCGCATATTGTATTATACTTTGGGGCATGTCTTGGGTGAACAGCAATGGTTGGCTGTCGTAACCGAAAACAACCGGCAAGCATATGGAGACCCGTAAGGCTGAAGAAAAAAAGGAGACGGCAGGCATAACCACCTGTGAATGCAATGCCTGTCACATTGCGGTGCATGTGCATGCCTCCCCGCCACCGCTGGTTTGCCCATACTGTCAGCGACCGTTGACGCGCAGTGTCCGGCAGAGCCCCCTGGCCACCCCGGAACATTACCATTCGCTGGAGGAATCCCGTGCCCGCATGGCCAGGCTTTACAGTCGTCCGCCGAAATGGCTGGTGATGCTGATCCTGACGGTGGCGCTGTTGATGCTTGCCAGCGCGGTCTTCATGCAGTTCCGGAGCGTCGGCAACTATCTTTATCAACCCCTGGTCAGCATCTATTCGCTGATTGCCGGTCTTTTCGTGGTGTCGCGGTTTCTGATCGCCTCGATGTATTCGCCCCCTCGCGAGCAGGACTACGAACCCACGATCACGGTGTTGGTGCCCTGCATGAACGAAGAGGGGGTGATCCGGCAGACCATCGAACGCATTTTTGCGGCCGGGTACCCCAGCGAAAAACTGGAAGTGGTGTGTGTCAACGATGGGTCGACGGATCGGACGCTGGAGTTGATGCTGTCTTCGCAAACCCTGCATTCGAATCTGGTGGTCGTGGATTTCAAGCACAACCGCGGTCTTTGTCACGCCTGGGCCGTGGGGGTTTTGCTGGGTCGTGGTGAGTTTTTGGTGTGCGTGGATTCCGACACGTTCATTTTCCCCGGGTCGCTGCAAAAACTGATGCAGGGATTCAAGGACCCCACGGTAGGGGGAGTCAGCGGACATTGCGATGTTGAAAACGCCGGCGTCAATCTGCTGACGAGGATGCAGGATGTGCGCTATTTCTTTTCGTACAAGGTCATGAAGGCAGCCGAGAGCGTCACCGGCACCGTCAGTTGTTTGCCGGGGTGTTTCTCGGCGTACCGTCGTGTCTGTGTGCTGCACGTGCTGGAGGAATGGCTCAATTCCAAGGTGATGGGGGAATACGGCAACTTCGGCGACGATCGCAGTCTCACCAATTTCATTCTCAAGGATTACAAGATCCTCTATGACGACCGTGCCCTGGCCACCACCATTGCGCCGGAAAACTGGCGCCAGTACGCAAGACAGCAGGCGCGGTGGAGTCGGTCCTATTTGCGGGAAATCGTCAAGGTCAGCCGTTGGATGTGGCGCAAACATCCCGTGCCGGCGCTCTCGTGGTATGCCATGATGTGGATGCCGATTGTCGAACCGGTGGTGATGACGTCGGCACTGGTCATTGCGCCGGTAGTGGCCCTAATGGCCGGGGGCACCGTTTTGGCCACCTCGTACCTGCTGGGTGTGTTGGCGATCACGGCGGTCTGGACCCTGCACTATTGGGAACAGACGGGGCGCCGCTACTGGTGGACGGGCTTTCTTTACACGGCGAGTTACATGGTGTTTTTCAGTTGGCAGGTCTATTGGGCCCTGGTGACGTTGCGCGGCAAAAAGTGGGGAACCAGGGGATGAACGACGAGCGCAAGGATGTGACGCCGCCGTTCGACGGCCAGAAAGAGGATCGTTCCGGCGGGCCGGATGGGGTTCGTTATGCCGGTGTCCGTTCCGGCAAGGCCGACGAGGCGCGCTCCGCTCCCCCCCCGTTGCCGGACGGCGTCTGGGACCGGCCTAAGCCGGTGCGCAAGGACAGCAACGTCAAATCCTGGCTGTTTTTCCTGGCGGGAATCTGCCTGCTGGTGGCGTTGTGGATGCCGTTGCGCGCCATGTATCAGCGCATGCGGTACAAACCGGTGGCGGGAGGGGTGCGTGATGCCGACACGTTCATCGCCCTGGCCTATGGAGGGATCAGCTCCGGCAAAAAACGGGGTGTAGAAGACGTCAGCCGGGAACAATTTGCCGCGCAAGTTTCGGCCTTGCGCGAACGGGGATACCACCCGATTGGGCTGCAGGATCTGCACGACTTTTATCACGAGGGCCGACCGCTTCCACGGCGCGCTGTTTTACTAACCATGGAACAGGCGAAAAAAAACTCCTATCTCGAGACGCGCGACATCCTGCGCCAGAATCGTTGGAGAGCGGTCATGTTTGTCCGCTCCGACAGCATCCGCGCCCGCGATCCGGGGGCTTTGCGATGGCCGATCCTGCGCGACATGGCCTTGTCGGGGATGTGGGACATTGGCGTGCAATCGTACGGAGGATTCGAACGGATTCCCGCCGGGCTCGATGGTTCTACGGGAAACTTTTTTGCCGTACCGCGGTGGAATCCGGAGGAACACCGGCTGGAGACCCCCGAGGAATTCTCCGCACGGATCGAACAGGATCACACCCGGGCGGTCGAGGAATTCCAGTCTGAAATTGGCGCGCCTCCACTGGCATTTGCCTTTCCCTATGGCGATTATGGTCAGTACGATCCTCGCGCGATGCCGACTCGCGTCATGAACCTGGAATCCGTCGAACGACACTATCGACTTGGATTCTCCCTGGGGCCGTTCTTGCTCAATACGCGACATACCGACTGGCGCGCTCTCAATCGTCTGCTGGTGAATCCGGACTGGAACCTGGAACAATTCTTGTCGGTTGTCGAGGCAGGTTGGGCCGCCCAGCCTTGGGACATCGAGAATCTCCTGCAACCTTCCCGCTGGCAGTCGGATTGGGGCACGATGCGCGGCGAGAAGGACGGGCTCTTGTTGCGGGCCACGCGGGCCGAGGACGGTATTGCGCCGACGACCGGCGCCCTGGCATGGTTGGTTGCCAGCGACTTGTTCGAGGATTTCGCGCTTGAGATGCGATTTCGGGTTCATGCAGGCCAGTTTGGAATTCGCATGCGGGCCCGCGCCAGCGGGGAGGAAGCCGTCCGGATCCTGCTGGATGCGGACGGGAATGCACGGGCCAATCAAAAGGTTTTTGGATCGGAGGAGTTCACGATCGCGGCAGCGCAGAGATTTGGCGTCTTTCCCGGAAAAGAGCAGACGCTGTACCTTTACATCCATGACCGGCGACTGTATGTGCAGCTGGACGGGGAAATGCTTTTCAAGGAGCCGTTGAACCTGATGGATGGCGTGCGGCCGGGACTTTTCGGGTTGGAAGTCTGGGACCCCGAAGAAGGCCGGGCCGCCGCCACGATTGCCGACATCTCCTTCCCCCGTCCGCGGCAGACGTTATTGAACTGGCCTGTCCCGGCCGATCGCGACCTGTTGTATGTGCGCTTGCGAACCCTGTTGGGGCGCACCTGTTGTCTGGCCGCCATCAGCCCGACCTGGCTCGACACCGGACGCAGTGTTCCGCTGGTCATGCCGGAATGGAACGATGATGCGCTGCGCACGTTTACCAAGATGCATGCGATTCCGGTGTTGCCCCGCTTCGCCGTGCGCAGCGTGGAACAGGCCCTGCAATTTCCGCCGGACTTGCCGGTCCTCGAGGCGCAAAAAATGGCGGTGGATGGATTGCACCTCGATTGCCGCCTTGTGGAGCCCAGCGAAATGTCGGCCCTGTTACCCTGGGCGCGAGATATTCACCGCAACCTGAAGGAGCGCAACATGAAGCTTGCCATCAACCTGCCCTTGCCCGTCAAGCGATTGGCGACGTTCGGCACCATTGCCGCCTTGTTTCCCTCCGCCATGATCGTGGCCGAGTCCGAAGAGCAGGCGGATGAATTGCGGGAAGCCATCCCCGGGGTCGTCGTTATCGAGGATGCCGAAAACCTGGCGGCGGACATGCATCTTGCCCTCTACTATCAACTGGCGGCGCGCGACCTCGCGATCGACGAACTTGCGCCCCAGGCACGGATCGAAGCGTTTCGACGCGAAGGGCATCTGGCTTTTCAGGCGGGAGAGTACAGCCGTGCGTTGGAAAACTGGCATCAATGGCTGGAAAACGAACCCGACAGCGCCGAGGCCCTGGCGTTGATCGGACGTGTGCATGTGCAGCGCGACGAATTGGAGCAAGGGGTCGATTTCTATCGGCGCAGCCTGGACGCCAATCCTGGCCAGGTCAGCCTGGTGGTGCGGCTGGCCGAACTGCTCGACCGGTTGGAACAGGTCGACACGTCACGAGAGCTTTTGAATTTGTATGCCCGCATCTTTCCCGAGAACCCCGACATTCTGATCGCCCAGGCGCAATGGCTCGACCGACGGGAGCGGCGCGCGGAGGCGCGCGAAATGCTGGAAGTGCTGGTGCGTGAAATGCCGATGAACCTCGCGGCGCGCATGGCCCTGCTGCGCATGCAGGACGAACCGGTCGAACGCTACCGCACCATGCGCGGCGTGCTGAACCTGGCGCGGGCGCCCGACTCCCAAATTCCTTTTGGACATTCCCTGCTGAGCATGGAAATGTTGACCTACCCCGAATCCGGGGTGTTTTTCGACTACATCCGTCGTCAAGCCAAGGCCTTGAACGCGGAACGGCGGAGGAATTTATATCGGGGATTCCTGCCCTTGACCGAGAAAATCACGGACGATTTCACGGCGGGACGGCTTTCGGAAGGCTGGATCGCCGCCGGCGGCATCCGTCCGCGCGGTTCCGGGCGCTATGAACTGCGAGCGGCGGTCGACCAATCCGAAACCTATTTGCGATTGCGTCGTTCGGAATTGATGCGTGACGGCATCTTGGAGGTTACGCTCGACGAAACCCAGGGCTTCTTCTGGCTCTATGCCCGCCGCAGTTCGCGCACCATGGTGCGATTGGGCTTTGACGAGGAAGGCTACATGCACATGCAATCCTGGCACGAAGGACAAATGGTATCGCATGCCTCCCGGCCCTGGATTCGTCCTCCGGGAGGCCTCAAGCTCAGCATGGTTGTGCGGGGAGACGGCGTCCGGGGCTATGTCAACGATCAGGAAATCTTTGACGGCCCCGTCTCGATCGATTCTCGTGTGGCCTATGGTTGGTGGGGCATTGCACCCTTCGCTTTCGACCTGGGGGTCGCGCGGGCCCGCATCCTGCGGATGGAATGTCATCCCACCCCGGCGAACATTGTATTGGTCCCGCCCGGCGATGCCATGCGTCAGGTGACGGGCTTTCAGCGTCAAGCCCACGAGATCTCGGCCCTGGCGCCGGCCTGGAGTTTCCAGAATCCGGACGGCACCCTTTCCGACAAGTTGCCGGAAGACGCGGACATCATGCGCATGTTCGCCGCTTTTCATGGCATCCGCCTGCTTCCGGTAGTCGACCTTTCCTACGAGGGGGATGTCATGCCGGAACGAGTTCTGGCGTTCATCGACCGTCACAAACTCGGGGGAGTCATTCTCAAGCGCCGGTCTCCTCCGGAGAAGAAATGGCTGGAAGCGCTCCAAACGGAACTTGAAAAGGCGCCCGCCAATGTCATGGTGATGCAAACCGAGGCGCCATTGTGGAATGTGCCGCGTGCCGGCAAGGAGTCGGCTGGGGAACTGGTGGTGCGGCCCGAGGCCGGCAACCTGGTGCCCTCTCCCGACAAACCGGTCATCTTGTCGGAACTGCCGGTTGGCAGCGTGTTGATTTCCCCGCTGCAGGAAAGTTGGGCACTTCCGGTCTGGACCGCGAAGGACAAGCCGTCCGCGACCAATCAAGTCGATTTGGTCACGCCGCGGCTTTTCCTGTCCGGGAAGGAAGGCGAATTGGAGCTGGCGCCCGTCGAACCCTAGGCATCGCATATGCTGTTCCCCACGTTTGCCTTCGCGCTGTTCTTTTTCTGCGTCTTCCAGTTGCATTGGGGCCTGGCCGGCCGTCCACGCATGCGCAAAACCATGTTGCTGGCCGCCAGTCTCTTCTTTTACGGATACTGGAGCTGGAAATTCGCCGGGATGTTGCTGGCGTCCGCCTGGATCAACCATGCCCTGGCCGGGGTTATTGCGCGGCGGGGACAGTCGGGGAACTCCCCACGGGCCGGACGAGGTCCGCTGGTGTTGGCGCTGGCGCTCAACCTGGGGTTGCTGGCCTTCTTCAAGTATACCGGGTTTGTCGTGGCGGATGTCATCTTTCCGTTGTTGCGCCCTTTATGCCTGGGAATCGGCGGGGAAGCCGTTGCCTGGCTGGTGCATGCGCAGGAGAGCCTGTACCCCTGGATTGACAAGATCGTGCTGCCGGTCGGCATCTCCTTTTTCACGTTTCAGGCCATGAGTTACGTGATTGACGTGTGCCGCCGCAAGGTAGCCCCTGCCCGGTCATGGATTGACTTCGCGAATTACCTGGCCTTCTTCCCCCAGTTGGTGGCCGGTCCCATCGTGCGGGCCGAGCACCTGGTGCCTCAAATGGAAACCATGCCTTCCCGCCGGACGCCGATCGAGGGAGGACGGGCCATGATGCTGATTCTCGGGGGCTTGTTTAAAAAAACCGTCGTGGCCAACTGGCTGGCGGCAAATCTGGCGGACCCGGTATTCGCCTGGCCGGAAGTCTACAGCGGGCCGGATTTGTTGGCCGGAGTGTACGGGTATGCCCTGCAGATTTATTGCGATTTTTCGGCCTATTCGGATATTGCCATCGGGACGGCTCTGTTGCTGGGATTTCGCTTTCCGGACAACTTCAACGCGCCCTATTTCGCGGCCGATCTGAGAGATTTCTGGCGACGCTGGCACATTTCCCTGTCCACCTGGCTGCGTGACTATCTGTACATTCCCCTGGGGGGCTCGCGGGGGGGCTCCTGGCGCACCTACTTGAATCTCTTCATTACCTTCCTGCTGGGGGGATTGTGGCATGGCGCCGCCTGGACTTTCCTGCTGTGGGGCGCCTATCATGGGGTCTACCTGTCCTTGGAGCGCATGGTGCGGAATCGTTTACCGCGGGGGCTGCCGTGGGTACGCCGTCTTCCCGCCGGCGTCATCCGGTGGGCCGGACAGGTCTGGATTTTTCATGTTGTCTGCCTGTCATGGATTCTGTTCCGGGGAGGACGGCTGTCGACCGTCGGCTCCATCCTGCGTGGCATCGGTTCCTGGCGCGGCCGCGAGGATCTGGTGACGCTATGGACGATCCCAACCGCGGTCATGCTCTTGCTGGGGTTTGCGCTTCAGGTGGGAGATGGGCGCCGTCTTGACCGTCTGCGTGGGTGGATTGCGACCTGGCCGGGGTGGGCGCAGGGAGTGGCGGGCGCCGTGCTGCTGACCCTCATCCTGTCCCTGGGTCCCGAGGGCGTCGCGCCGTTTATCTATTTCCAGTTCTAGCGAAACCATGAAAAAGCGATCGACATCGGATCAACGCACCGTCACAACAACCCTGCCACTCTCGCAGGTTTGGATTGGGCTGCTGATCTTTTACCTTCTGGTCCTGTTTCTGAATGCCTCCGCACTGCACGAAAGCAGCCGCAACCTTCCCTATGGGCCGGCTCGGCGTTTCTGGGTCAAGGTCAGCGCTCCCCTGGCCGAAGGGGCAAAACGCCTGGCGCTGGACCGTCCCCGCGCCTGGCTTCGCGAAACGATCGGAACTCCGCTCAACAACCCGGAATGAATCTACATGCCGCCGGGGCAACTCCGGCAACGGCCCGACACAGGCCTCCACAACCGCTCGATGCCCTATGCTATTGGCCGGACTTCTCGAAATGCAGTTTCGTTTCTTCTTCAAACAGAATGCGGTCGTGGCGCACGTCGCTGCGGCGACCTTGCTGACCCGGCCACTGAACGAACGTCTCGATGGCATTGTAATAGACCGGAAAGGTCACGGGCGTGTTGCCCCGATACTTCCAGCGGTAGGATGAACGACCGCTGCCACGGCAATATACCGACGCGCCCTCGGGGGTGGAGGTAACGGTAACATGCGTGGCGCATCCGCCGAAAAGCAGGGCGGCGGCCAGGGCAATTAAAATCGTCGGGGGGTTCGGCATGAAGGTCTCCTGTAAAATTTGACACAAAAAGTATAGCAAGCCTCCCTGGTCTTCTCAAGACCGCCGATTTTCGCGCGGGGGGTACAGCGGGCGGGCTTGCGCGATTATGGGCACGATTATGAAGCGTACCCTCATCGCACCTTGATCAGAATCACAAACAGCAGGGGGGTCAGGAAGGCTTGGATCAGGACAAAGCGCATCAGGACCTGGGCGTTGGACCAGCCCATGTTTTTGCGGCAATGGTCGTGCAGTGGGAAGCGGATGCGGTGCAATGTACGGACCAGGACATGTTGTCCGGCGGCGGCGTCGGCGCTCAACCGATGGGTTGGGGTGGTGTCGAATCCCACGCGCTTGAGCAGTCGCAGTAGGAGGAGTTTGAACAATCCGGTGCCCCCGTTGAAAAGGACCACCG
The DNA here is from genome assembly GCA_964542285.1 of uncultured Lentisphaerales bacterium. Taxonomy (GTDB): domain Bacteria; phylum Verrucomicrobiota; class Kiritimatiellia; order RFP12; family JAAYLN01; genus CAZIUM01. The sequence goes on from CAZIUM010000013.1 coordinate 16,568, forward strand.
GGGAAACCACAACGATCAGGAAGGGATTGCCGGCCGCCAGCACCGCTACTCCCACCAGCAACCCCAGCATGCGAGAACCGGCGTCCCCCATCAGCACCCGGCTTGGGTCGGCATTGTGCCACAAGTAACCGGCCAGTCCGCCAGCCACCGTGGCCGTGAGGATCGCCCAGCGAGCGCCGTCGGGGTAATGCGGCAGCAGAAGGTAGTCGGCCAGCGGGCGGTAGCCGACGACGCCGTACAGCAGGCCCGCCAGGGCAAAGAGCGACAGCAGCGTCAGCGTGCCGGCCAGGCCATCCACTCCGTCACTGCAATTGGTGGCGTTCATAGTTATCCACAACAAGAGGGTGGCCAGGGGGATGTAAATCCAGGGCGCTACGATCACCGTTTGCTTGAGCAGCGGGAGCCATATCGCGGTTTCGCGTCCGTGACACAGAAAAATGGCGGTTGCGAGTGCCACCAGGGCATCCAGCAGTCCCTTGCGCAATTCGCCCCAGGGCATGCGGCTGGTGTCGTCCAGGTAGCCGCAGACCATGGCCAGATACAGGCAGAAGGTGGCGCTCCAGATCCAGGGGTCGAACGGAATCACCAGTGCCAGGACCGGCAGCAGCAGCAGCGAAATCGGCAGTCCCGCCCCGGTGGGCTTGCCTGCCGAGCGCCGGCCGCCATCGGACGCCAGGGCCTTGCCGCGGTCGCGCGGCAGACGATGCCAGCAGCGCGGCAATCGGCTCCAAACCACCAATCCTCCGGCCAGCGTGCCGATGGCCAGCAGGATCAAGTGGGAGGTCAGCAGGCGTGCCGGCCCCCAAATCGGGCTCAACCATTGTCCCAACCAGTATAGCATGACGACAAATCCTTGTTTGGGGTGTCAGAGCAAAAGGCGTACGCCATCGGTGGCGCGCAGGCGCAGGTCCAGTTCCCGGTGTTCCCGGCGGCTTTGCAGCCGCAGACTGACCCGCAACGTCTGGTAGCGCCCGCCGCGCGAAAGGCGGCCTCGCTGCAACGGGGCGGTGACGTCACAGGAATGCAACAACTCGGACACGGCTTCGAAAACCGGGTCGCGGGGCTCCACAATGATCCGGAAATGGAATTCGGCCGGGTAGATGCGCGCTTCGTCGATCCCTTCGTTGCTTTGGTTGTCGTTTCCAGCCATGGTTCGATCCTTCATGGGTCGCATCGGATCGTTGCCGAATAAGCATGGGCATCGAGACCTTCAATGGCCCCGAAGGATTCGATTACCGGTCGGGCCTGGCGCAGGTCTTCCCGCGTGTATTCCACGAGGCTGGTACGGCGGCGGAAATCGTCGACGGTCAGTCCCGAGAACATGCGGGCGGCCCCGCCGGTCGGCAACACATGACTGGGGCCGGCGACAAAATCGCCGACCGATTCTGGCGTCCAGGGACCGATGAAGATCGCACCGGCGGCGGTCAGGCGCCCCACCCAGCGACGGGGCCGCTTGACCATGATTTCGAGATGTTCAGGGGCGAATTGGTTGCAGAGGCTGGTCCCTTGCTCCAGGTCCGGCACCACCACCAGCAAGATGCCCGAAGCGAAGGCCTGTTCGAGGCGACCGGCGCGCGATAACCTCGGCAACTGCCGCTCGAGTTCTTCGCTGACGGCCCCGGCCAGTTCGGGACTGTCGGTGATCAGCAGCGCTTTTTCCTGTCCGGCGCCGTGTTCGATCTGCGAAAGCAGGTCGGCCGCCACCCAGGAAGGTCTGGCCGCGGCATCGGCCAGGATTGCGATTTCACTGGGTCCCGCTACCAGGTCCAGGGCCACGTGCCCGTACACCTGGCGCTTGGCGGCCGTCACGTAGACGCCGCCGGGACCGACAATTTTCTGTACCGGTCGCACCGATTGCGTTCCGAATGCCATCATTCCAATCGCCTGGATGCCGCCCACCCGGTAGATTTCGGTCGCTCCCGCCAGACGCAGTGCATGTAGCACCACGGGGTTGACCGTCTTGTCGGGCCCGCAAGGGGTGCAGGCCACGATTTCCCGCACACCCGCAACGCGGGCGAGGGTGGCGGTCATGATGGCGGTGGACGCCAGGGGCGCGGCTCCGCCGGGAACATAGACGCCGACACGGTCGAGCGGCAAAAAGCGTTCGCCCAGCGTGCCGCCGTGCTTGGTAGGAAGGCTCCAGTCCTTTCGCATGCCGGCCTTGGCGAAGGTCGTGACGCGCCGATGCGCTTCGCGCAGCGCGCGCCGCACTCCGGCGGGGGTGGCCGCGGAAGCCTCGGTCACCTGGGCATCGCTCAACAACAATTCCGAGGGTTTCAAGGCGACCCGATCGAACCGGCTCGCGGCCGCAACCACCGCGGCGTCTCCGCGGACGCGGATTTCATGCAGCACGTTCGCGGCGGCCTGCTCCGCCCGTTCGTCGAAGGCCGGGCGTTTTAAAAAGGCCGCGACCGTGGGATTGGCGCTGCGGTCGGACCAGGTAACGAGGCGAGGCGCACTCATGGACGTTTCTCCGCGATCGGTTGGGTGGAGATGTCGGCATGATAGGCCTGAATCGACTTGACGCCCCCGGCGCCGGCGCGGGCGGCTCGAATGCCCTGGGCACTGGCGACCGCCGCCGCCACGGTGGTCAGATACGGCACGCGGTACTTCAGGGCCGCCTTGCGGATCGAGGCGTCATCGGCGCGCGCGTCGCGCCGGGCCGAGGGCGTGTTGATCACCAGACTGACTTCGCGGTTGACGATTGCATCCAGCACGTTGGGGCGGCCCTCGTTGATCTTGTTGACAATCCCGCCCTCGACCCCGTGCTCGGCCAGCCATTCCATGGTGCCTTCGGTGCCGATCAGCTTGAAGCCCAGGCGCTGGAACTCCCTGGCGGCCGCAATGGCCGGAGCCGCCTTCTCCGACAAGCTGATCAAGACCGTGCCGGGTTCGGTCGGAAGTTTCGAAAGCGCGGCCTCCTGCGACTTGTAGTAGGCCAACCCGAAGGTGCGGGCCAGCCCCAGCACCTCGCCGGTGGAGCGCATCTCCGGCCCCAGGACGGGATCGACTTCCTGGAACTTGTCGAAGGGGAAAACCGCTTCCTTGGCCCCGTAATGTGGAATGAACTTGGGTTGCAGATCGAGCTCGCCGATTTTGGCGCCCAGCATCAACCGGGTGGCGATGGCCGCCATTTGCGTGTTGCAGACCTTGGACACCAGCGGCACCGTGCGCGAGGCGCGCGGGTTGGCCTCCAGCACGTACACGGTGTTATTCTCGATCGCGTATTGCATGTTCATTAGGCCGACAACATGCAGCTCGCTGGCGATTTTGCGGGTATACTCTTCAATGATCCGCAAATGTTCTTCGTTCAGCGATACCGGGGGGATGACGCAGGCGGAATCCCCCGAATGCACCCCGGCCAGCTCGATGTGTTCCATGACGGCCGGAATGTAGACGTCCTTGCCGTCGCTCAAGGCGTCCGCTTCGCATTCCAGGGCCTCCTTGAGAAAGCGATCGAGCAGCAATGGCCGTTCGGGGGCGACCCCCACGGCCTTGGCGACATATTCGCGCAGCATGTCCTCGTCATAAATCACCTCCATGCCGCGACCGCCGAGAACGAAGGACGGACGGATCATGATGGGATAACCGATTTTGCCGGCCACTTCAAGGGCTTCGTCGATGTCCGTGGCCATGCCGGATTCCGGCATGGGGATTTCCAGCCGTTCCATCATGTGACGGAAGAGATCGCGGTCTTCGGCGGTGTCGATGGAGTCGATGCTGGTTCCCAGGATGCGCACTCCGGCATCGGCCAGTTCGCGGGCGATGTTGAGCGGTGTCTGCCCGCCAAATTGCACGATGACGCCCTCGGGCTTCTCCTGTTCGTAAATCTGCAGAACATCCTCCAGGGTCACCGGCTCGAAATACAGCTTGTCGGACGTGTCGTAGTCGGTCGAGACGGTTTCGGGGTTGCAGTTGACCATGATGGTCTCGTAGCCGGCTTCGCGCAGGGCAAAGGCGGCATGCACGCAACAGTAGTCGAACTCGATGCCCTGCCCGATGCGGTTGGGACCGCCGCCCAGGATCATCACCTTTTTGCGGTTCGACGAAACCGGCATTTCGTTGCGTTCGCCGTTGTAGGACGAATAGTAGTAGTAGGCATTGTCGACGCCGGAAACCGGGACCGGATGCCAGGTCTCAACCACCCCGAGTGCCTTGCGGCGTTCACGGATGTCCTTTTCGGAGATGCCCAGGATCATTGCAAGGTATTTGTCCGAGAATCCGTCGCGCTTGGCCTGGGCCAGGAGGTCGTCCGGCGGCAGCCCGCCCACGTGCCGCAGAATCCGGTTTTCCAGATCGACCATTTCTCGCATTTGTTCCAGGAACCAGCTTTTGATGTCGGTCAGTTCGACCAGTTGTTCGACGGTGGCGCCCTTGCGCATGGCTTCGTAGAGAACGAATTGTCGTTCGCTGGTGGGGTAGATCAGCAGGTCCAGCAATTGCTGCAGGCCGAGCTGGTTGAAGTCTTTGGCGAATCCCAGGCCGTGACGGTTCTTTTCAAGCGCTCGAATGGCCTTCTGGAAGGTTTCCTTGTAGGTCTTGCCGATCGCCATGACTTCGCCGACCGCTTTCATCTGGGTGCCGAGTCGATCTTCCACGTTGCGGAACTTTTCGAAGGCCCAGCGGGCGAATTTAATCACGATGTAATCCCCTGACGGGGTGTAGCGGTCCAGGGTGCCGTCGCGCCAGTAGGGAATTTCCCGCAGGGTCATGCCGCTGGCCAGCATGGCGGAGATCAGGGCGATCGGGAATCCGGTGGCCTTGGAGGCCAGTGCCGAGGAACGCGAGGTGCGGGGATTGATTTCGATGATTACAATGCGGCCGCTGCGCGGGTCGTGGGCGAATTGCACATTGGTGCCGCCGATCACCCCGATGGATTCGACGATGCGGAAGGAGTAATCCTGCAACCGTTGCTGGATCGCCGGGTCGATGGTCAGCATGGGCGCCGAACAGAAGGATTCGCCGGTGTGAACCCCCATGGGATCGATGTTTTCGATAAAGCAAACGGCGATCATGCGGTTGTCGTGGTCCCGCACCACCTCGACTTCGAGCTCTTCCCAGCCCAGCACGGATTCCTCGATCAGGCATTGATGGGTCATGGAGGCTTCCAGTCCGCGGCTGGCAACCGTGCGCAATTCCTCGACATTGTAGACCAGCCCGCCGCCGGACCCTCCCATGGTGAAGGCAGGCCGCACCACGACGGGATAGCCGAGCTCTCCTGCGATTTTTTCCGCATGGTCGACCGAATAGGTGATCTCGCTGCGCGGGGTCTCGATCCCCAGGCGCGCCATGGTGTCCTTGAAGACCTGCCGGTCCTCGCCACGCTCGATGGCATCGAGGTTCACCCCGATCACCTTGACGCCGTATTTGTCCAGGACGCCATTCTTTGCAAGTTCCAGCGAAAGGTTGAGCCCGGTCTGGCCGCCTAGGTTGGGCAGCAGGGCATCCGGCTTTTCCTGCTCGATGATTTCCTCGATGCGTTCCGCGTTGAGCGGCTCGATGTAGGTTGCGTCGGCCATGACGGGATCGGTCATGATTGTGGCTGGATTGGAATTGACCAGCACGATCTGGTAGCCCATGGCACGTAGCGCCTTGCAGGCCTGGGTTCCGGAATAGTCAAACTCGCAGGCTTGTCCGATTACGATGGGGCCCGAGCCGATGATCAGTATTTTGTGTATGTCGTTGCGTCGCATATAATCTCCGAAAGGTCGCTCTGCCGGGCACAGCCTGGTTATGGGGACGGCAGCTTCAGACACGCGAAGGATAATGTAAAGGCGGCGCTTTGGATAGTCTGAAGTTCGATTCGCCTTGCTGTTTCGTCTTGCGTTTTGGCGTTCGTCCATGCAAGCTACGAAGCGTCGAGCATTCGGCGGCCTGGGGTTCGGTGTGAACTCCGGGCCTCGTCGGGCACGGCACAAGCACGAACCGCAATGATACCCATATCGTCGACAAGGGCAGACCATGGCCACCTTTGAATTCTGGAACGATGCCAACGCCAGCATCCATCCCGTCAGCATGGCGGATTACCTGCCACGCGCTCAACTGACGCAGGTGCAGCTTCACCGCTTGCGTGTGGTGGTCGAGCGTGCCTATGCGCATGTGCCGTTGATGCGCGAGCGCATGATCGAACGCGGACTGCTTCCCGAGCACATTCGCTCGCTGGAGGACATCGCCAAATTGCCTTTCACCGTCAAGGCGGATTTGCGCGACACCTATCCCTTTGGACTCTTTGCCAGCGATTTGAGCGATATTGTGCGGCTGCACGCTTCCAGCGGCACCACCGGCAAGCCGATTGTCGTGGCCTATACGCAAAACGACATGGACGTCTGGCGCAATGCGATCATGCGCACCCTGGCGGCGGGAGGCGTGCGGTGCGGTGACATTCTGCAAAACGCCTATGGGTATGGCTTGTTTACCGGCGGATTGGGCGTGCATTACGGCGCCGAATCGCTGGGCGTCACGGTGATTCCGATCTCGGGCGGAAATACCGACCGCCAGTTGATGGTGATGCAGGATTTTGGCGTTACCGCCATCAGTTGCACCCCCAGTTATTTTCTGCACATTCTCGACCAAGCGGCGGCCAAGGGCATCGATGTGCGCAAATTGCCGTTGCGCGTCGGGTTCTTTGGCGCCGAACCCTGGACCGAAGGCATGCGGAAGCGGATCGAGGAAATGGCCTGCATCAAGGCGTACGACATTTACGGCCTTTCAGAAATCATCGGCCCCGGGGTCGGGGCCGAATGCTCCGAGCAGTGCGGATTGCATATTTTCGAGGATCACTTTTATCCGGAAATCATCGATCCGGACACGGGCGAACCCCTGCCGGACGGCGCCGTCGGGGAACTGGTGCTGACCACCCTCAGCAAGGAGGCCATGCCCATGATCCGCTACCGCACGCGCGATCTCTCGCAACTGGTGGCGGAGCCTTGCGCCTGCGGGCGCACCCTCCGGCGCATTAAGCGGATCGAGGCGCGTTCCGACGACATGCTGATCGTCCGGGGCGTCAACGTCTATCCTTCCCAGATCGAAAGCGCGCTTCTGACCGTCGATGCCACTCTGCCGCACTACCAGATCGTGATCTCGCGCGAGCGCGACCTGGACCGGCTGGAGGTGCGGGTGGAGGTGCGGCGTGAAGCCTTCAGCGACGAAGTCAAATCGCTGGAACAGTTGCGACGCCGCATTGGTTCCGCCATCGAGCGGACCGCGGGCGTGCATGCCGAGGTTCGACTGGTCGAGCCCAACACCCTGGCGCGCAGCGAGGGCAAGGCCCGGCGCGTGGAGGACCGGCGGGCCCTTAAATGAATTGTTTCACGAAGTACGGAGAGGTGTTATGACCATCAAGCAAATCTCGTTGTTTCTGGAGAACAAGCCGGGGCATCTGAACGCCATTTGCCGCACCCTGGCCCATGCGCGGATCAACATTGTCACGCTTTCGCTGGCCGACACCCAGCAGTTCGGCATCGTGCGCCTGATTGTCGAGGAGTGGGAGCGCGCCCGGCAGGTGCTCGAGGAGGCGGGCTTCGTGGTCAACGTGCGCGAAGTGGTGGCTGCCACCGTGCGCGACGAGCCGGGCGGCATGGCGCAGATCCTGGACCTGATCCAGGAGACCGGCGTCAACATCGAATACATGTATGCCTTTACTTTCAAACATGGCCGCGAGGCCGTGCTGGTGTTTCGCTTCGACCAGCCCGAAAGGGCCATCGAAGCCCTTCGCAAGGCCGGACGCGACGTGCTGAGTTCCGTCGAACTTTTCCGGGAAGCCGGTTCCGTGGCGGCAGGAGGCGATCCGGCGTGAAGCGCTTGACGTTTCGTTCCCGCGAGGGAAAGGCGGCCGCATGAACCCCCGACCCGTCGTCGAGAACCGTATCTGGCAGCCGCAATGGGAGTGCATGCCCCGGGAAGAGTTGCGCGCGCTGCAACTTGTGCGGCTGCGTGAGGCCGTCGAGCGTGCCGTCGGCCTGCCGTTTTACCGGCGCAAGTTCGCCGAATGCGGGTTCGATCCCGCCCAACTGCAATCGCTGGAGGACCTGAAACGTCTGCCCTTCACGCTCAAGCAGGATTTTCGCGACCAGTATCCCCTCGGACTGGTTGCCGTGCCGCGCGATCGCATCGCGCGCTTCCAGGGCACCAGCGGCACCACCGGCAAGCCCACCTGGACGGCCTATACCGCCGGAGACGTCGAACGTTGGGCCGATCTCTGCGCTCGTTTCCTGGTGGGGGGCGGCTTGCGTCCCGAACACACGGTGCAGATTTCCTTCGGCTTCGGGCTCTTTACCGGCGGATTTGGGTTGCACAATGGCGTGCAACGCGTCGGGGCGGCCATCCTGCCGGTGTCCAGCGGCAATTCGGCGCGTCAGTTGATGTGCTTGCGCGACCTGCGTCCCGAGGTTCTGATCTGCACGCCATCCTATGCGCTCAAGTTGATGGAGGATATTCAGGGTGGGGACCTGGCCCGCGGGGAACTCGCGCTCGAACACGCGCATTTCGGCGGCGAGCCCTGGACCGAGGAAATGCGCGAACGCATCGAAACGGGACTGGGTATCCGTTGCTGGAACAACTACGGCATGGCGGAATGCGGCGGCCCGGGCCTGTCGGGCGAGTGCGCCTACCGCAACGGCATGCACGTCCAGGAGGACCAGTTCCTGCTGGAAGTGGTCGATCCCGAAACGCTCGAACCCCTGCCGCCGGGTTCCCGGGGCGAATTTGTCGTCACCCCCCTGTGTCGCGAGGCCCTGCCGGTATTGCGCTACCGGACACGCGACATCGGGTTTCTCTACGACGACGGCGACTGTCCCTGCGGACGCACCACGCACCGCATGAGCCGCATTCTGGGGCGCAGCGACGACATGCTGATCGTCCGGGGCGTCAACGTCTATCCTTCCCAGATCGAGAGCGCCCTGATGCAGTGCGACGATGTCGCGCCCCATTACCGCATCGAAGTCTCGCGACCGGGCGCGCTGGACGAGGTCACCGTGTATGTGGAGATCAACCCGGCCTGTTTTTCCGACCGCATGAGCGACATGCAGGACTTGCGCGAGCGCATGACGCGCGCCATCTACGAAGTCACGGGGCTCAACATGAAAGTCGACCTGGTGGCGCCGCGCACGCTCGAGCGGTTCGAAGGCAAGTCGCGCCGCGTCGTCGATCACCGCAAGCTGACCTGACGGGGACTTGCCGGGAAGTCGAGCTGGGGGAGACTCTGGACGATGCGACGGGTTTCAAGGGCGAGGGTGACGAGCCGCTTGACGAGGT
>CAZIUM010000014.1:0-25753 GCA_964542285.1 uncultured Lentisphaerales bacterium
GAACCCCTCTTTCCAGGATGAGAACCTGATGTCCTAGCCGATAGACGAAGGGGGCGTGCCGAAAGAGATCACAACATATCGAATGGACGCGGGGATGTCAATGGCATCTTGAACCATGCGGCGTCCGGCGGCGTTTACAACAGAAATGAATACGAGTGCAGACCCATTGGCCTTGCAGGTGGAAGACCTGCGCAAGAATTTCAGCATGGGCCCCGATAGCGTGCCGGTACTGGATGGCGTCAACCTGCGCCTGGCGGGCGGGGCTTTTGAAGTCGTGATGGGACCCAGCGGTTCCGGTAAAAGCACCCTGCTGCATCTCCTGGCGGGACTGCTGACCGCCGATGAAGGCCGCATCCGGGTGGCCGGGAAGGATATCGTCGGCCTGAAGGACGATATCATGACCCGGTTTCGACGCCGCCACATCGGGCTGATCTTCCAGGACTTCAACCTGGTGCCGACCTTGACGGCCGAGGAAAACATTCTGCTGCCCCTGATGCTGGACCGGCGGTCTCCCGAGCCCGGTCGGGTGGATGACCTGCTAGGGATGTTGCACCTCGGGACGCGGCGGCGGCATCGTCCCGCGAAACTGAGCGGTGGCGAACGCCAGCGGGTGGCCATTGCGCGCGCGCTGGTGTCGGGACCGGCGCTGGTGCTGGCCGACGAGCCGACCGGCAACCTGGACGCGCTTGCGGGACGCGGCTTTTGCGCCTTGTTGCGCGAGACCAACCGTCGCACCGGTTGCACGATCCTGATGGTCAGCCACGACCCCGTGGTGGCCGCCACGGCCGACAAGGCCCACTTGCTGTGCGATGGGCGCATCGTCGAAAGCTTCGAAACCCGGCACGATTCCTCCCGCGTGTCCAGTCGTTATCTTGCTACCATGCAGGCCGTCGCGGCCACCTCGAACCATGATTGAGAAAATCGTCACCAAGGACCTTGGGCACGACAAGGTGCGTTTTGTGGTCGCGGTCGGCGGCGTGGCCGCCGCGGTCGGGCTTTTGACCTGGTCGCTGGGGTTGACCGTCACGTCCATGAGGCAAAGCCCGGCGCGGGCCGCCGCCATGACCGCGCCGTTCGATGCCTGGGTCACCAGCGAGGGCGTCGGCCTGTCCGTGGGGCGGCGTGGGGGCGGGCGCCGTCCCCAGGGGGCGGGGCAGGGAATTCCGGAACCGGTGCTCGCGAGCCTGGACACGGTGCCGGGTGTTCTGGAGGTCCATCCCTATTCCGTGTTGTCCGCGCCGCTGGACTACCGTCCCGAAGGCCGGGTGATGCAGGGGCCACCGTTGGTGGCGGGCCTGGTTTCGTGCGGGGGCGGCAATCCCTACCGGGGCGTGACCGTCGAGGGGCAATGGCCGGAGGCCGAATCCGACGAACCGCTGGCGGCGGTCAGCGAAGCCGTGTTCTCTCCCCGGGGCCTGGCCCCGCCCCCGCTCGGTTCCTCCCTGGTGCTCATCACTCCCAACGGCACGGTCACCGTCAAAATCAGCGCGATCCTGCGGCAGCACGAAACCGTTCGGGGGTTTCCCACCGTTTTTGCCTCCGACGCGGTCATGCGCCGCGTGCTGGGGGACGATTGGCGGCGGCGGCCCCCGAACCTGGCACTCTGCCGCTTGCGCCGGGCCGCAGACGTAAACCGCCTGCGGCAGGTGGTGTCGAACGATGCCGCGCCTTCCTCGAGGGGGTCGTCCCCCGGTCTGCACGTGGTGGACCGGAAGCACCTGGCGGGACAACTGGCCGACGATAAATTGCGCAATTTCAAGCGCCAGGCGCCGCTGTTGCTGACCTTGACGACACTGACCGCCTTCTGCATGCTTTTCAACACCCTGACGCTGGGTCTGGACCGCAAACTGCGCACCATGGCCCTGTTGCGGACCGTCGGCATGACGGCGCGCCAGGTGGCCCGCATGGTGGTGTTCGAATCCTTCCTGACCGCGGCCCTGGGGTGGCTGATCGGCACCCTGGGAGGGCGTCTGCTGCTGGAGGGGTTCGTGCGCCGCATGCCCGAGACCTTCCCCGTGGGGGCGGCGATGGGCTGGGGCCCGCCCGCGGGCACGGCGGCGCTGGCTCTCGCGATTGCCGGCATCGCCTGCTGGCATCCATGCCGCGTCAGTCTGCGAATTCGTCCCCTGGACTTGCTGCCGGACCGGGAGCGCACCCTGGATACGCCTTCGCGGCGTAAAACCTGGCTGGGACTGGCGCTGCTGCTGCCGTTGCCCCTGCTGGCCCTGCCCTGGAACCTGTCCCCCCTGTCGCTCAGCCTGTTGCTGCTGCTGGTGGGCCTGCCGTCCCACCTGGCGGGGCTGGTGTTGTGTCTTCCCGCGCTGATCCGGTGGGTGGAGCAGGGACTGACGCCCTTGCTGTCGCGCATGCTGGCGCTGGATGCCCGCCTATTGCGGCGGCGTTGCAGTCGCGACGCGGCCAGGGTCACGATCATGGTGTTGACCCTGGCGGTGGGACTGGGCACCTTCATCGCCATTCACGTCTGGGGCGGGTCCATGATGGCCCCGTTCGTGCCCAGCCCGGAATTTCCGGATGCGATCGTTTCGATTCTGCCCAGGGGGATTCCGCGGGAGACCCTGGACACCCTGCCGTCCCTTGAGGGCGTGCGGGACGGTCGTTGCCTGGCCCTGGAAGCCGAGCAATTCCCGTTGGACGAATCGTTGACGCGGCGGATCGCCGAGCGCGAGGGACGACGCCCCCAGGTGCCGAATGTTTTGTTGTGCGGCGCGGACCCGGCCAGGGCCCTGGGCGGCGACCGCCCGCTGGCGGCGTTTCGCTTCGTCGCGGGCGACGCCGCGACGGCGTCCGCCGCCATGACGCGCAACCGCGGATGCGTCATCACCCGGATGTTCGCCCGGCAAAGCGGTCTCGGGCTAGGCGACCGCCTGACGCTCCGCAAACGCGCCCACCCCGGGACCGGGCCGTCCGGCGCGATAACGACCGGGCAACAGGCGCAGGAGGCTTCGCCTTCCTTCGAGATCGCCGGCATCGTGGACCTGAACTGGCACCTGGTGACCTCGCGCGCCCAGTTGCGCGGCCGTCACGGGATGCCTCCCATGACCCTCGGCCCCGTGTTCGTGAGCGAGGAGGCCGCGCGCGCCGTCAGCGGCAATTTCCGGCGCACCTATTTTCTCTGGGCCAATTTCAGCGAAAACTACCGAAAGCTGGGTCCCCTGACGGCGGGACAACGCCTGGAGAGGGATCTGCGCGAGCGGCTGGAAATCGGGGACGACAACACGATTCGCGTGCATCATCGCGACGAAATCGAGGACGGGACGATTGCCCACGGCAACCAGTTGATCGGAGACATGGCACGCGCGCCCTTCTGGTCGCTGATCGTGCTCTGCACCGGGATGGTAACGCTGATCATCGCCGCCTTCCAGGCCGCCCGGCATGAAATCGTCATTATGCGCGCCGTCGGCATGACCCGCCATCAGCTTGGGCGCATGCTGCTGGCCGAAGCCTTGCTGACCGCCGTCTGCGGTGTGCTGGTCAGTCTGTTGTCCGGTTTGTGCATCGGGTGGGCCTTTACGGGCTGGACCCGGGCCTGGATGCCCTTTGGAGGACTTCCCGCCACGCTCAGTGTGCCCTGGAACGTTCTTTTCGGAGGCATTGGTTTCGCCCTGCTGTTGTGTTTGCTGATGGCGATGCCCCCGGTGCTGTGGTTGACCCGCAAGATGGATTGGATGGCGGACCGGGTGTGAGTCCGCTGGGTTGTTTTAGAACGAATTCTGTGTTCGTAATTCCTGGTGCGTTTCAGCCATCGTAAGGCGCCCCCCGTATGGACTCGAAGCGCATAATCGGCTACCATGTGGCCATGAAAGCGATACCTGTTGCCGATCTGGTTTGTCGTCCGCATCATCTCTGGTCACAACAATGGCTGCTTCTGACGGCCGGCGATTTTTCCTCCGGGGCCTTCAATGCCATGACCGTGGGGTGGGGCAGTCTGGGCACGATGTGGGGCCGTCCCTTCGCGCAGGTGGTTGTGCGTCCGGGAAGGCATACGCGTCAATTTATCGATGCCCAGGATTCGTTTACGCTGTGCGCCTTTCCGGAGAGTTGTCGCGCGGCGCTCCAGTTGCTGGGCTCGCGGTCGGGGCGTGATGGCGACAAAATTGCCGCGGCGGGGCTCACCCCGGTGGCTTCGCGACAGGTGGCCGCCCCCGGCTATGCCGAGGCCGAACTGACGCTCGAATGTCGCAAGATGTACGAGCAGGAGATGGCCCCGGCCGGCTTTCTGGATGCCGCGATCGAGAAACATTACCCGACGCGGGACTACCACCGGATTTATTTCGGCGAAATCCTTACGGTGTTTGGCACGGATGACTTTTGCCGCACGTCTCACTGAGACATGCGTGCCGGAGATACGTTATGGCGGAAACCATCATCGTGGTGTTGGGCGCCCCGAACGACGAGCAGGGCAACCTGTCCCAAATCGCCCTGGAACGCGGCCGTCGCGCCCTGGAAGCGGCGCGTGCCGAGCCCGGGGCTCTGATCCTGCCGACCGGTGGATGGGGGGAACATTTTAACACCACGGATTTGCCGCACCATGCGCATCAACGCCGCAACCTGCTCGACGCCGGACTCGAATCGCGTCGTTTCCTCGAGGGGGTCGAGAGCGCGAACACCGTCGAGGATGCTCAACTGGCCGCGCAGATCATCCGGCGGCATGACGCCGATCGCGTGGTGGTGGTAACCTCCGATTTTCACGTTCCGCGGGCGCGTTTTCTGTTCGAACGCGCCCTCCCGGAGGCGAACCTGGAATTTGCGGCCGCAACTACAAACCTGCCGCCTGAAGAACTGGAAAAATTGCGGGAACACGAACGCCGCGCGTTGCAGCGCTTGAAAGAGCCGTCGAAGAATCGACCCGGAAGCCGCTTGTCGTCGTCGCTTCTGGGGGTGGTTTTGTTTGGCGGAATGGTGGCCGGGCCGCCATCGGTCGTGTCCGCCCAGCCCAATGGGAGCGCCCCTCCGAGCACCGTCCTGGCGGAACAGGGCCGTGCCGTCCTGACGGTGGTGGTGGCGGCGGAATCCTCCGACGGGGTGCGCCAGGCCGCCGGGGAACTGGCCACCATGCTGGGGCGGATGTCCGGCGCCACGTTTGCGGTTGTCCAGGGGGATGGACGGGAAGGCATCGTCGTGGGACGCGCGTCCGATTTCCCGGAACTCGACCTGAATTGCCAATTCAATCCGGAACAACCCTCGGGACGTGAAGACTACCTTTTGCGAAGCCACGAGCGGGGAATTTACCTGATCGGCGCCACGGAATTCGCGGTACGGCACGCTGTGTGGGATATGCTGGGAAGCCTGGGCTTTCGCCAGTATTTTCCCGGCCCGGTCTGGGAAATCGTTCCGCGCTTGTCCCGCCTGGAAGTGACGCTGGATACGCGGCAGAGTCCTTCCTACTGGTTGCGGCGCATGCACTACGGCTATGGCGCCTGGGGACAGGAAGAGAAAAACCATTATGCCGATTGGGAGGTGCGTAATCGTATGGGCGGGGCTTTCAATCTCCAGACCGGGCATGCCTACGGCAGGATTCTCAGGGCCAGGCGCGAAGAATTTGCGGCGCATCCCGAATACCTTGCGCTGGTGGGAGGGGAGCGCAAGGGACAAAAATTCTGCATTTCCAATCCGGGCTTGCGACGGTTGGTTGTCGCGCATGCCGTGGAGACCATGCAGGCCCATCCGGACCGGGATTCGATTTCCATGGATCCTTCGGATGGTGGCGGCTGGTGCGAATGCGATGCCTGTGCCGACCTGGGCAGTGTCAGCGATCGGGCGCTGATGCTTGCCAACGAAGTCGCCGAGGCCATCAACGGGCTGGGACTGGGCGAAAAATACGTCGGCATGTACGCCTACAACCAGCACAGTCCGCCCCCCTCCATCCCCGTGCATCCCCACGTGATCGTCAGTGCCGCGACGGCCTTCACGCAGGGAGGATTCAGCCCCCAGGCCGTGATGGAAGGATGGCAAAAACAGGGCGCCACGACCGGGGTGCGCGAATATTTCTCCGTGCATACCTGGGATAAGAACCGCCCGGGCGCCGCAAGGGCCGCCAACAGCGGCTACCTGCGCAAAACGATTCCCGAGTTTTATCGGTTGGGGGCGCGTTTCATGATTGCGTCCGGCGGGAACGACTGGGGATGCAGCGGACTGGGCTACTGGCTGGCGGCACGAATGCTTTGGGATGTGCGGACCGCCGAGGACTTCGAGAGCCTGCGCGAGGATTTCCTGACGCGTGCCTTCGGGCCGGCCCGTGACGCCATGGACGAATTTTACGCGCGGATCGATGGCGTCAATCGGCCCTTGCTGAGCGAGGACTTGATCGGACGGATGTATCGCGACCTGCAAACCGCCCTGCAAGCGGCGGCGGGGGATGAAGCCATTGCCGCCCGCATCCTGGACCTGGTGCTCTACACCCGCTACGTGGAAAAATATTTTGCCTACGCGAATGCGTCCGGGGCGGAACGTCAGGCGTTGTTCGAGGATATGTTGAAGTATGGATACCGCATTCGCAAAAGCATGATGATTTCCTCCAAGTCCCTGCATCGCGATCTACCTTCCCGCGACCGGGCGGTGAGGTTGCCGTCCGGGACCGAGTGGCAGGTGTCCGCGGACAAGAATCCCCTCAAGGATACGCGTCCGATTCCCCGCGATGAAATCCTTGCCATGCTCACCCGCGGCGTGTCGTCCAACGACATCTTTGCCTTTACGCCGGTCGAATACGGCGAAGACCTGGTGCCGGCGACGCCTTTAAACCTGCCGGAAGTCGCGTTGGGGGACATGGGATACAGCAGTCGGGGTCGGTTGGAATACTATACCTGGATCGGACAGACCCCCGGCTCGATCGAATTGAAGGTCACGGGCGGCATGATCGCGCGCTACCGCAACCGGGGCAACGTGCGTTTCAACCTCTTTTCGCCCCAACACGCTACCCTGGAGGCCGTTTCTCATGACGACACCACCCCGCCGGATGGCCAGAAATACGCCGTTACCTTGTCCAGCCCTTACGAGGGGCTTCACCGCCTGGAGTGGAACGATGGAGGGGATATGACCAAGGTCGTCTGGCCGGAAGGCCTGCCGATGACGTTGCGCTCTTCGATGGACCGGGTGCCGAATCTGCAAGGACGTTGGTCGCTGTATTTTTACGTTCCCAGGGGCACCCGCACGGTGGCGGGGTATGCCGCCAACGACAAGGGCACCCTTCGGAGCCCCGACGGGCAGGTTGCTTTCGACTTCGCCTCCATGAAGGAAGCCGGGTATTTTGAAGTCCCCGTCGCGGAGGGCCAGGACGGCAAGTTGTGGAAATTTCATCAATGCCAGTCGTCGCGGCGACTGCTGACGGTGCCGCCCTACCTGGCGCGCAATGGCAGGGAACTGCTGTTGCCACGCGAGGTGGTCGTGGCCGACGCAACGACCCCATGATGCCCCGTTTTCGAACGAAAATCCAAGAGGAATCGCAATGCATGCAAACGTGAGATATTTTCTGATACTGGCACTCCTGTCGATGGCCGGTCCGAAGCTTCTCGCGCAATCGCCTTCGCGTGCCACCTTGCTGGCCGATGTGGCCACACTCTCCGAAACCTCCGGACGGTTTCGTGTCGGGGTTCATGTGAAATTCGATCCTGGCTGGCACGGTTACTGGATCAATTCGGGCGATTCCGGCATGCCTCCCGCAATCGAGTGGGAACTGCCGGAAGGAGTGCGAGCCGATGGGCCACTTCAGTTTCCAGCGCCGATTGCTTTTGCCGAGGGCGACATGGTTAGCTTCGGCTACGAGAAGGAAGTGTTGCTGATCCAGTCCCTGCTGCTGGAACGTCCCCCGCCGGAGGATGGCCTGACCCTCAAGGCGCGCGCGAATTGGCTGGTCTGCCGCGATATTTGCATTCCGGTATCGTCCGAACTGCTCCTGCATCTGCCGTTGCAGCCCGGTGAAGAGCCGCCGCGGGACCTCTTTGAACGCATGGCCCGGCGGCTGCCGGTGGAGAGCGCAGGGTGGGAGATCGAGGCCCGGGCCTCCGAAACCGCCGTCAGGATTTGTCTGACGGCCCCGGAAGGGACGCCGCTGGAGGCCGCGGCCCCGCCGCGCTTCTTTCCCTTGCAACGGGACCTGCTGCGTTACCGAATGCAAGACCCCTGGGAGCGACGCGAAGCGCGGCTTTGTGTCGAGCTTCCCCGCTTCCCCGGAGGCGTCCTGCCTCCCCGTCTGCAAGGGGTCCTGGTACTGCCCCCCGACGGACAAGCCCCTTCCAAGGCCCTGGCGGTTGATGTGCCCCTGACCCGCATGGAGTGATACGGCCATGATCGAAGACATTTTGCAACGCTTGTATGCACGGCGTCGTTTTGGAATGCGTCCGGGGCTGGAACGCATGCTGGGCCTGATGGAACGCTTAAATCATCCCGAGCAGGCCCTGGCGGCCGTGCATGTGGCCGGCACCAACGGCAAGGGGTCCGTGGCGGCCATGATCGAATCCGTGCTGCGCGCCGCCGGAATGACCGCGGGATTGTTTACCTCGCCGCATCTACTGCGCTTCAATGAGCGCATTCGCATCGGCGGCCTGCCCGTGGGAGAGGACCTGCTGGCCGAGGTGTTGCGAGATGTGGAGGCTGCCGCGGAGAGTCTCGATCCCGATGTTTGCGAGGCGCCGACGTTTTTCGAATGTGCCGCGGCCGCCGCGTTCGAAATTTTCCGCCGGAGCGAGGTCCGTCTGGTGGTGGTCGAAACCGGGCTCGGCGGACGTCTGGACGCGACCAACGTGCTTACGCCGTTGCTCTCGGTAATTACCCGCATCGGTCTGGAACATTGCGAATACCTGGGCAATACCCTGGAACAGGTGGCGGGCGAAAAAGCCGGCATTGTAAAATCCGGACGCCCGGTCATCGTCGGTGACATGCCGTCCGAAGCCACCGCGCGTATTCGCGAAGTGGCCGACAGGCTAAAGGCGCCCATAACCGAAGCCGGGGCAGTTGTCAGCGTGACCCGGCTCAAGAACGACCTGTCCGGACTGAAAATCCAGGTATCCAGCCCCCAGCATGAACTCGGCGCGCTGACGTTGGGTGTAAACGGATTGTATCAGATCGAAAATGTCGCCACCGCGGTGGCGGCCCTTGAAACGCTCGAACAGGTCCTGGGTCTGTCGCTTCCCGATAAGGCCTTCAAGCTCGGGCTTCAGAGCCTTACCTGGCCGGGACGCTTCCAGCTCGTCAAACGTCTTCCGCCCGTGATTGTCGATGGCGCCCACAATCCCGATGCCGCACGGGCCTTGCTTCAGGCACTTCGGGGATTAAGGTTTAAGGGGCCGGTCGGCATGGTGGCCGGGTTTTGCGACGACAAGGACCTGGACGCGTTTCTCAAACCGCTTGCGCCCCGGATCCGCAAGGGGTGGGCGGTGACGACCCCTTCGCCACGCAGCCTGGCCGCGGAAGCCACCGCCGAACACATGCGCCGGATGCGGATCGAAGCTCAGGCCGTCGATCAACTGGAATCCGCGCTCGCCTCGGCCGAATTCTGGGCCGAAAAAGAACAGGGCCTGGTGTTGGTCTGCGGTTCGCTTTTCCTGGCCGGCGTCGTCTTGCGCCATTACCAGGCGCTGCCCTGGCAGGACAAACCAAACGTGCCACCGCAACTTAACGAATCGCTTCGCGCCGTCGAAAGTCCCGAAGATCGGTGAGAATTGCCAAGGAGAGAACCCCGTGCCGATTTACGAATTCTACTGTTCGGATTGCAACATGATCTTTTCGTTTCTTGCCCGTCGGCTGGGAACGCAAGGCCTGCCCGATTGTCCCCGCTGCGGCAAGCCCCTGCGCAAGGAAGTCTCGCTGTTTGCGGCCCTGCGCTCCGGCGACGGGAACGAAAGCGACGATGACGATGCCGGATTCGACGAGGAACGCATGGCCAACGCGATGGAACGCATGGCGGGAGAACTCGAGCGTGTCGACGAAAACGATCCCAGGCAGGCGGCCCTGGCCATGCGAAAACTGGCCGAGGCCGGTGGCATGCGGCTCAGCGAAAGCATGACCGAGGCGCTTGCAAGAATGGAGGCAGGCGAGAATCCGGAGTCCCTTGAGTCCGAGTTGGGCGACTCGCTGGAGACCGAAGACCCCTTCCTGCCGCCGGAATCTTCCCTTCGCCGGCTGCGTTCGCTGTTGCGACCGCCCCGGCGTGACCCGCATCTCTACGATCTTTAACCTCTCGAAACGGATGGGTGTGCCTCGGGGGCATTCCTTAACTTCAATGCTTCGGTCATCGGGTCCGCCATCCGTATTCTGAGAACAAGCCCCGTCCGCGCCATGGATGCACTGCATGTAGCCTGTGCACTTGAATGGGGGGGGCGAATTTATTTGCATCCTCGGACGCGAAAAGCTGGATTCGCCGTAGTGACGCAGCGAACATGGTCGCCGCGTATTCCAAGAGGTATGCTGTTCGGTTTGATGATGCCCATCTCGAACTCCTGGATCTATTTCCATTCCCTTCTGCTTCCGGCGGCCACCCGGCGGCGCCGGGACTTCTTATCAAGCGGGTTGTTCTTGATGTATTCCTGTTCGATGGCGAAATTGAACAACCCTCCGACCACCGTCAGGTAATGCTTCCGCGAAAGAGGGGACGCGGGCAATCCCTCGCGTCGTTGCGTGAACGGACCCCGAAGCCATCGGGTTACGTCGTCTCGTGTGATGTCGGCTTGGGCTTCTTCGCTGGAATTAAAGGTCCTGCGAATGCGTTTTCCGTGACGATCCCGACCATAGTCCACAACGAACCGTGTAGACTTGCCTTTGTTGTTCTCTTCGCGTATTCTCGGCACTGCTTCAGACATGATGGTTTGTCTTTTCGTTCCCGACAGAACGAAATATGGCATGAAACGGTCATGACTGTATGTAAATGTCTGGGCGCGCGCCACGCAAACTGGCGTAAGTCTTTTGAAATCGATGTTTTGGAGGGATGGCTGAGTGGTTGAAAGCACCGGTCTTGAAAACCGGCATGCCGCAAGGTATCGGGGGTTCGAATCCCTCTCCCTCCGCCACGGTTCGTAAAGCGTCGATATACATGCACATGATGAAAATTGCGCGCCGTTAAATTCTCCAGGTGCTAACAAAAGTGCTAGCAAGTGCGTCCGTGTTCAAGCGCGTTCAAGCGTGGACTTTAATGCTTTTACCAAGTCGGAACGCGCCCAAAATCGGCCAGCGCGTCGGGGATGTTACCACTCGGACGCGGGCAGCATCGGGGCAATCTGGTTCCCGGAATCGGGTGGCGGCGTTCGGTCCGCATCGCGTCCCGCGCGTTTGAAGATTTGCCAGTCGTCGTCACTGAAAACCAGGTCCGGCAATCCGTCGGGGATGGTGGCGGTCCGGCCCTCGTCGGTCCGCATCGCGTCCCCAAGGGCCTTTGCGGGTCGGCATTTGCTTGATTTTGCGGACCGACGAAACCACTTGCTCGGGCTCGGCGCTGTCGAAATCGTCTGCCGGAGGTGATGGGGGGGCGAGCACGATTACGGTCACGCCCTGGACCCTCTTCACCGCGCCCCTTCCGCGGATGCACTACACACTTCTGTCTCCTGAATTTCTCTGGCGCATGCGAAGAAATGGCACGATTCCTACCCGTGCAAAGGGACTCTGAAATTCCTGCTGTGCCGCAAAATTCCTGCTTGCCGACGGCAGAGGATTCCGGTAGGATTTTTGAACTCTTGCAAGATGAAAGGCAATTAGCATTCCATGAAGAAGGACATCCATCCCAATTACGATGAGGCGACGATCACTTGTGCCTGCGGCAACGTCATCAAGACGTGCTCGACGGTCAAGGAGATGTCGGTCAATACTTGTTCGGCTTGTCACCCCTATTACACTGGGCAGCATACCCTGATCGATACCGAAGGCCGGATCGATCAGTTCCGCAAGCGTTACGGCATGGCTTCCAAGTAATCGGGCCGGATCATTCCATGATCGATCGCGCGCGCATTGCCCGGGTGCTGGAGCGGCTGGACGACGTGGAGCGCGCCTTGGCTCATCCCGACACGCTCGCGCAACCGCGGCTTCTCAAGGCCAGGATGCGCGAGCATGCGGTGCTTAAACGGCTCGAAGAAGGGGTCAAGAATTATTTCCGACTGATCGAGGAACAGGCTCAAAACCGGCAGTTGCTCGAGGAGACGGGAGACGATCCCGGGCTGCGGGATTTGACGCTCGAGGAATTGGAAATGCTGAAGGAAGCGATTCCAAAGGCCGAGCAGGCCGTCCTGATGGACCTGCTGCCGCAGGATCCCACCGACCGCCGCAACGCCCTGATTGAAATCCGCGCCGGCACCGGCGGGGATGAGGCCGGGTTGTTTGCCGGCGATCTTTTCCGCATGTACAGCCGCTATTGCGAAAACCATGGCTGGAAAATCGCGCTTCTCGATTCCAATGCCGGGGAGTTTGGGGGATTCAAGGAAGTCATCGCCATGATTACCGGCGAGGAAGCGTACGGGACGCTGCGGTTTGAAAGCGGCACCCATCGGGTGCAGCGGGTTCCCTCCACCGAGGCCCAGGGACGCATCCACACTTCCGCCGCCACGGTCCTGGTATTGCCTGAGGCCGACGAAGAGGACGCGATCGACATTCCGCCTGACGAAATTCGTGTCGACATCTTTTGTGCCGGGGGTCATGGAGGGCAGGGGGTCAACACCACCTACTCGGCCGTGCGTCTGACGCATCTGCCCACCGGACTGGTCGCTCAATGCCAGGATGAACGCTCACAACATCGCAACAAGGAAAAGGCCCTCAAGGTCTTGCTAGCCCGCTTGTTGGATCGACGTCGTACGATCGAGGAAACCAAGCAGGGGCGCAAACGGCGCGACCTGGTGGGTTCGGGCGATCGCAGCCAAAAAATCCGCACTTACAATTTTCCCCAGAACCGGCTGACTGACCACCGAATCAACCTGACCATGCACAACCTCAATCGGATTCTGGAGGGAGATCTCGACGATCTGCTCACGGCCTTGCGTCAGCACGACCAGAATCAGCGACTGGAAGAAGAGACGTCCTGACCGGGTTTCCGGCGGGGGGCACCTCGGCATCCTCATCATGCAGGCACAACAATGGCATCCACTGGGTCCTTTCCGGGTACGCATCCGTCACGGTGGGGATGAGGCGTTGGCGCTGTCTCGGTTGGAGCGGTTGTTGCGCGAGATGCGCGATCAGCCGGGGCGCGGTTCGATCTTACATGCCGGCAAGGACCTGATCCAGGTTCGAACTGTCGAAGGGGATCCGAGGCGGTCCGTCGTGGTCAAACGCTTTGCCCGCCAGGGATACCTCCGGGATTGGTGGGCGCGGTGGCACGGTACCGCGGCGGAACGTTCGTTCGACACCGCGGGGTTTCTTTGCCGTCAGGGGCTGGGAACGCCCGAACCCTGGGCCTGTGTCGAACGCTGGGAGCGCGGACGTCTGCGGGAAAGTTTTTTTCTTTCGGATTACCTTGAGGGGGGGATCAGTTTTAAAGACGAATTGGTTCGTCTGTTTGCCCACGAACCGGAATGCGCGCTGTTCATGGAGCGGTTGGCCCTGGTGGCTCGTGCCGTGCGTAAATTGCATGACGCGGGATGCCAGCATCGCGACCTTGGCAACCAGAACATCATGCTGGTGCGCGATGATGACCTCTCCGATGGGTACCGTGTTTGTTTCCTGGACCTCAACCGCGCCCGATGTAAACGGAGGCTGTCATCGCGTGACCGCGCGTTCGACCTGTCGCGCATCGCGCTGCCTTCCGACCTGCGTCGTGTGTTTTTCGAAATGTATTGGCGCGCTCCTCCCGACCGTCGTTGGTTGCGCCGGGAACGTTTCTTTCGCATCCTGTTCGACTGGCACACCCGGACACGTTCATGGCGACACCCCTGGCGTGAGGGGCTACGGCGCGCCGTGCATGGTCATCCCGCCACTTATCCCGCACCACGCGAACAATGGATTTGGGACCGTCGTTCGGCGCAACCGATTCCCACGTTGCGTCCGCGCGATCGTCACCGCTACTATGAGATGGGACGCCTTCCGACGTTGATCGGCGCCACGCTGCCCGTCTTGCCCTGTCTGGCCCGGCAAGCGCATCGTTTACGGCAGGAGGCATTTACGCGCCCAATCAAGCTGGAAGCGGCGCTCGTGGTGGCGTTGGATGGCGCGCCGGAGCATCTGGCACACGAGAAAGATCTGCTGGGGGCGCTGGGAATCCGTGATGTTTTCATGCGCTTTCATCATCACGACGATCCGTCCCGCCGTCGCCGTCGCCTGGCGACCTTTCAAGAATTGCATTCCGAGGGGTTTCGCCTGTCGGGAGGCTTGCTGCAGGATCGCCGGGCCGTGAGCGATCCCGCGTCCTGGGAGGAATTTTGTCGCCAGGTGTTGGCGGAAGCCGGTTTGGCCAGCGAGTGGCTGGAGTTCGGGCATGCCATTAACCGCGTCAAGTGGGGGCTCTGGGGGTTTAATGACTACCGCCGCCTGGTTTCCTGCCTGCCCGCCTTGCGACAGGACTTTCCCCAAGTCAAGCTGATCGGTCCCGCGAGCATCGATTTCGATCTGCCACAGACCCTGGCGGCCCTGCGGCAGCTTCCCCCCGGGGTTGGCTGGGATGCGCTCTCTATGCACCTTTATGTCGATCGGCGCGGCGCGCCCGAGAATCCCCAGGGGTTGATCGACACGCTCGACAAGTTTGCCCTGGCGCGGGCCGCGGCTCGTTGTTGCGGGGACCGCTGCGGGGATGGGTTGATTGTTTCGGAGGTTAACTGGCCCCTGCGCGGCACGGGGGTTTATTCCCCCGTCGGGGCGCCCTGGGAATCGCCCGGTCCCCGGCGACGCGACCCCAGCGTCAGCGAGGATGAGTACGCCGACTATTTGCTGCGCTATGTTTTGCTGGCGACCTGTTCCGGACTGGTGCGTCAGACGGTGGTTTGGAGACTGGCGGCGCACGGGTTTGGACTCGTGGACGATCGAGACCCCGCCGGTTGGCGCCGAAGGCCCGCTTTTGAAGCGTTACGTCTCTGGCTTGAATGGACGGCGGGGGGCACGTTTATCGAACGGGTGCCGATTGAAGGCGCGGATCCGCGGCGTGCCTATCTGCTGCATTGTGTCAATGTCGTCGGCGAGCCATTGCTGGTGGGGTGGGCGCATGAAAGCCAGGTGGCCGCCCGGACACCGGTGCCGGTCAGGCAGGCCCGCGATGCCCTTGGAAACAAGGTGCACTTGCCGTCGGACAAACATCTTCGCTTGGGTCCGCGTCCGGTTTACGCCTGGGGTTGATGGGCTTGCGGATCTTCGGGCCAGGCATGTTTCGGGTAGCGGCCGCGTAGTTCCTTACGCACCCGCGGATAGCCGTTGCGCCAGAAACCGGCCAGATCTTGGGTGATCTGCATGGGCCGTTGCGCCGGCGACAAAAGGTGCAGCACTACCGGGATGCGGCCTCCGACGAGACGGGGGGTATCCGGCATTCCAAAGGCGTCTTGAATTTTGACGGCCAGCGCGGGAGTTTCGCCCTGGTCGTAACGGATGGGTGCGCGCCGACCGCTGGGCAATTTCCAGTGGGACGGGGCCAGACGGTCCAGTTCGCGCCGCTGCCCTCCAATCAAAGCCAACAGGCAGGGTTCGAGCGGAAGACCGCGCAACGCCTCCCAAGAACCGATTCCGTCCACCCAGGCGCCCAGCCAGTCATCGGGCGCTCGCGCCAGGGCCGCGTCGCCGACATCCGGCCAGGTTTCGTTCCCCAGAACCCGCCGCAGGAACAGAATCCGAGCCTGCAGGTTTCGGGCCGCGGGGGTCCAGCCCAGATTGGCTACGCCTTTGATTCGCAGACCTTCCCAGAGCGCTTGTCTCACCAGCCGGATGTCGGGGTCCGGTTGAGGGGCGTCGCCCAGGACCAGCGCTCCCAGCAGACGCCGCCGTCGCGCCACGACCCGTTCGGCCCGTCGATCCCAAGCCACTTTGACTTCGACCTGGACCAGGTGGGCCAGGTCGTCCGCAGTTTCGTCGGGATCGATGGGAGCCGCCAGCCGGATGCGCGCGTCACGGGCATCGCCCTGCAATTCCGCTACGGCAAGCCATTCCGCGGCGGCCAGGGACTCGGACGGATCGAGCTCCGCCCCCTGACCCATCAACAAGCGAAAATGTCCCGGGGGACCCCGTCGTTGTGCAATGCGCTCAGGGAAGGCCCAGGCGAGCATTCTGCCGGTGGGCGGCACGATCCGGTCGGACAGGGCATGGCGACGCCCCCAGCGCGCCGCGAGTTTTCGCGCACGTCGGACCCATGGTCCGGCGCTTCCAGAAGGCGGACGGTCCGTTTCCAGCAAGTCCAGCAGTCGGCGGGCATCGGTTTCGTGGCGTGGAAACCCGCTGCCATTGGCTTCCTCCAGCGCGGCGGCCAGCAGACAGGCGCGTTGCGGGCACCCGATGGTGACGGCATATTCGACCATATGCGCCAAGCGTGGATGCAAAGGAGTCCCTACCATGGCGCGTCCATGCGGAGTAATGCGTCTTTCGGCGTCAAGCGCTCCCAGACGTTGCAGCAAGTCCCCCGCCTGTCGCCAGGCCGCCGATGGCGGGGGCGTGGGCCAGGGCAGGTCTTCGATCTCGCGGGCGCCCCAGAAGGCGCACTGCAGTCGAATCGGCGCTAGGTCGGCGTTCAGGATTTCCGGTTCGGAGAATGGCGGCAATTGCCGATCCGCGATTTCGTCCCAGAGCCGGTAACAGATGCCGGGCGCGGTGCGACCGGCGCGTCCACGGCGCTGATCGGCGCGGTCACGGCTCACGCGCAGCGTCGCCAGGCGCGACATGCCATAGCGTGGGGCGAAGCGCGGCACCCGCATCCAGCCGCCGTCGATCACGATACGTATGTCTTCGATGGTCAGGCTGGATTCGGCAATGGAGGTGGCCAGCACCACCTTGCGCGTTCCCGATGCGGCCGGGGCCACCGCGGCGTCCTGTCGTTCGCGTGTCAAGGCGCCGTAGAGCGGATGGAGGCGAACGTCGGGTGGCAATTCCATGGCCTCCAATCGTTCCGCGGTTCGACGAATCTCGGCCTCGCCCGGCAGAAACACCAGGATGCCGCCCGTAGGGTTTTCCCGCAGGGCGCGACCCACGGCCGCGGCGGCCTGTTGCGGCAAGGGCTCGGCGGGCGTTCGTGGCAGGTATCGAGTTTCGACGGGGAAGGCGCGCGCCGGCGCTTGAATCGCCACGGCGTCATCCAGGCGCGCCATCCATTCCGCCGTGTCCAGGGTGGCGGACATGATAACCAGTCGCAGGTCGGGCCGCAAGATGCGGCGGGTTTCCAACAGCAACGCCAGGCTGAAATCCGACATCAGGTTGCGTTCGTGGATTTCGTCGAAGATCACCAGTGCCGTATCGTGGATTTCCGGATCGTGGAGCAAGCGCTGCGCCAGCAATCCTTCGGTTAGGATTTCGATGCGGGTGGCGTTTCCGATACGACGCTCCAGTCGCATGCGGTAGCCGACTGTCGCTCCCACGGGTTCGTTTAACCTTCCGGCCATGGCGCGCGCCGCGGCGCGCGCCGCCAGGCGCCGCGGCTCCAACAATAAAATGCGCCGGTCCTGTCGCCACGGCTCCCTCAGCATCCTCGGAGCCGTCAGCAGGGTTTTGCCGGTGCCAGGAGGAGCCTGCAGCACCACCGTTCGATTGGCGCGCAAAGCCCGTGCAACCTCGGGCAGTACCGCGTTGACCGGCAAACGCGCCGCCAGGTCGGCAAGGCTCGTGGCGGGGGAGGGGGCGGACGAAGTCATAGTGCGACTTTCAGACCGTCGTAACTGACCAGTACATCGGCCGGCAATTGGGAGGACAGCGAGGCGTGATCGATGTCATGACACAGATGGGTCAGGTAGGCCCGGCGCGCTCCGATCTGGTTCAGAAGGGACAGGCTCGCGGCAATGTTCATGTGCGTGGGATGCGGACGATAGCGCAAGGCGTCAAGGATCATTATGTCGACGCCGCGGATCAATGGCAGGCTGGCGACGGGCAACGACTGGCAATCCGGCGCGTAGGCAAGGCTGCGCCCGCGCCAGTCGATGCGGAAGCCCTGCGTGCGATCGGTGCCATGGATCACGTCGAACGGTACGATTTCAACCGCTTCCGCCGGATCGTTCGCGGACGGATCGAGGGGGGCGATTCGAAAGGAGGACTCGACCGGCATGAAGCGTATTTTGGGGCGATACAGCCCCTTCTGGCCCGCCCGCGTCATGTAGGCGAAAATGCGCTGCAACTCGACCACGGTTTCCGTCGCGGCATAGGCTGGAATGGGATGGTTGTTTTGAAGGGTGTTGAAGCGCCGGATGTCGTCGAATCCGAAAATATGATCTGCGTGGGCATGGGTGAAAAGCACCGCGTCCAGGTGCCTCAGACCGTATTGCAAGGCTTGTTCGCGAAAATCCGGCGGCGTGTCGACCACGAAGGATACGGGGCCGGCCTGAACATGCAGGCTGGAGCGCATCCTCCGGTTGCGACGGTCAGGAGAACGGCACACCGGGCAGTCGCACCCAATCATGGGTACCCCCGTGGATGTGCCGGTGCCCAGGAACTGAAAACGAAGTCGATCCATGATAAATTCACCCGGGATTATGCGGGCGGAGTCAAAGCCATGTCACGGGCGCGCCGCAGTGCCGCCAGCAGGCTGGAGGGGGATGCTTTTCCCTGCCAGGCGAGATCGAAAGCCGTGCCGTGGTCGGGAGAAGTGCGAATCAGTGGGAGTCCCAGCGTGATGTTGACGCCTTCGTCGAAGGACAGCAACTTGAAGGGAATCAAGCCCTGGTCGTGGTACATGGCGACATAGGCGTCGTATGGTTTTGTCTCCAGGGCGCAAAAAACGGTATCGGGAACCAGGGGGCCGCTTGCGAGAATGCCTTCGCCGCGTGCTGCCGCAATGGCCGGTGCGATGCAGCGGGATTCCTCGTCGCCGAACAGCCCGTTTTCTCCGGCATGCGGATTCAATCCGATCACGCCAATCCGCGGGCATGGGCATTGCGCGGTGCGCATGGCCGCGGCGACCCGGCGAATCGTAACCAGCACCCGTTCGCGGGAGATCAGGGGCGGTATGTTCGAAATCGCTTCGTGAATGGTCACCAGTCCAACCGCGAGTCGTGGGCTCCAAAAAAACATGGAGGCATCGCGACAACCCGTCAGGTCCGCCAACATCTCGGTGTGTCCGGGATAGTCCATGCCGGCGGCATGGAGCGCGGCCTTGCAGATCGGGGCGGTGACGATGGCATCCAGTCGTTTGGCCAGGGCATCCCGCACCGCCGCCTTGATCCAGTTTGCCGCCAGCCGACCGCAGATCGCCTGGGGTTTCCCGGGGACCAGGGAGTCCGGCGTGGGGCTGTCCACCAGGATCGCTACCGACGGATCGTTGCATTCGATCGGATTTTCCGGAGACTGGAGTTTCAAGGCTTCGGGCCAGGCAATGCCGCTCGCCGTGGAAATACGTTGCAGCAATTCCGCGCTACCGTAAACCACCGGACGAACCTCCGCGCGTAATTCTCGATTATTCAAGGCGCGCAACACCAGTTCGGGGCCGATGCCGGCGGCATCGCCGAGCGTGATTCCGATACGGGGCGGAGGGGTCGTGTTCAGGGGGTCTTTTGCCATACGCGAATCCAGATGGGGGTTTCGGTGGGTTGATTGAGGTTCCAGAACGTCAGGAACAGCAGGATGGATCCCAGGATCAGCAGTGCGGTTAACAGCGCGGTCAGCCAATGGTGTTCCAGCATCCAGTCCGCGACCGGATGCATGACCGCGCGCATCAGTCGCCGGTGTCGGCCGGCAGAAAGGTGTTGTGCGGCGCGCCTGGCGGGATCATGCGCCTGCAAGGTGGCGATGGTGTTTTGAATCTCGGCGGCTTCTGTCCTGCAAATCTCGCAACGCCGCAGGTGTTCGCCCACCAGGACGGATTGCGCTTCCCCCAGTTCATGAGTCATGTAATCGAACAGAAGAGGGCGAATATCGTCGCATTTCACCGGGAAAACGGGTTGGGCCGGGACGTGGTGCCGAATTTTCGCGACCGGTTTCCGACTTTTCTTACGAGTAAAATCTTTGCGCGCGTTCATGTTGCCTTCCCTTCCCGCAGGTGACGCGCCATTTTCTTCATGGCTTGATGCAGGATGTACCCCACATTTCCGACACTGATGCCTGCAATCTCGGCGATTTCCTTGTAACTCTTTTGTTCGTACACCTTGAGAACCACCAGCAGGCGTTCCCGTTCGTCGAGCCGGTTTAAAGCCAGGGTTGCGGCGTCCGCGCGATCGGAATCGCCTCGGTTCGGATGATGGGGGTGGGTGACTTCCTGTTCTTCGGCGTGCCTGGCGTGCAGTTCGCGCCGGCGCGATTCCTTGCGCAGGTAATCCACGGCTTCGTTGTGGGTGACCCGGTACAACCAGGCCGACAGGTAAGGAGACGGGGAAGGATCGCCGCGCCAGCGTCGGATGAGCTTGACGAACGCGTTTTGCACAACGTCTTCGGCCGCGGTGGGATCGCCGACAAGTCGCGTGGCATAACGCAACAACGCGCTCTCGTATGTCGCTACGACTCTCTGCAGGGCGCTGCGTCGCGATTCGTTCCCGGTCTTCGACTGGGCATGCATGCCTTCGGCGATAAATCGGCTCCTGACGACCGTGGGGACGGCAATCGTTCTCACTCCACGCGCAGAATGCTGTTCAGCGTTCCCATGGTGTTGGGCACCCAGTCCTTGCATTCGGGATCGACCAGCCAGATGTCGTTGACGACAAATTTGTACTCGTAAACGCCCGGCGCCAGGTAAAGGGTCGCCTTGTACAAACCGTCCCCTTTCTTGTCCAGCATGGGTTTGCCTTCCGGGTGCCAATGGTTGAAATCTCCCGACACACTGACTTTGCTGCCGGGTTCCGCGCGTAACGAGAAGGTGATGCGCCGGGATCGCGGTCGGGTGGTTTTGTTTTCGGCGTTTTTTGTCATGTCATCTTCCTTGATGGGCAGGGGACTTCCTGAGCAATGCATTCATAGGGCTTGCTGTTTAGTCTATTTTCAACCCTTTCTTTCCCCTTTGTCAAGGGGGCGTTTTTCATGGGGAAGGGCTCACGAAAGGGTTGTCTTGTGAAGATTGCCGCGGCGGGGTATTTTATGAGACATTTCACAAACCGATGGGCCCCTCCGGGAATGGGTCGCGGATCGCACGAATGGATGCCTTGAAGACACAAACGATCTTGGAAGGAATTTGTGGCGGGATTGAAACTTACACAGAAACAAATTGAAGGTTGGTGTGGCCGGGCGGTGTATGAAGACGCCTTGAGACGCGTTAAGCGCGGCGAGGTGCTGCGCGCCGATGTGTCGGCTCCCTGGATCGAGGGGCGTCTGGCACGGTCCCACGGCGAGTTGCGTTGTCGTTTCAAGGTGTTGGAGAACGGGCTGGTGGACAGTCATTGTCCCTGTCGGGCCAACCGGGAGCATGGCCTGGTTTGCGTGCATGTCGCGTCGCTGGCGATCGGTGTGATGCAAAGAGCGACGGACCCTCGCCGCGAGCAACTTTATCGCGAGGAACAGCGCCACGCCCGACGCATGGAGGAGGACGGCGATCTCTTTGTCGGACGGGACCCGGAGGGACTCCCGGCCAAGCTGCGGTTGGGGTTGTCCGCCGAATGGGCCCTGCAGTTTGAAGAGGGACAGGTGGAACTGGCCTGTGCCTTCGCGGTGGGGGATCGCGAGTCGATTCTGTCCTCGGAGCAGTTGGATCGGCGTCGTCCCCTTCGGTTCTCGCCCGAAGACGACAATATCCTGTGCGTGCTGGAGGATATCGCCGGTCGTGCCCCGCCGCGGTCGATGAAGGTCAAACGCGCCGATTTTCTCAATGTGTTGGAGGTTTGTCGCGATCGCGTTCTTCCGCTGCCCGGAGGGAAATCCGTCGGGCTGCATTCGCAGAAGCTCGCCATGCACCTGCGCATGGATTTGGATCGGGAAAACGGCGAGTTGCTGCTCTTTGCCCACACGGAACTGCCGTTCATGCCGCCCGGAGAATTTCCCCGTTATTTTGTGGAGGGCACGCGGGGGTATGTTTATGGCGCCGGTCATCTCTGGCCCGTGACGCCGATCCTGCCGTTGCCGTATCACGGGCTCTATCGTGAGCCGGTGGTCATCGCGCGTTCCGCCGTGATCGGGTTCCTGACCCAGGAACTCCCCCGGTTGAGCGGGCAGGTGGCGATCGAGTCCGACCTAACCCCGGATTTGTTCAGCACGGAACCGGGCCGTCCACGCTTCAAGCTGCTGTTGCGTGGAAGTCCGGCTTCGCTGGCCGCGGAATTGCGGGCTTGTTATGGAACCGTCAACGTGGCGGCTGGGGCGCCCGAAGTCCCCGGAGCGGTATGTGAACCCGATCCCGAAGACCTGCTGCATTATTTCACGCGCAATTTGCCCGAGGAAGAAAAGGCGCTGAGCCGTTTGCGGGCGGCCGGCTTTGAAGGTCCTCGGGGCGATGCCCTCGAACCGTTGACAGGAACCCGCGAGGTCCTGAATTGCCTGGGCGGGTTCGTGCCGGCCCTGCGGCGCTCCGGCTGGGGGGTGGACGTTGAGGGGCGCGCCAAAACTTTTTTCGAGCAAACGGACATGATTTTGCCGGTGGTCAAGGTCGATGCGCCTCGTGGCGCCGAAGACTGGTTTGACGTGGCCATTTCCTACGAGGGCCCGGACGGAACGGCCCTGCCGCAGGGACCGATCCAACGCGCGATTCTGCGGGGCGAGGCCTTCCTGGAACACAACGGACGCACCCTGTTGATCGATCGCGAGGCGGTTGCGGCGATGCGTGACGTGTTCAAGGATTGCCAGGGGCGAGACGGCAACCAGTCCGGCGGGTTCAAGCTGCCGTCGATTTACGCGCCTTATGTGCAGGCTTCCTTGTCGGCCATGGACGGGGTGGATGTGGAGTGCCCGGAGGATTGGCGCCTGCGCGCGGCACGGCAGAATCGCGAGCAACGGATCGAACCGGAATCGTTGGGTTCGCTCGATGGGATCCTGCGCCCCTATCAGAAGGAGGGGGTGTACTGGCTGCGATTTCTGGAACGGGGCGGATTTGCCGGCATCCTCGCCGACGAGATGGGGCTTGGGAAGACGCTGCAAACCCTGGCCTGGCTGCAACGGCCTCGTGCGGCGACCGAGGCCGCGGGGCAACCCGCCCTGATCGTCTGCCCGACCAGCCTGGTGGAGAACTGGGCGCACGAATCCGCTCAATTCACGCCGGAACTCAAGTGCCTGACGATGTCCGGCGCCGGGCGTCACGAACATTGGAAACATTTGGCGGGGTATGATTTGGTCATCACCTCCTATGCGCTGCTGCGGCGCGATCTCGACAACTACCTGGAAACGAAGTTCAGCGTCGCCGTCCTGGACGAGGCCCAACACATTAAAAATCGCGATACGCAGAACGCCCTGGCCGCCAAGCGTATCCGGGCGGTTAGCCGGCTGGTTCTGACGGGCACCCCGGTCGAAAACAGCGTGGCGGATTTATGGTCGATCATGGATTTTCTCATGCCGGGGTACCTGGGAAACTACGATACGTTCCGTCTGGGCTACGAACAGCCCATTTCCCAGGGAGATCGCGAGGGGGAAGAGGCTCAGATTCGATTGCGGCGCAAGTTGCATCCCTTCCTGTTGCGGCGTCTCAAGCGGGATGTGGCGCGGGACCTGCCGGACAAAATTCAGAAAATTTCGTTCTCGACTCTGACGCCCGATCAGCAAGGAATCTACAACCAACTGCTGGGGAAATTCCGACAGCGGATCGGGGACCTGGTGGCCCAGCGTGGATTCGAGCGCAGCCGGATGGAAATTCTGGCGATCCTGATGCGCCTGCGGCAGATATGCTGCCACCTGGAACTGCTGCCACGCGAATTGCGCGGGGACATTCCTTCCGAGGCGCCTTCGGCCAAGATGGAGCAGTTTTTCGAGTTGCTGGACGAGGCGATCGACGGCGGCCACCGCATGCTGGTGTTCAGTCAGTTCACCAGCATGCTCAAGTTGCTGAGGACCGGCCTGGAGCAGCGAGGCATCGCGCACTGCTACCTCGACGGCGAGACCCGTGAACGTATGGCCGCGGTGCAGAGGTTCAACCTGCAGCGCAACATCCCGGTGTTTTTAATCAGCCTCAAGGCTGGAGGGACGGGCTTGAACCTGACGGGGGCGGACATGGTGGTGCATTTCGATCCCTGGTGGAATCCAGCCGTGGAGGACCAGGCCACCGATCGTGCGCACCGTATCGGTCAGAAGCGCACGGTTTACAGCGTCAAATTGATTGCCGAACATACGGTCGAGGAAAAGGTGCTGGCCTTGCAGCAGCGCAAGCAGGCCGTCATCCAGGCCACGGTGGGCCAGGGGGACGAAGCGGTCTTGAAATCTCTGAACTGGCAGGACATTCAGGAGTTGCTGCGCTGACGATGCCCTTTCAGGCCCGCGGATGGTAGCGGCGGTGTACCGCCAGCAGGCGCCCCGGGTCGACGTGCGTGTAAATCTGGGTGGTTGCGATGTCCGCGTGTCCGAGCATTTCCTGGATGGCGCGCAACTGGGCGCCGTTGGCCAGCAGGTGGCTGGCGAAACAGTGCCGCAGCACATGGGGCGAAACATGGCTCGTAATCCCCGCCTGGCGTGCATAGCGGGCCAGGGCGCGCCAGATGGTTTGACGGCACAAGGGCGTGCCGCGGTTGGAAATGAAAAAGGCGGTCTGGTTAGGTTGTGGATGCAAACGGGGCCGCGCCTCGGCCAGGTACAGATGCATGGCGGCATCGGCGGCGCCTCCAAAGGGAATCACCCGTTGGCGCCCCCCCTTGCCCGTGCAACGCACGTACCCGGCCGAAAAATGCACGTCTTCCAGCCGCAGTCCGGCAAGTTCGGAGACGCGCAGGCCACAGGCATAGAACAGTTCCAGGATGGCGCGGTCGCGACGGGCGGTCGGTTTGTCGCTCGAGACCACCGTGATCAGGCGTTGGACCTGTTCCTGTGAAAGAATCTCCGGCAAGGTGCGCCACAATTTGGGGGCGTGCATGATTTCGGCGACGTTTTCATCGATCAGCCCTTCGACATGCAGCCAGTCCATAAACACCTTGATGGCCACCAGCCGGCGGGACAGGGTGGCCAGCGACATTCCGGCTTGCTGTTGCTGTTCGAGAAAGGACAGGATAGAAGCCCGGCGGACTCCGGTAAAATCCCGAATGCCGACCTGGTGCAGGAAACGCGCGAATTCAAGCAGGTCGGCACGGTAGGCCTTGCGCGTGTTTTCCGACAATCCACGGGCGAAGGCCAGGTGGTCGATGAAACCTGTGATGTTGTCCTTCACGGAGTCGAAGGGGCCGCCGCTCCAGCAGACGGGAAGCGATTCGTGTGTGCCTGGGGATCGGCTGTCAGTTCGTTGGCGTCAAAACCAGCCTCGGCGATGGCGTGTTCGATGTTCTTGAGCGCCAGCATCATCGAGTCGTAGTGTACCTCGACCGTGCCGGCCCGGTAATCGAAAACCAAGTCATCCTGCCGGATACCCCGCAGGGGTTGCAGGGCTTCGCGAATTCTGGCGCCGTCCACTTCGTTGACCATTCCGGGGGTTCGGATCACGGCATGGCGCATGTCCGTCTGGCGGCAACCGGACGCCGCGGCCAGCAATCCCGTCAACAAAAGTATGGGTACGGCAGATCGTTTGGCAAACGCAATAGTCATGTCAAACATGCTACGCTTCGCGGGCGCGAAGCGCAAGCCTGGGGTCGCAAGCGGCGGACCAAAAATCGACTGGTTATGGTCCGCTGGGCAT
>CAZIUM010000015.1:0-25305 GCA_964542285.1 uncultured Lentisphaerales bacterium
GTGCTCGAGCGTTGCGAGAGTTACGACGAAGGAATTTAAAACGAGAGAACCCATCATGAGTGGCCGGATTGTGTTGCTTGTCCTGACCGTCACCCTGTTGCGGGCGGATGTTTCCGACGAATTTGCGCAGGCCGAGGCCCTGCAGCGGGCCAAACGGTGGCCCGAGGCACGCGAGGCCTTCCAGGTGCTGCTGCCGAAGCTGGAGGGGAACCTTCTTGCCGATGCCCTCAACAAGATCGGGTACGGATACGAACGCGATCGCCGGCAGCATGAGAAGGCCATTGCCATGCACCGCCGGGCCCTGGCCGTGCCGGAAGCCACGCCGGCCAGTCGCGGGTACGCCTGGCTGCGCATCGGGTACTGTGCCCGCGGCCTGGAGCGGACGGACGAGGCCGTCGAGGCCTTCCAGACCGCCGCCTCCATCGAGGGGGTCACACCCGAGATGGCGGCGGAAGCCCTGCTGTATCTCGGCTGGACCTACAATTCGATGGAGGACTCCGACTCCGCCATGGCCACCATGCGGCGCATTACGGTCATGCCCGGCGTTCCCGATGCCATGCGCGCGACGGCCTGGACTTCCATCGGGCATCGTGCCGAAGGTGTGCGGGACTGGAAGGCGGCCCAGGAGGCTTACCGCGCCGTTCTCGAACTGGGGGCACGGGAAAAGCAACAGAGCGTGGCCCGGGCCCGTCTGCAGGCCATCGAATGGCTTTTGCAGGGCGACCTGCCGTTCTTTATCCGACCCTATGCCATGCAGGTAACATCCGATGGCGCCACGGTGCAATGGGTTTCCCAGGGGACTCCCGACCCCGGCGAAGTGGTGGTCGGCGACAAGGTCTTTCCCGTCGAGGTGGAAGCTCTGCCCGAGACGGAATGTCACCTTCATCGCGCGTTGCTGACGGGCTTTGCTCCCGGCAAGCGCGTAGCCTACGAAGCGCGCAGCGGCGGGAAGCGGCATCCGGGCGCCTTTCGAACCGCACCGCCGCCGGGCGAGCCCGTGGTGTTTGCCGCCACCGGCGATTCCCAGGGGCCGCCCATCCTGCATCAAACCGTCGCGGAATCGCTGGCGGATCACGCGCCCGATTTTGTCCTGCATGTCGGCGATCTGACCGACAAAGGCGCGGATTGGATCCGCTGGCGTACGGAGCTGTTCGATCCCGGCGCGGCCTATTTCACCAACGCCATCTTTGCACCCACCATCGGCAATCACGATGGCGGCCCGTATTATCCCCGCCTGTTCGGCGCCCGTAAAGGGGCTTACTACAGCTTCACCTACGGGGATGTGTTCGTGGTTTCCCTGGCAAGTTACGGTGGCGATTCCTCGGGAAGCCGGCGGGCCGATCAGCTCCAGTGGCTGGACAAGCAACTAGCCGGGACCCCGGCGCGCTGGAAGGTTGTCAACCTGCACATTCCCATGGTCACCACCACCCCACAGGCCCGTTGGTTCGGGCTCGACGATTTCCAGCCCCTGCTGGAAAAGCACCGGGTCGACCTGGTGGTTTGCGGGCATCATCCCATTTACCGACGCTACCTCCCCCTGGGCGAACCCGGGCAGCCACCCATTCTGCATGTCACTACGGGAGGCGCCGGCGGAGTGGGGGCGCCCATTCCCTCTCCCATCCTGGTTCAGGGCGGCGACACCCAGCATTTCACCGTGTTTAGCGTCACCCCAAACCGGCTGGAAATGTTTGCCGGCGATGGCGAAGGCAAACGGATCGATCACACGGTGCTGCTCAAGGATGCGGAAGGCAACCCGCCGGCGGAGTACATCGCCTCCAGCGTACCGCGTGGGGTGGCTGTCCGGATTCGTCACCTCTACCAGGACGTCCTGGTTCCGGCCAGTTGGGAACTTCCGTTCCTGGCCGACGAAGACCCGCGCCCGGGCGAGGAATGGTCGCTGGCGTTCGATCTCGACCGCCGTCCGAGGGGCGTCTTCGATGCCGAGGGCTTGCCGCCGAACACCTTCCTGCGCGTTTCGGGCGTCCCCGGGAGCCCCTGGCGTTTGCCCACCACCGATCTCGATCTGCATCAACGACGGCAGGTTCTGCCGGTGGTGCCTCCCGTGGGCGTGGTCCGGCAGGGAAACCGGTTTGAGCCGCCGCTCGATCTGACCATTCAGCTTGTGATCGGCGAACGTTCCTTCCTCCCTTTTACAACGCAGGGGATTCTCGAAACGGCGCCCTGATGTCAATGGCCCTTCGGCGTCCGCGTGCGGGTTTCCCGCGCGATGGGATAAGGCCGCATTTATTTTCAGGCGGCGCTTTCGGCGAAATCGCCCTACCCAAAATGGTATTCACGTTTGGAATGAGCGGCGTGCACGCCGTAGAACGCCATGGTTAGCGGTCAGAACCGCCAGTTGACGAACAGCATGCCCGGAGCCAACGCGTCGGGCAATTGCGAAAACCATTCGTTCCGGGGCATGAGATTCACAAGGCCAATCTGCACTCCGGTTTGCGCGTCCTGGGCATAATTGAGCAGCCCGAGCTGCAGTCCGGTCAGGTGCCCGGCATAATTGACGGTGCCGGTTTGCAGTCCCTTGTATCGTCCCTCGGTATAGTTCACGAGGCCCCCCTGCCAGCCCAGGAAATCACCCGAGGCGTAATTCACCGGCGCCCAATGAATGCCTTTGTAGCTGTCGGCGTAATTGATCAGAAAGCCGAGGCTCAAACCGGCGCTGTCGCCGACGGAACCATTGACGAATCCCAGCGCCAGCGCCGCCTGCGGATTCTCGCCCCAAATACTCAAACTCAGGCCTTCAATTCGTGTCGTTCGCCGGTGAAGCGCCACGTCGGGCGTGAGACTCAGTTGCAACGGTTCGGCAATCGCAATCGCAGTCGTTGTCATCAGAATCGCCAAAACACTTCGCATTCTTTTTTTCATTTTTGTTCTCCCTGGAATCGCTCCCGTTCTGTCACCATAAGTCAAGCGGAACGGGTTGTCAAATGCAGGCTGGAAAACCTGCGAAAACGATGGACGGATTACGGAATATATGATGAAATGCCCCAAAGGATGGGGTTTGTGTATTCAGCCGTGGCATCCTTACTGGCCCAAAGGAGCGTGAAAAATGGCGCGACAAATCGATGTGGACGGATTCGTGTTCAGGGCCCGGGCCGCAAGGCTGGCGCGATTCGCGGGAGTCTGGGCGTTTGCGGCGGGGGTGCTCGTGACCATGCCGGTCCGGGCCATCGACATTTATGTCTCGACCAACGCATCGCCGCAGGCGCCTTATGCAACATGGGTCACGGCGTTTACCAACTTGCAGGATGCGCTGGATCATGCCGGGGACGGCGATACGATCCGTCTGGCGGGAGGACGGTTTTCCGGGACCCCTGCGCCGGGCAACGATTTCGTCTTCCGGTTGCTGGACCGAAAGAACCTCACGCTGATTGGCGGATACCAGGCGGACGGAGACGTGCCGGGGGCGAACGATCCGGATCGGTGGCCCACGGAGATCGCGCGCGCGGAAGGCGATGTCAGGGTATTGAACCTGGAATCCGTTTCCAATGTGACGATTCGGTCGGTCATCGTCCGCGACGGGTGGCTGAGAGGGACGGCAGCCATGAAGGGTGGGGGGCTCCTGATGTCGGGGTGCGACGAGGTGACCTTTGACCGCGTCCATGTGGTGGCAAACAAGATGAATGGTGGCGACTATTCCCGGGGCGGCGGCATGAGTCTGATCGACAGTCAACTGACGATGACGAACTGCCTGGTTGCCGGCAACGAACTTCTGTACGAGTCCGGGGTGTTGGGAAACTATTCGCGCGGAGGAGGAATGAGCCTAGACAACAGCCGGGTGGACCTGTATCAAGGAACGATCTCAAACAACCTTGTCCATCCAAACCGCAACGGCTGGGGCGGGGGCGTGTATCTTGGGGGCGCCAGTGTCATGAAGGTTTCCAACGCGATGTTCGTCGCCAATCATGCCAATGCGGAAGGAAACGCGAGTGGCCGCGGCGGCGCCTTTTATGTCGATAATGGCGCCACGCTCGAGATGATCGCCTCGATGCTGTCCGAAAACATCGCGGAACGCGGACAGACGCAATCGCCGGCATACGGCGGCGCCGTTTATGTCAATGCCGGCGGCACGGTCAAGGTTCGGGAAACGGTGCTAAGCGGCAATCGCTCCGTGTCGAATACCGAAGCCTATGGCGGGGGCGTGTACAATCTTGGGACGGTTCGCTTGTTCAATACCTTGATCAATGACAACCGGGCCAGTCGCAGTCTTGCCCAGCCCGGTTCGGGAATCGAAGTCGCCGGGGCCAATTCCCAGACGGTTATCGATCGCTGTACAATCGTCGACAACGAGCCCGGCGTGGGGGTCGGCATCCGGTACCTGGACGGATCGATCGCGGTCAGCAATTCGATTGTCTGGGGACATGCGCTCGACCTGTTGGATTTTCCGCGGGAGCCCGACGGACGGTTGCCGGGAGTTTGGTACTCGAATGTCGGCGACGAACGGCATGCGGGATGGCAGGGGTGCCACGCCGTCGATCCGTGTTTCGCCGATGCCACCGGGTATCATCTGGCGTCGACGGCGGGACATTACACCAACGGATATTTCGAAGGAGGCGACTGGATCGTCGCCGCGGTCAACAGTTCGCTGATCGATCGCGGCGCGCCGGACGCGGAGTTCAGCCGCGAACCCTCGCCGAACGGCGGGCGGTTGAACATGGGCGCCTACGCCAACACCGAGGTGGCCGCCAAAACCTCGGCGTTCGGAGACCAGGCGCCGGCGGTGGATGTGTATGAAGCGACCGCCTGGGGGCGCACCACGGTGAGACTCTCCGGCGCCGTGACCGACATTGGGGACGAGGTCCCGGAGGCCTGGTTCGATGTCTGGCCCGCTGGCGAGTCCGTGACCAACAGCATTCCCATGGGGTTGCAGACCAATACGTTTGAACGGAACGTGATCGACTTGACGCCCGGAGTCGAGTACCGGTTCCGCGTCCGCGCGACCAATGCGGCGGGAACCGTATGGTCCGCCGAAAAAACGTTTGCGACCCGGTCCATGGCCGCGACGAATTGGTATGTGACGTCTGACGGGGGCAATACCTCCGGCGCAAGCTGGGCCGCGGCGTATCCCTGTTTAAACACGGTGCTTGCGTTGCTCGTTTCCGGCGACACGATCCATCTCGCCGGCGAGATTTCGGGGGAGCCCGCGGAGATTGGCGACAACGAAGTATATTGTATCGAAGATATCGACGACATCCGCCTTCTCGGCGGATACGAAGGGGCTTCCGGTTTGCCGGAGAGCGAACTCCCCGGTCCGCGCGATCCCGCGCTCTGGCCCACGACCCTGCGAGCGGCATCGGATGGCGCGCGGGTGTTGAGCCTGGTGTCGGTATCGAATGTGCTGGTCGAATCGGTCACGATTCGCGACGGAGTTCTGTTCCTTTCCGGCGCCGCCAACGGCGGCGGGGTGTATGTGGAGGATTCACGGGAGGTTGTCTTCGACGATTGTCGTATAATCGATAATGCCGCCAGGGGACATCCATCGTATGGGGGCGGCATCTATCTGGTGAACAGCGATCTATGGCTGACCGGTTGCGCGGTCAGCAACAATATGTGCTGGTATACGAGGGTGGCCGCGGGGAGTACTTATGGCGGCGGAATTTATGTCGCGGGAGCCGCCACGTTGATCGTTTCGAACAGCGTGGTGGATGCCAACCATGCCAACGCGTTCGGAGCGGCCCACGGCCGAGGCGGGGCGTTATATGTGGCATCCCAGGGAACGCTCGAAATCCGCGATTCCCTTATTCGCGGAAATCTGTCGTCCCACGGCCAAGCCAATACCTCGGCATACGGGGGGGACTGTTTGTCGCCAATGGCGCCACCGTTAATATTTCGAACACCCAGATTCTCGAAAACGAAGCCCGGGGGACCGGCGCCGGCAACGGGTATGGCGGCGGCATCTATAATCAGGGCGTCGTGGAGTTGCGCAACGTGTTGATGGCCGGCAATTTCTCGCAACCGGACACGCGGTTGAGTGATGGCATCGAAGTGGCCGCCGCCACGGCGATGCTGTCGGTTGAAAGCAGTACGCTGGCCGAAAACAACGTTGCGGTCCCCGGCAACGTCGGGTTGCGCTATATGGCGGGCACGGTGGCCCTGACGAACACGATCGTCTGGGGGCATGCCGAAGACCTGTTGGACCTTCCGGTGGACGCCCTGGGGAATCTGGCGAACGTGACGCATTGCCTGTTTGGGGCGCCGCTCGCCATGGATGGGGTTCAGGGTTGCCTCGTCGGGGTCGATCCGCGGTTTGCTGGCATGGGCGACTATCGGTTGCAGGACGGCTTGAGTGCTTTCGGGGGCGCGATCAGCCCGGCGGTCGACGCGGGCATGCTCCTGCCCTGGATGGCCGAGGCCACGGATCTCGCGGGGCAGCCGCGCGTCCGACACTCCTGCCGAAATCTTGGACGACGGGTCGATATGGGCGCCTACGAGACGGAAGGCCCCGCGGGAACCCTTTTCTTGCTCCGGTAATAACGGTTCAGGGAATCGATGGAGCCGATCAGGGGTGCCCCAGGCTTTGGTGGATTATTTCCGCTATCGAGACCGGTACTACCTGTTTTTCAGCCTGCACTGGAAGGCGCATTATCTGGTAAGCGACAAGCCGTTTGAGGGCTGGCGCATGCCGGATCGCCCCACCATCCCCTGTGGCGCCGTGCCGAAGGGCGCGGTGTGGAAAGATCGAATTGTCTTCACGGGTTTTCGTCCGCTGGGTCCCTACGCGGGGGAAATGACGTTCTCCTCGGCTGCGGCGGCGGAAGATGGAGATCTACGGTTCGATTCCGTTGGGGAATCGTTCAGACTTCTGGATTCATTGTGATTCAACAAATTTGCCCCCCCCCGGACTATTCGATGTGGAAGCGCAGGGTCATTTCCCGTTGTCGTGTATTGGGGATGTATCGAATGCGGGTCAGGATGCGGCCGTCCTTGCCCCAGCGCGATTCCTTCACCATGCGTTCCGCGGAAAAAACCCCGTTTCCGTCGGGACAGGTCAGAAGGATTCCCCCCCGGGTTCTGGGGCCGATGCGCACGGATTCCGGGGTGGCCCGAACGGTTTCGTAGGTGACGAAGCCCTCTTCCAGTGCGCGGGGTTGTCGTGAGAAGCAAAATCGATCTTCCAGCGTCAGGGCATGTCTCCGCGTGTCGAGGATGAACGTTCGGACAAGGGATCGGATGGTTCCCCGGGGATAGGCGCGGGTCATGTCGATCGTCACCCGTTTTTCTCCGGAGTTTCCGGAGGAATCCACCCGCAGGGTTCCCCGATGGGTTGCTCCCGCGACCTGTTGCTTTCCGTTGACCAGGGGGACCGAGTGACCGAGGGAGTTACAAAACAGAATGTCGTAGCGGGCGGGACTGAAGGTTTCCCGCCGGTAGATGGGACGGCCCGGGTCTACCAGCGGCAAGCGTCCCTGTTTATGCACGATAAAGCTGCCGATGTCGTTGTGATTGTGTGGGACGCCGTTGTGGCCGGCCAGGCAAAGCAGGGTCATCTGTCGGGGACCCGGGGCGCTGCGAACCTTCGCCAGGCCGAGATCGGGAAGCAGCGCGTCTTCCCGAACGGGGGCCGCGGGGACCTTGAAGCCGGAATACAACGCGAGTTCTGGCAGGGACGCGATTTTCAGTTTCTGGTCGGGGTGTCGATCGCATAGGCCGTACAGTTCGGGGATTCGGTAAAATGCGTTGATTCGCAGCGCGATCTCCGCGGGGACGAATCCGTGATCCGAGTCGGAAAACGTGGCTCGCAAGGGTCCTTCGATGTGCGGGGCAAGGGGGAAACGGCAAATTTTCTCGATTTTTCCGGAGGGGTCCTCCATCAGGTTGAT
Source organism: uncultured Lentisphaerales bacterium (assembly GCA_964542285.1). Taxonomy (GTDB): domain Bacteria; phylum Verrucomicrobiota; class Kiritimatiellia; order RFP12; family JAAYLN01; genus CAZIUM01. The sequence continues at coordinate 7,836 of CAZIUM010000015.1, forward strand.
CTCCCCTTCCGTGCGACGGTGCAAGGCATGCGCGGCCCGCACAAAATGTCCGAATCCATAGGCCCAGTATCCCGGGCCTTCATGGCATCCTCCATCCTCGGCAAATCCATCCAGGGCATAGGTCATGTTCTGGAGGGGAGTATGGATAAAATGGGCCAGTTTCACGGGGTCCTGGATTCGATACAGGGCGGCACGGACAATTTCCCCGTTGCAGACGTGATTCCAGTTGTTGCGGTTGGTGTTCCAGTTGTCCAGGGCATCCAGCGCGCGGTAGCGTCGGAAAATCCGGGTTTCGATTTCCCGGTCTACGCGGGCACGAACTTCCTCTTCGAGTTGGTCTTCGAAGAGATGCAGAAGTTCCGCCAGGCTGGCGCCGAGCATGGCGGCTCCCAGGTCGATGGCCCGGTTTTCATGCGCGGCCATCACCCAGGTGGAGTCTTCGCAATAGGCCCAGAGAAGGTCCTGCAGATAGTCCAGGCTCGCCTTGGGATGTCGCAGCCAGAGGGCGAGAGCGGCCTGGTCCAGCTCGGTTTTCCGGGCGCGTTCCAGGGCCTGGTGGCGGTCCCGGTCTCCGTTGCGTTGAAAATTCCGGTACTGGGAGCGTTTGATTGCCGGAATCGGGCGGTCGGGATCGAGAGCGTTCAGCTTGTCCCAGATCCCGTTTTGCTTCGCCCGGCGACGAAGAACGGAAAGCGATTGGGGCATGCGCAATTCCGGGGCCGGCGACGCCCCGGCATGACGTTGCAGCATATCCGCGAGATCGCGGTGGTTGATGTGGCGTAACAACATGTCCATGAAGGGTTCCTTGCGTTACGGGGTTGGGAAATGCGCGAGATTGTGGGCCGGCCCCAGTCTTCTGAAGATGGGAGCGATATCCGGGGCCAGCATATCGGAGCCGTTGCAGACCATCGCCATGCGGCCGCCCGCCGCGAGGATGGCGCGCAGTTCTCGCTCCAGCGTGGCGGAGGTTTTGCCCCAGAGGCTGCCCGGACGCCGGTTCAAGCCCACGAAGGGGACGCCCCGGACATGGTCGAAGTGGCGGGTTGCCTGCTCGACCGTAATGCGGGTGTAGTCGGCAATCTTTTGGGGGCTCCAGGGAAAATACCAGGCGACGGTCTGGCCGCAGAAATCGACCCTGGTGCGGTTGCCGTACAGGGGCTCCGGCAGAAAGACGGGATAAATGTGCGCCACGACGGTGAAATCGGGATGCTTTTCCTTCACGTAGTCGACCATTGCATTGTAATAATCGACCAGCATCTTCCGGTAGAAAACGTTCCGATGATGCCGGGTGTCGGGCCATGAATTCTCCTGCAGGAATTCCTGGTAGTCCGCCCGGCAGGTGTCGCAATAACAGCCCCTGAAATTCGAGTACCCGATATAGTCGAAATAAATGCCCTTCACCCCCGGCACTTTGGCGCAAATCTTGTCGAGCGCCTGTTTGCTGAGTTCATGATCGACATCGCTGTTGAAACAGGCGATGCGCGCGCTGTTCAGGGTGTCCAGTCCGGCGACCGGCTCTCCCCCGTAACGATGGTGTCGTTCGATGCGTCGCCGGTCGACGATGGCGCTTCGTTCCTTCGCCTCCAGGTGCTTGAGATCGTGTCCGTTGATATAGGCGAAATGCGCTTCTTCCTCGGGACTCATGACCTGTCCATGGCGTCCGCGCGGCGAGAAGGTGCCGCCGTAGGGAGTCATGCCGAATTGCAGGGCCAGGTCGCGCTGTTGTTCGTTGGAGACGCGAATGTCGGTCACGCCGATTTCCTGGTACCGGCGGGCGGTTTCTGTGTCGCGTGGCATGCCCCAGCAAAAGATGCGCTCAAACCGGGGCGGTGCGGTTTGAGCCAGGACGCCAAGGCCTGTCAGCATCCACGTCAGCGTGGCCGCGTACAATGTCAGGAAGTTCATGGTTCGGTCTCGACTGTGCAGGGGCTCGGGATCGGGTGGCGTCCGGCCCGGCCGGTCAGCGGGAAGGGGTTCCGGGCTGAATGGGCCAGGGCAGGACCTGGCTGGTACGGGCGTATTCGTCGTACAGGGCCGCGAGTCGCCGCACGCGTTCGGGTTCGCCGGCGGCGAGGTCATGCAGCTCGGTGCGGTCTTCGCGCATGTTGTACAGCTCCCAGGTTCCGGGATGCTTGCGCACCAGTTTCCAGTCGCCTTCGCGCACGGCGCAATTGCCCTCGTGTTCGAAGAAAATCGGCTGGTTTCGCGGCCGGTCCCGGTGCAGGACCGGGAGCAAACTTTCGCCTCGCAACGGCGTTACGGCATGGCCGTTGAATTCCGTCGGATAGGAGGCGCCCGCCGCGTCGAGGCAGGTGGCCATGATGTCGATTACGTGGCAGGGGGTGTGGCGGATGGCGCCGGCCGGGGCGGCGTCGGGCCAGTGCACGATCAGCGGGGTCGCGATGCCGCCTTCATGAACCCAGTGCTTGTAGAGCCGGAATGGGGTATTGGATGCATTGGCCCAGGGAAGGTCGTAACTGGCGAAGGTGTCCTCCGGTCCGGGGGCGATGGAGGGGCTGTTGCCGCAGCGCATCGGGCGTCCGTCGGGCAGGGGAATGTTGTAGCGCATCGGCTCGGGCTTGTCGCTGTCCTCAGCCAGGAACTCGGCGCAGCCACCGTTGTCGGACAGAAACAGGATCAGGGTATTGTCCAGGGCGTTGGTGCGCTCCAATTCGTCCAGCACCCGCCCGATCCCCTGGTCCATGCGATCGACCTGCGCGGCATATACCGCCATGCGCAGGTCCTCCCATTCCTTGTCGGCCACATCCTCCCAGGCGGGGGCGCGTTCGTCGCGGGGACTGGTCGGCCAAGAGGAATCGAGAATGCCCAGGGATTTCAGTTTTTCGTGGCGCGTCCGTCGCAGCGCATCCCACCCGTCGCGATAACGTCCCCGGTAGCGTTCGATGTCCTCCGCGGGCGCATGCAACGGCCAGTGGGGCGCGGTATAGGCCAGGTAGAGGAAAAACGGCTGGTGGTCCGCCCGGGCCTCGCCGATCATGCGCACGGCCTGGTCGCTGAGATCGTCGGTCAGGTAATATCCGTCGCGTTCCAGGTCGGGCTGGATGAGTTCCCGGTTGTGGATCGTGTAGGGGGGGTGGAAATAACTGCCGGCCCCGCCCAGCAGTCCGTAATGCTCGTCGAAGCCTCGTTCCACGGGGATGGGAAAATCGGAACCGCCGGGACGCCACGAGGCCGGGTTGTTGGCCTGGTAATGACCGCCGACATGCCACTTGCCGGAAAGGAAGGTGCGGTACCCGGAGGGTTTAAGCGCTTCGGCAATGGTGGCGCAGTGGTTGTTCAGCCGGCCCCGGTACCCCGGATGCCCCTGGTCGCCGACCATGAATCCCACCCCGGTCTGGTGCGGATAGAGGCCGGTGAGCAGCGACGCGCGCGTGGGACAACAGCGCGCGCAGTTGTACATCTGGGAAAAGCGCACGCCCCCGCGCGCCAGGCGGTCGAGATTCGGCGTGCGGATTTCGCTGCCGTAGCAGCCGATGTCGGAATACCCCATGTCGTCGGCCAGGATCACCAGCAGATTGGGGCGTTGTGGAGTGGTGGGTGTCGTCTTCATAAGGGGGATGTTTTCCGGGATTGCAGCCGGGCCAGTTCCTCCGGGGTCAGGTCGCGCCATTCGCCCGGCTTCAAGCGTCCCAGTCTCAGGCTGTCGATTCCGATGCGCGTCAGGCTCAGTACCTGGAGCCCGGACCTGGCGCACATGCGCCGGATTTGACGGTTGCGTCCCTCGCGCAGCACAAATCGCAGCCAGGTGCGCCGGCCCACGCGGCGCAGCGGACGGATTTCGACCGGGCACAGTTCGTGGCCTTCGAGGGACATGGGCGCCCGCAACCGCGCCAGGGATTCGTCGCCGCGGTAACCGGCCACCTCGACATCGTACAGCTTGCGGTGTCCGTAGCGCGGATGCGTCAGTCGGGCCATTAAATCGCCGTCGTTCGACAACAACAGCAGGCCCGAACTGTCCTTGTCGAGGCGCCCGACCGGCAGGAGCCGTTCGGGGAGATCGGCGATCCACTGGGAGACAACCGGTCCCTGCGCGGCATTCATGCTGCAGAGCCAGCCCACCGGCTTGTGCAGCATGACGGTGCGGCGCGGGATCTCTCCGGGCGGCGGAACCGGCCGGCCGTCGAGCGTGACGGTTGCCTCCCGGGGTTCGATGCGCATTCCGGGTTCGCGTACGATTTTGTGGTTGACGCTCACCCGCCCGGCGCGGATCATGGCGGCTGCCTGTCGCCGCGAGGCCAGTCCGGCCTGGGCGAGGATGTTCTGGAGACGGGGTGCCTGGGGCGGCCTGCGCGTCTCCGGGTGCGGACGACGGGACTTCGGCAACACAGACTGACGATCGCTGGACATTAAAATGGGACTCGAAAACAGGGATTATATGCGGTGCGATTATGTCGGACGACGTCGGCCCGGCTGGATCGCCAGGGTGCGCTTCGCTCTCTGGCGCCTGGTTCATTGGCGTCGCGGAACGAAAGCACGCAACCAAAGCGAACAAGGACAAGAATAGCGAGTTGGGGATGGCGACAAAAGCGAAAAATATTGGAATCGTCGTGTACGACCTGGACGGAACCCTGGTCGATTCGCGCGCCGATCTCACCGCCGCCCTCAACCGGGTGCGCCGCCGGGCCGGGCTGCCCCCCTTGTCGATCGAGCGGGTCGTCGGCTTTATCGGCGACGGCCAGCGCAACCTGGTGCAACGCGGGCTGGCCGGGTCCGACATGGACATCGACACGGGCCTGGACCTCATGAAACGCGCTTACGCGGAAGGGCTGTTGAACGCCACCACGCTGTACCCGGGGATGCGCGAGACCCTCGAAATCCTCAAGGCGGCCGGATGGCGTCAAGCCGTGGCCACCAACAAGGCGCATGACCAGGCCCTGGCGATTCTCGAGGGACTGCGGCTGATGGATCTGCTGGATGCGGTCGTCGGCGCCGACGGAGAATTGCCGCTAAAACCGGACCCCGCGCCGCTTTTCCTGGCGCGGCATCGCGCCGGCTGGGACGGTACGGGACCCTCCTGGATGGTGGGCGATCACCACACCGACCTGGAATCCGGTCGGCGGGCGGAGTTCAAGTGCTGTCTTTGCCGCTACGGTTTCGGCAGACCGGGAGAGCACCCCAGGGATCTGGAAATCGACGACCCGCGCGAACTGGCGCGGCATCTTAGACGTTGAAGCGGATTTCGACGATGCTGTTTGCGGGGACGGGAAAATCGCGATCGACCAGTTGCATCAAGCCCTTGGTGCGCGCTTCCTGGACGCCGTGCAGCTCCAGGATGTCCTCGCTCTTAAAAATTTCCGCCTTGATGAACCCACGGGCCAGATCGCTGTGAATCCGTCCCGCGCAGGTCACCGCCGTGGCATTAAGCGGCACCATCCAGGCATGCACTTCGGGTTTCCCGACGGTAAAGAAGAACATTTGCCCGGCCTTTTCCATCGCGGCGGCACAAACCCGCAGCGGATCGGACGGCGGCGCGTCGAACAGGACCGTCGGCTTGTTGCTCAACAGTCCGAAAGCCCGGACGGCTTCCTGTTCCCCGGGGTTGAAGGGGATGTCGCAAACCGGCACCTGCTCCTCGAGCGCCCCCAGGCATTTTTGCAGCAGGGTTCGTTCGGAGTCGACGTCGGTTCTCTCCAGGCGGGTTTCGATCTTATCCATGTCCAGGATCAGCAGGTCCAGAAGGTTTTCGCGCGCCATGGCGATTGCCTGGGCGTTGTCGAAATCCTCGCCAATGAATTCGAAGGTGTACGCCACCGTTTTGGCCGGTTTGAATTTATCGACCAGGGCGCTGAACAAAGCGTCATCGTATTTGACTTTGCCGTCGGTCAGTTGTAATCCGGAATGGGCTATGCGCATGGGAAACGTGCATCCTTTGTTTGCTGGCGCGGTTCTGTCGGGACAGGTCCGGGGCCGCGGGGCGCCCCGGGCTTCGGGAGGCGGTTCCGCGATCCGCCAGTGCAGTATTAGACATCGAAGGCGGAAGGATGGCAATCAAAAAAGGATCGGATTTGAATTGCCTTCTTTCCCTGTTCCTTGTTCAATGGGGCCTGTGCGGGTCCGCGCGCCAGGCGCCGGGCGGACTTTCCCTTTCATTCACGACTCAGGACATTGATATGCTTGTTAGAAACTGTCGTTCGCTGTTTTCCCGTGCCGCTTCCGCCGCTGCGTTGACGGCGTTGGTGGCCGGTCTGGGGATGCTTGCCGGATGTGACCGATCCGGCGAGGACTCCATGGCCCCGGTGGTGTTGGCCGCGAGCGGGCAAGCGCGGCTTGATGTCGTGATCCCCACGAATGCCTCGGAACGCATCGCCAACTTGGCCACCAACCTGTCGCACTATCTGGGGCGCATGTCCGGGGCCGGGTTCGCGATCCGTCGCGCGGGGCAACCCGAAGCCGGCATTGTTTTGGGGACGGCGTCCGACTTCCCGGGGCTGGCGCCGGAAGCGCTGCGCCAGGGACACGATCCCCTGCAACGCGAGAACTACCTGCTGCGTTCGCATCCTGGAGGTTTGCTGCTGTTGGGTGCGACCGATTTGGCGGCGGAACATGCGGCCTGGGACCTGCTGCACCGCCTGGGCTACCGTCAGTTCTTCCCCGGCGAGACCTGGGAAGTCGTGCCGCCGGCCTCGGACTTGTCCATCGCCGTCGACAGCCTGGAGAAGCCCGACTTCCACACCCGCCGGATCTGGTACGGGCATGGCCTGTGGAAATACAATGCGCGGCCCTATCGCGAGTGGTGCGCCCGCAATCGCGCCGTACCGGGATTCGCGCTGAGCACCAGCCACATGTATCAATCTCTAATCCGCCGCCGGAAGGAGGAATTCGAGGCCCATCCCGAATACCGGGCGCTGGTGGACGGCAAGCGCCAGGGAACCAAGTTGTGCATTTCCAATCCCGGACTGCGCGCCCTGGTGGTGCGGGATGCGCTCGAGACCGCGGCCAAAAATCCCGGACTGGACTGCATTTCGATGGAACCTTCCGATGGTGGCGGGTGGTGCGAATGCGAAGATTGCGCCGCCATGGGCAGCATCAGCGATCGCGCCTTGACCCTGGCCAACGAGGTGGCCAGGGCGCTGCGTGAAGCCTCTCCCGGCACCCACGTGGGCTTGCTGGCCTACAGCCAGCACAGCCCCCCACCCACGATCGCGGTGGAACCCAACGTGATCGTCAAGGTCCAGACCGCTTTTATCCGCGGGGGCTACACGTTCGACGAGCTGATGACCGGGTGGAGCGAGCGCGGCGCCTCGATGGGGGTTGGGGATTACTACAGCGTATTCCTCTGGGACTACAGCCGGCCCGCCTCCCAGAAAGGGTCCGACCTGGCCTACATACGGGAATCGTTGCCCCGTTTCCACCGCCAGGGGGCGCGCTTCTTTATGTCGGAATCGAGCGACCTCTGGGGTGCCCTCGGCCTGGGGCATTACCTGGCGTCCCGCCTGCTTTGGAACCTTGACGAGGCCGGGGACTACGAGGCGCTGCTCGACGATTTCTTCACGCGCGCCTTCGGCCCGGCCAAATCCCCCATGGAGAGCTTCTTCAGGCAGATTTACCGGTTCGACGAGGACGACCGGCGTCCCCTCGTGCGCGGCGACATGGTGGCGCGCATGTACCGGCATCTGGACGCGGCCTTCCGGCTCGCCGGAGACCGCCAGGACATCCTGGGGCGCCTGGACGATCTGCTGCTCTATACCCACTACGAGGAACTGTTCCAGCGGTACCTGGGCGCCTCCGGCGCGGCGCGCCAGGAGGCGCTCAACCGGCTTCTGCGACATACCTGGCGCATGCGCGAAACCATGATGGTGCATGCCAAACCGGTTTTTTCGCGCCTGGCCTCCCGCGACCGCAACGTCACGATGCCGGAGCGCGAGGTGTATGCCGACGAGACACCCTTCACCCGGGAAGAAAAGCGGCGCATGCTGGAGGAGGGCATCGCCGCCAATACGCCGGTGGAGATCGGGTTTGAAACGGTGGAATTCTCCGGGGACCTCGTGCCGGCCCGCCCCCTGCAACTCCCTCCCGCTACCAACGGGTTCTATAACCGCGGCGCCCCGATGGGACGCCAGCGGTTCTACACCTGGCGGGATGAAGATGACTCGAAATCTTTCTCCTTGAAGGCCAGCGGGGGGCATATCGTGCATTATCGCAAGTTTGCCAGCCCGGTGCAGTTGAGCTTGTTTGCCGAGGCCAACCCCATCCTGGACGAGCCCGTGGCCTATGACGAGAGCGTGGAGCCGGACGGCGTGGAGCGAGAGGTGACCCTGACTTCATCGTTCGAGGGACTGCACACCCTGGTCGCTTTTCCGCCCAGCAACCGGGTCAAGGTGGAGCCCGTCGATCCCGCCATGCCTTGGACCCTGCCATCCGGGCTGGACAGCTACAACCGACTGACCTCGCGCTGGAGCCTGTATTTCTACGTTCCAAGGGGCACGAAAACGGTCGGCGGATATGCCGCCGGCAGCGGCGCCGGCACGATGCTCAATGCGTCGGGCGAAAAACGCTTCGATTTCAGCGAAATGGACCTGCCGGGATTCTTTGCCGTACCGGTGCCGCCGGGCGAGGATGGTCAACTTTGGAAACTCGAGGAATGCAGCGGACGGCGGGCTCTGCTGACCGTTCCGCCCTACCTGGCTCCCAGTTCGCATGCCCTGCTGCTGCCGCGGGAAGTCGTTTCGAACGACCGCCGCGACGCGCCCCCCCAACCATGACGGATCTCTTCAGCCCCGCGCCCTTGTCGTCGGCCGGTTCCTCCGCGGAGGAGGCCGCGCCGCTGGCCGCGCGGATGCGCCCCAGGAAACTGGAAGACATCCTGGGTCAGGACCACATCCTGGGGCCCGGCAAGCTGCTGCGTCGCGCCATCGAAGCCGATCGCCTGAGCAACATGATCCTCTACGGTCCGCCGGGCTGCGGCAAAACCACCCTGGCGGAAGTCATCGCGGGAATCACGCAGCGACGCTTCGAGCGTTGCAGCGGCGTGCTCAGCAACGTGGCGGCCTTGCGCGGAATCTGCGAGACCGCGCTGGGCTTCATGGGCCTGCGCGGCACGCTGCTGTTCATCGACGAGATTCATCGCTTCAACAAGGCCCAGCAGGATGTTCTGCTGCCGTATGTCGAGGACGGCACCGTCCTGCTGATCGGCGCCACCACCCACAACCCGCAGGTGTTCATCAACAGTCCCCTGACCTCGCGATCGCTGGTGTTCGAACTGCGCGCACTCGACGCCGGCTCCGTACGGAAACTGCTGGACCGCGCCTTGCGCGACGAGGAGCATGGACTCGGCCGGATTCCGACCGAGATCGGGGACGAGGCCCTGGATTTCCTGGCCGGCATCTGCGAGGGGGACGCCCGCCGCGCGCTGACCGCGCTCGAGATTGCCGTGCGCAGCACCACTCCCGATGCCCGGGGGGTGATTCGCGTTTCGGTGGAGGCCATGCAGGATTGCGTGCAACGCAAGATGATCGTCTACGACCGGGATGAGGACGGGCATTACGACACGATTTCCGCCTTCATCAAAAGCATGCGCGGCTCCGACCCCCAGGCGGCCATCTACTGGCTGGCCAAGATGCTGGAGGCGGGAGAAGACCCGCGCTTCATTGCCCGCCGTATGGTGATCTTCGCCAGCGAGGACGTGGGCAATGCCGATCCGCGCGGGTTGACGCTGGCGGTGGCGGCCATGCAGGGCGTGGAATTCGTGGGCATGCCCGAAGCGCGCATCGTTCTGGCCCATGTCGTCACCTACCTGGCCACGGCGCCCAAGAGCAACGCCTCGTACCTGGCCGTGGAGACCGCGGCGAAGGACGTGCGTTCCGGCAAGCCGGTGTTGGTGGTGCCGGAACATCTCAAAAACGTGCACATCAAGGCGGAAGGACACGCGGAAGCCTCGGACTATCTTTACCCGCACGATTTCGAGGGACATCACGTGGCACAGGATTACCTGCCGGTCAAGGCGCGCTATTACCGTCCGACCTCGCAGGGATACGAGGACATCCTGCGCAAACGGCTCGCGACCTGGGAGGCGCGCAATGCATCCGGTCCAAGACAAGGCTGAACTGCGCCGGCGCATGCTGGACCGGCGTCGCGGAGAGCCGCCTCCGGATGGGGACCGGATCGGCCGGGACCTGCGCCTGCGCTTTGGGGAATGGCCCTGGCCGTCATGGGTTCGGACCGTGGCGGGATTTCTGTCGCTTCCCGCGGAGGTTCCCACGGAGGGCTTGCTGGCGGATCGGCATGCCGCCGGCTGCCGGCTGTGTGTGCCGGCCTGGGATGTCTGGCGCCGGGGCTACCGCCTGGCCGCCTTTCGCCCGGGCGATTCCTGTGTCGCGGGACCGTTGCAAATCCGTGAGCCCGCCGTCAAGGCCTGGGTCTCCCCCGTTGCCGTCGATTTGTTTCTGGTGCCGGGGCTGGCGTTCGACCGCTCCGGCGGACGCCTGGGGTATGGCGGCGGGCACTACGATCGTCTCCTGGCGGAGCGTGCGGCGCACAGCCTGCTCGTGGGACTGGCGCTGGATTGGCAGGTGGTGGACGCCGTTCCGATGGAGAGCCACGATCGGCGCATGGACTGGATTGCCACGCCGCGACGCATGATTCGCTGTCGTCCCTGACCCCGGGACCGCGGGAAGAAGCGATTACATCGGGAAGCGGTAGCGCGGGGGAAAGCGGAAGGCATCCTCGATATGGCGGATTTCCGGCGCCGGATCGCCGGGCTGTCCCAGCACCTCGATAATGTCAAAGCGGTAATACTGGCGCGGGTAGCCCCTCCGGCGCAGATAGGCGGCCGCCGTGCGGCAGAGACTTTGACGCTGTCGCGGGTTCACCGCCGCGGCCGGACGTCCAAAGTATTCGTCGCGGCGGGTCTTGACTTCGACAAACACGATCGTGTCGTTCATGCGCGCCACGATATCCAGTTCTCCGTGGCGCCCCGGGCGCACATTCCGGCCCAGGATTGCGAATCCATGACGCCGCAGCCAGGAGACGGCCTGGTCTTCGCCCCAGGAACCGATGTCGGAACGGGATTTGGAGGAACGCGCGGCCGGCGCCCGTCGGCCCCGCGTCAGGACGCGCAGGGCGCGCTTCCAGAACCTGCGATAGTCTTCACGGGTCACGATCGAACGAGGGATTGTCTTGGGGCCGCGCCACCGCCGCGGATCCGGAAGCCGGCAATCGTTTCAAGGCCGCGGCTTCGCGCACGGGACGGAAACTGCGACGGTGGTAAGGACAGGGACCGTAGCGCAGCAACGCCTCGATGTGGACATGGGTGCCATAGCCCTTGTTGGACGCGAAGGCATACTCGGGATGGTGCGCATGCAGTTCCACCATGTAGCGGTCGCGCAAGACCTTGGCGACCACGCTGGCCGCCGCGATCAACAGGCTGCGTCCATCGCCTCCGACGATGGCGGTGGCGGGACAGGGAAGTCCGCGCACCGGCAATCCATCCACCAGCACATGCACGGGGCGCTCCGGTCCCAGGGCCGTCACGGCGCGCCGCATCGCCCGATGGGTGGCTTCGAGGATGTTGATCTCGTCGATCTCAGCCGCCGTCGCCACGCCAATCGCAATAGAAACCCCGGGCACGGAAGCCAGCAGGGCATGAAACGCCTCGCGACGAGCCGGGGTCAGCTTTTTGCTGTCGGTGAGATCGCGCAATTCCGCCCGGTACAGCCGTTCCGCCAAGTCCGCATGCATGCAGACCGCCGCGGCATACACCGGGCCGGCCAGGGGACCGCGCCCCACTTCATCTACGCCCGCCAGGAGAATGTCGGGCTGACGATGCCAGTGACTGCGCTCGTAGGCCAGCATGGATGTTGCCGGGACGGGCATTCCCGTCCGATTACGTCTCGCGCAGGCGCGCGCGTTTGCCGGTGAGGCTCCGGAGGTAGTACAACTTGGCGCGACGTACGTGCGCCGACCGCTCGACCTCGACCTTGACGACATAGGGCGAATGCACGGGGAAGACTTTCTCGACCCCGACCCCGAAGGTCACGCGGCGTACGGTAAAGGTTTCGGTGCTGCCTCCGCCGTCCCGCGCGATCACCGTGCCGCTGAAAACCTGCACGCGCTCCTTGTCGCCTTCCTTGATCTTGATGTGCACGCGCACGCTGTCGCCGATCTTGAAGACGGGCGCGTCCTGCCGCAACCCCTCGGCATTGATCTTGTCAATCACCTTGGACACCATGTTCTTCTCCTCGTCTCGCGCCCTGTTCCCGTGCGCGTCAATCTACTTCATTCCTGTTTGGTTGCGCGTTCTCGCGCAGCCTTGCCCGTCAACAAATCCGGCCGTTTCCGTGCGGTTCGCCCCTGGGCGCGTTCCTTCCGCCACCTGGCCATTTCGGCATGATGGCCGCTCAGCAGCACATCCGGCACCCGCATGCCCCGGAACTCCGGCGGACGCGTGTACTGCGGATGTTCCAGCATGCCTTCTGTAAACGACTCCTCCCGCGAGGCCGCCTCTCCACCGCCGAGCACGTTGGGCCGCAACCGCACCACGGCATCCACCACGACCGCCGCGGGCAAGGCGCCGTTGGTCAGCACATAGTCGCCGATGGACAATTCCTCGTCCGCCAGTCTCTGTCGTATGCGCTCGTCAAAGCCCTCGTAATGGCCGCACACCAGTATCAGGTGCGACAAACGAGCCAACCGCCTCGCGCAGGCCTGCTCAAAGCGTTGTCCCTGGGGCGTCATCAAGACCACCCGCGCTTCCGGTGTCCGAACCGATTCGACCGCCTCGAACAACGGTTCGGGTTTCAACACCATGCCGGGACCGCCACCGTAGGGCCGATCGTCCACCGTGCGCCGCGCATCCCGCGCGAAATCGCGGGGATTGATCGTCCGCAGACTCACCGCCCCCATGCCGACCGCGCGCTTGATCATGCTTTCATCGAGAAAGCCCTTGAGCATGCCCGGAAACAGCGTGATGACGTCAATGCGCAGAGGCAGGGTCATCGAAAAGCCTCCGCCGAAGCGCTTCAGGCATCCGCGGGTACGGCGGCCTTGCGAGCACGTCGCACCAGGCTGCCGACGGTTTCGGAAACCTGGGCGCCATGGGCCCGCCAAAACGCAACCCGGTCCATGTTAAGTTTAAAATTTTCGCCTTCGCGACACGGATCGTACCAACCCAGCACCTCGAGGAAACGCCCGTCACGCGGGAAACGCGTATCGGTCGCCACCACGCGGTACGACGCTCGATTGTTGCATCCGGTTCTGCGTAGTCTAATCGTGACTGCCATGTACTTCCTTCTCCAATGGGAAAAATTAACTGTAGCGCATTTAATGGTTGCCTGACAAGCGCGCTTTTTTCGTTGGGCCTTTTCGAACAGGGGCATGAGAATAGCCTTTCTTTTTTGAAACCGCAATGGCAAACTCGAAACCCTTGCGACGAAGCGAAGCGTGAAGGGTTGCGCGACCGCTTGGCGTCGGCGCCGACCGAAGGGTTCATTCGAGCGGAAGGGATACGGCAAGATGAGTCAACACCTGCAATTGATCGCGGGATCCGGCAAGGTTCCGCGGGATGGACAACACGGCAACGTACTGTCCGGTCCGACCTGTTTTGCGCCTCCGCCCGGTGCGCGGCCGGCAAGCGTGGCCACGGTGGGCGTGGAACCGGGCTCCTACCTGCGTCGCGCGATCTTGTGGCGCGCCTTTGGCGCGGCGGAAGTCGAGGCCCTGGACCCTGTCAAGTGCCTGGCCGGCGCTCCCGCGGCCGATGCCCTGGTCCTGCAGCACATGGCGCACCCTCCGGGTTGGACCCAACTGCTGGCATGGATCGGCCGCCGCCATGCGATCGTGGATGTGGACCTCGCGGCGCGCATGCTGGCCGCGGAGGGTTGTCAGGCCAGAGTGAGCCTGGTCTGTGGTCCGGCATCCGCCACTTTGGCCGTCATGTGCCACCAGCAGGACCGCCTGGTTTACCCTGAAGCCCCGGCGGTCGAAATCGTCGCTCCGCCCCCGGTTCCCACCGGCATGGCGCCCGGTGACCGGCTGCACATGTTCTGCGCTACGCCCACGGACCTGGGCTTGCGTGTCCTGGAAGACGATGCCTCCCTGGCGCAATGCCTGGAACGCAGCGGGGCGGTCGTCTGGGGACGTGAAAGCCGTTCCCGGGGGGCGGCTCTGATCGGCGGTCCCACGCCCGGGGGAGGGTGGGTTACGATCATGGACTTGAACACCGTCAGCCGCGAACCCGACGCGGCCGGCAGCCAGACCCCCGCGGTGCAGGTGTTCCTGTCGTCGCTGGGACAGAGTCCGGTGACGTTCGGTCGTTTTGTGGTTCCGCATGCGCATTACCCGGACTTCCTCGACGACCTGGCCGCGATGGCCGAACGCCACAAGCCGCATGCCTCCATGGAGACGATCGGTCGATCCGTCGAGGGGCGGGAGATCAAACTTTTCAAGATCGCCCGGCGTCCGAATCTGCCCGTGATCCTGCTGTCCAACGTGGTGCATCCCTATGAATGGGCGCCGATCTACGGAGTCTGGCGCTACCTGCGCTATGTGTTGGAGAGCCTGGATGGCGAGGGACTGATTCCGGACGATCTGCTGGCGTCGCACCAGATCTGGTGGGTGCCGAGCGTCTGTCCGGATGGATTCGACAACCGCCTGCAGCAACCCTCCGCCATCAACCTGAACCGCAACTTCCCCGGCGGCTGGGAATACGCGGCCGAAGGACAGCTTCACTGGGGGGCCTACGGCAGTCCGCACAGCATCGAAGCGGTCAATCCGATCTCGTTGCGGGGCCCGGCCCCGGCGTCGCAGCCCGAAACCCGCGCCATGATGGCGCTGATGGAGCGCCGGGATGGGGCGGTGGTCACGCTGGCGGATTTTCACGAAAATGTCGGCACCTCCAACTTTCTGCATCAATACGAGGACGAGCAGGGGCGGATTCGACATGCTCCCTACCAGGTCGAGCTGCTCGAAGGCATTTGTCAGGCGTTTGGCGGCCGCTTTTTCGAACATCGCGACGCGTCCTTCTACCGGGTCGAACATCGCGACGAATTCGCGCCCGGACGCGTGGCGGCCTGGCTCGGATATGCCGTAAACAAGGGCGCCAAGGGGTGCGTGGTGGAAGCTTCGGGAGGCGACTGTACCCACTATCGCACCGTCCGTCGCACGGAATACGCCGCGCAGATGGTGGAACAGGTGCTGGCCGCCGAGCGGGGTCGCCTGTTCCGCAACCCCTGGGGGGCGGATCGGAATGTCCGCCTCAACACCCGGCGCCATCCCGCCAAGGCGGAATGCCTCCTGTACGACGCTTCGGGACGCTGCGTCGAAAACACCCAGGTCGCAAATCCCAAATCGATCGAACGCACCGTTCCCGCGGGCGGCTGCTTGCGACTTCGCTACGACGAGAAATAATCCTTCCAGGGGAAACGATATGAAAAGGCAGAAAATCGGGTCGTCTTCCGCGTTTGCCGTCTTCCGGCGGGTCCGGACGGGAATTCGATGCTCGGGGAGGGGGGGACGTTATACGGCCGTTGGATTCCTGTTGGCGGCGCTGGTCACGGGCTGCGCCTGGCAACGGCAATTCGGGTGCGAGCCGGTCGATGAAAAACGCGTCGGACTGCGGATTGTCGATCCGTACGAAGAAGTAGACTGGGAAACCGTCGGACGGTACCGCGCGAATTTTCACACCCATACCACCGGCAGCGACGGCAACCTCAATCCGCATGAAGTCGTGGACCGCTATCATGCCCTGGGCTACCGCATCCTGGCCATCACGGACCACAATGCCGTGACCTATCCCTGGACCGGGTTCGCCGATCTGGCGGCCAGTTCGACCTCTTCCAACCGCTTGGCGGAGGGGAAACTGGAAACCGATACGCTGGAATGGCGGAATCGCGCCCCGGACGACCTCGGCATGATCGCCGTGCAGGGCAACGAACTGTCGCGCCATCATCATATCGGCAGCCTGTTCAACGATTCCATCGGGACCCGTGACGAAGCGGAATCGTTGCGGGAGGTCGGCGCCCGGAACGGTCTGGCCATGGTGTATCACCCGGGACGGTATTCGCGTTCCATCCAGTGGTATGTCGATCTCTACAAGCAATTTCCTTTCCTGATCGGGCTGGAGGTTTTCAACCAGGGGGACCGCTATCCGGGGGACCGCGCCACCTGGGATGCGATTCTGACCGCGCTGCTGCCGGAGCGGACGGTCTGGGGATATTCGAACGACGACATGCATCGCGGTTCGCACCTGGGACGCAACTACAGCGTGATGTTGCTGCCGGAACTGTCGACCGAATGGGTGCGTCGGGGACTGGAGGAGGGACGCTCTTACTTTGTCTACAACCCCACCGTCCGTGACCGGATCGCCAGTCCGCGCCTGGACGCCATCGAGGTGGACCGGGAACGGCTGACCCTGCGGGTCCGCGCGACGGGGGCGCATAAAACAACCTGGATTTCCGAAGGTCGGGTCATCCATCGTGGGGATCGACTGGACTTGGCGCGCGCACCGAACGTGGGACGCTACGTGCGCGCCGAGCTGCATGGCAAGGACGGAGTGATTGTTTGCACGCAACCGTTCGAGATCGTCAAACCGCTGCAAATCGAGCTCGACATCGCCGCCACCCCCGGCAAGGTCGACTATGCGGCGCCGGGAAAGGTTAAGGCCGTTGCCCGCATCGTCAACCAATCCGACCGGGAGGTGAAGGGCCGGGCGCATTTTCGCCTCGGCAAAAGCACCCTGTCGCGGAACGAATGGACCCTGGCGCCCCAAGCCGAAATCCGGGTTCCCCTGGTGTTGCCGGCGGAAAGCCTGAATGCGGGGCAAACGCTGGAGGCCATCCTGGGCCCGGGGTCGGCGGGGGGGCGCCTGCAAAAGCTGAAGTATGCCCTGCCGCTCGAGGTCGACCCGCCGATGGACGCAACCATCGACTGGCCTTCCCGTCATTATGCGCACGTCGGCATCTCCAATCGCATGTCCGCGGTTTCCCTGCCCCTGACGGTGGTGGGGGAGGTCAATGGACAGGAAAGGTTGCGCGAATCCATTACGCTGCCCCCCGGCGGCGTCACGACGTTGACCTGTCCCGTGACGCAGGCCGCGGATCGGATCGCGCTGCGGGTCCGCGCGACCTGGACGCCCGAAATCTCGCCGATCCAGGGACGGTTCGACGCGACGTTTGACGCCACGAACCTGCGCGAGATTCCGCGCCGCACCATGCCCGCACCGGACGAGGCACCGGACGGTCCTGCGTCCCTCGCGCTGGCGCGGCGCGACCAGGTACTGCCCGTCGGAAGGCGCGATCAATGGAGCGGACCCGAAGACGCAAGCCTGTCCCTGCATTGGGGCTGGGACGGCAAAGGCCTGTGGCTGACGGCCGAAGTCACGGACGACCGGCACGCCAACCCGCGCTCCGGCGAAACCCTCTGGAATGCCGATGCCCTGCAAATCGCCGTGGCCCCGGCCGGCGCCAAGCCCACCAACCTGGCCATGGCCCTGACCGAAAAAGGAATACAGTCCTAT
>CAZIUM010000016.1:0-25084 GCA_964542285.1 uncultured Lentisphaerales bacterium
TTCTAAGCTTGCTGTTATAGGGACAGACATTTTGTAGGCGCCTCCAGGATAGGCTGGAGAGGGGGAGTGCAGGACTCTATGTTCCGGCTCCAGGCGCCTGCAGGGGGGGACCTGCGCGATTCCGATCCGTCGGTGCCCGTCCGTGTTCGTCCTCCCACATTCCCAACCTCTGTTACCCCTACAGAGAGTCGGCAGTTTGATCTTGCCGACTCCCCCCACCGCGTCGGAACCGCCACCATCGCGCCAGTTCGCTGGCCAGCAGGCAGAACGCCAGTGCGGCCAGCAGGTTGGCGACGGCGTAGTATTGCAGCGACAACCCCTTGACGCCCAGCGAGATGGCAAGACTTGCGGCCAGTCCGAGCAAACCTCCGTAGAACATTCCGGGGGCATTGGTGCGCCGCAGGAACATGCCGCAGACGAACAGCGCCAACAAGGGGCTGCCCAGCCCGTTGATCATCTTGTTGACGATCATGAACAGGCTATTGCCGCCAGCGGTTAGAGGAATCAGCAGCAGCGCCAGGCCCGAGGCCAGCAGCCCGAAGGCCAGCGTCAACAAGCGCGCGCGTGCAGGGTGGCAGGCGACGGGCAGGCCCCGCGGGCGTTTCAGTCGTTGGAGAAAATCGGTCACGCAGGCAGCGGAACAGGCGTTGATGCCGGAGTCGATGCTCGACATGGTGGCCGCCAGCAATCCCGCTGTCACCAGGCCGGTTACGCCGGAAGGGAACGAGCGGAACAGTCCGGCCATCCGCTGCAGGACCAGGGCGTTGGCGCGTGCCGGCGAAAGGGAAATGCCGGCGTCGAACACCCCTTGCGCGGCGGCATCGGCATACAGAACCAGGCCGAAGAAAGCCAGCAGCGACAGCACCCCCAGCGAGGCCCAGGCATTGAGCCACAGGCTGCGTTGGGCCTGCCGCAGGTCGCGGGCCGCAAAATAGCGTTGCACCACCACCTGGTCGGCGCCGTAACGGGCCAGGAAGGCTACGTTGACGCCCAGCAGCCCGCTCCAGAGCGTCATGCGGAGAGTGGGGTCCGGCGAGAGGAAGGCCGGGTCGAAGGGCACGAACGGACGCAGGCGCCCGCCTTCGCGAGCCGTGGCCATCAGGACGGCGACGCCGGCGGAGTCGGTGGCCAGGACCAACCCCAGCACGAGGCCCCCGAACAGAACGCAGAACTGCGCCACATCCGTCCAAATTACGGCGCGCATGCCGCCCAAGACGGTGTAGAGGGTGGCAATGACGCCGCCAACCAGAATCATCGGCAGCGCCGGCAATCCCGTCAAGGCCGCCAGGATGTTTCCGGAAGCATACAGGGCTGTCGCCATCCAGAAAAGGCGCCAGGCAATGAACGCGCCGCTGGCCAGCAGTCGAACGCGCAGGTCGTAGCGTCTCTCGAAAAATTCATAGACGCTGGTCAGTCGCATCTTGTGGAAGAAAGGCATCCAGACGGTCGTGATCGGCCAGGCGGCCAGGAAGAACACCGGCAGGGACACAATGACATACAGGCCGTGGCCGAAGACCTCGCCCGGCAAGGCGACGTAGTTGATTGCGCTGAAGGTGGTCACCATGATCGAAAGGCCGATCGGCAACCATCCCATGTGGCGACCCGCCAGGAAGAATCCGTCGGGCTCCCCGGTTTTGCGCCCCGCGCGCCAGCCGATGGTCAGGATCAGCAGGAGGTAGAGCAGAAGCACAAAAGCATCGAGGAGCGTCATGCCGGGGCCGCTCACGGTTTGCCGAGTCCGAAAATTTGCAGGCAACGGCGAAAGTCGGCCGGCATGGGGCTATGGGCGCGCAGCTTCTCGCGACCGCCGGTGGGATCGTCCATTTCCAGCTCGGCGGCATGCAGCATCAGGCGCGGCACGCGCATCAGGCGCGGATCGCGACCGGTCTTGATTCCGTGCAGTCGATCGCCGATTACCGGATGCCGAATGCCCGCCAGGTGCAGTCGGATTTGATGAGTGCGTCCGGTTTCGATGCGTACATGCAGCAGCGAGGCGTCGTCGTTGGCCATCATGCGGCGCGCGTGGGTGCGGGCCGGCTTGCCATCCAGGGGTGTGTCGATGGTGGTAACGTTGGAATCCATGCGTCCGGCGACCAGGGCATGGTATCCCTTGACCACGCGACGGGTCTTGAAAACCGCCACGGCCGCCTCCAGCGCCTCGCGATCCATCGCCACCAGAAGGCAGCCCGAGGTCTCGCGGTCCAGACGGTGCACGCAACGCAGGGACGCGTTGCCCATCTGCCTTCGCAGACGTTCCTCGAGTCCTCCGGGACCGATGGTCAGCAACCCCGCGGGCTTGTCGACAAACAGGTAGCGGCCGCTGGATGTCAAAATGCGCAGGGGGCGTGGAGGCGGGGCCGGGATCTCGGACCGGGTCTCGACGGTGTCGCCGGCTCGCAAGGCATGACGCGCCATCCAGACGCACTGGCGGTTGACCCAGACCTGGCGCGCGTCGAGCAAATCCTTGGCCTGGCGGCGCGACAGTTTGAGTTTGGCGGCCAGGAAACTCTGCAGGTTCTGGTCGGCCTCGCCACGCGTGACCGTCAAGGCAATGAATTTTCGATGGGCGTCGTTCATTCCAGCACCGCGCGGATGCGTCGCACACCGGCGGAAGAGCTGCCCTCCTTCTTGATCGTGAAGCGGCCCAACTCGCCCGTGGTCTTGGCATGCGGTCCGCCGCAGACCTCTTTGGAAAAATCACCGGCGCTGTACACCTTGACCTGCTCTCCATACTTGGCATCGAACAGCGCCATGGCGCCCTGAGCGCGCGCTTCCTCGATGGTTAGAATCTCGAGGGTCATCGGCAGGTTGCGGGAGATTTGCTCGTTGACGATGCGTTCGACTTCGGCGATCTGCTCGGGCGTCATCTTGTCGGGGTGGGTGAAGTCGAACCGCAGCCGCTCCGGGGTGATGTTGGAACCTTTCTGGCGCACATGCTCGCCCAGAACGAGCTGGAGCGCCTTGTGCAGCAGGTGGGTCGCGGTATGCAGCCGGGTGGTGGCTTCGCCATGGTCGGCCAGCCCTCCCTTGAAGCTTTTGTCACCCTGTTTCGACAACTCCTGGTGTTTCTTGAAGGCCTTGTCGAAACCCGCGCGATCGACGCTCAAGCCCTGTTCGGCGGCCAGTTCCTCGGTAATTTCAAGGGGGAAACCATAGGTGTCGTAGAGTTTGAAGGCCGTGCGTCCGGAAAGCTGCTTCTGGCCATGGGTTTTGAGGGCGGCGGCAACCTTGTCGAATTCGCGTTGGCCGGCGGTCAGGGTTTTCTCGAAGCGCTCCTCCTCGGCGGACAATTCCGAAAAGATGGCTTCGCGGTTCTGTCGCAGTTCGGGATACTGGTGCGCATAGTGTTCCACCACGACTTCCGCCAGCGATTTTGCGAAGCCGGGCGCGATCGACAGCATCTTGGCGTAGCGCACGGCACGCCGGATCAGGCGGCGCAGCACGTAATTGGCTCCGAGGTTCCCCGGTTTCACGCCGCCGGAGGGATCGCCCAGGATGAAGGAGGCCGTGCGCAGGTGATCGGCCACGATGCGGCGGGCGCGTTCGACCTGCTCGGGCGCGCAATCGTGAGCGCCCGTCAGTTCGTCGATGCGCCGCATCAGGGGGGCGAACAGCTCGGTTTCGAAGACCGACGCGACCCCCTGCAGCATGCCAATGGTGCGCTCGACTCCCATGCCGGTATCGACATTGTGTTGCCCGAGCGGTTCGTAGCGGCCCTCGGCGGTCTTGTTGTACTGCATGAAGACATTGTTCCAAATTTCGACATGCTTGCCGCAGCGACATCCCGGTCGGCAGTCGGGACCGCAGGCGGCCTGGAGGGTGTCAATGAACATTTCGGTGTCGGGTCCGCAAGGTCCGGTCTGTCCCGCCGGGCCCCACCAGTTGTCGCTTTTGGGCAGGGCATGGATGCGTTCCGGCGGCACTCCGAGTTCGCGCCAGATGGCGATGGACTCCTCGTCGCGCGGAGCCGTGTCGTCGCCCGCGAAGACGGTGACGCCGATCCGCTCGGGGGCGAATCCCAGGTAGGCCGGCGAGGTCAAAAATTCCCATGACCAGGCGATGGACTCGCGTTTGAAGTAGTCGTTCAAGGACCAGTTTCCCAGCATCTCGAAGAATGTCAGGTGCGAGGTGTCGCCGACCGCCTCGATGTCGCCGGTACGCACGCATTTCTGCACGTCGGCCAGGCGCTTGCCTGCCGGATGCGGTTCGCCCAGCAGATAGGGCACCAGCGGATGCATTCCGGCGGTCGTGAACAACACGGTCGGATCGTTGTCCGGCACCAGCGAGGCCCCCGAAATCACGGCGTGGCCCTTGGAGGCGAAAAAATCCAGGTATTTCTGTCGTAGCGTATCGGCTGTCATGGTTCCGTGAATTGCTGTTGCGCGGCGGGTCTGGATGACCCGGCACGCCGATTAAAATGCGGAGGGGGAGCGCTCAGGAAGCCTCGCCGTCCATTGCCGGCGTTTCGACGGGCAAGGGCCGTCCCCGGATGGCGGCGGCGGCCGGTTTGACTTCCTTGATCTTCTCGATAATTTGCTGCACCGTAGCGGGATTCTGCCGCAGGAATTCGGTCGCCGCCAGCGCGCCCTGTCCGATCTGCTCGTTTTCGAAACTCAGCCAGGAACCGCGCTTGGCCACCACGTTGGCATTGACCGCGGCATCCAGCACCGAGCCTTCCCAGGAGACGCCCTGGGCGTAAAGAATGTCGAATTCAGCCTCGGTGAAGGGCGCCGCCACCTTGTTTTTGACGACTTTGACGCGCGTGCGGTTGCCGATCACCGTGCCGGACGAGTCCTTGAGGGCGCCGATGCGCTGCACGTGCAGGCGCACCGAGGCATAGAACTTCAGGGCGCGTCCGCCGGGAGTTGTTTCCGGGTTGCCGAACATCACCCCGATTTTTTCGCGAATCTGGTTGGTGAAGAGGCAGAGGGTCTTGGTTTGGGAGATGGCGCTGGTGAGTTTGCGCATTGCCTGGGACATCAAGCGCGCCTGAAGCCCCACGTGCGTGTCGCCCATGCTGCCGTCCAGTTCCGCCTGGGGCGCCAGGGCCGCAACCGAATCCAGCACCACCACGTCCAGCGCGCCGCTCTTGACGAGCTGTTCGGTGATCGTCAGGGCTTCCTCACCCGAATTAGGCTGAGACACCAGCAAATCGTCCAGTTTAACCCCCAGCCGCGAGGCGTAGTTGACGTCCAGGGCGTGTTCGGCATCCACAAAGGCCGCTTGGCCGCCTTCGCGCTGCGCGTTGGCGATCACATGCAGCGCCAGGGTCGTCTTGCCCGAGGACTCCGGACCGTAGACTTCCACGACCCGGCCGCGTGGCAGTCCGCCGACGCCCAGGGCCAGATCGAGCGAAAAGGCGCCGGTAGGGATCACGGGAATGTTGGCGACCGTATCGGTGTCGCCCATGCGCAAGATGGCGGTATCGCCGAACTCCTTGCGAATCTGGGCCAGAACGGCATCGAGTTGGTTGGGGGCGGAAGCTTTCTTGTCGGCCATGTCGGCGTCTCCGTAATCTCTGGGAAAAAGTACCCAACAGTTTCCTCGTTTGCCGCTTCAATGTCAAGCCCGCGGCGAACGTTCCACGCGGAGCGGGCGCTTGACCGGTGGACCGGAAAACGACAGACTGACAGGCATGCAATTGAAGGATGTCACGATCGTGGATCAAAAGGTCCTGAGCGGCGGATACCACCGGCTGCGCCTGTACGCTCCGGAGGTAGCTGCCAGGGCGTGTCCCGGGCAATTCGTGCATTTGCGGATTCCCGGGCTCGAACCTTCGGCCTTGCGGCGTCCCTTCAGTATCTACCGTCGCGAGGACGATGGCATCGCCATCCTGTACAAGCGGGTCGGCCGGGGTACCGAGCGGTTGGCCGCTCTGGTCCCTGGCGCCACCCTGAGTTTGATCGGTCCCCTGGGCAACGGTTTCCCCCTGGACATCGGCACCCGGCGGCCCATTCTCGTGGGCGGGGGCTATGGAGTGGCGCCGCTGGCCTTCCTTGCGGAAGCTTTGCCCCACGTCGGCCTGGTCCTGCTGGGGGGGCGTACGGGCGCGGACGTTCTGTGCGCCCGCGACTTCGAGGACCTGGGGTGGGGCGTCGAGCTGGCGACGCAGGACGGTTCGCTTGGGAAAACGGGGTTGGTAACGGACCTGCTGAACTCACACCTGGCGGTGGGCGCCGAGGTGGAGCTTTTCGCCTGCGGCCCCGACGGCATGTTACGGGCCGTGGGCGAGCGCGCCCTGGCTGCCGGCTGCCGGGCCTGGTTGTCGCTCGACCACCACATGGTCTGCGGGGTCGGAGCCTGCCTGGCCTGTGTCCAGAAGATTCGCGATCCCCGGGGCGAGGTCACCCTCAAGCGGGTCTGTGTCGATGGGCCGATCTTCGAAGCGCGGGAAATCGTCTGGGAGGACTGGGAGGAAGCGTCATGATGGCCGCCGAGCCCGGCATGCAGGTCGACCTGGGCGGCCTGAAAATGAAGAATCCCGTCACCGTGGCCTCCGGCACCTTCGGGTACGGCGAGGAATATGCCGGATTGGTCGATGTACGCCGGCTGGGCGCGATCACGGTCAAGGGGGTGCGGCTGCATCCCTGGCCGGGCAATCCGCTGCCGCGGCATGTCGAGGTGCCCGGCGGGATGGTCAACGCCATCGGATTGCAGGGGCCGGGAGTGGAGGGGTTCGTCACGCGCTACATGCCGGGACTGCGGGAAGCCGGTGTGCCCGTGATTGTAAACATCTGGGGAACGGATGTGGCCGAGTACGGCGAGGTGGCGGCGCGCTTGAGCGACGTTCCGGGGGTCTCGGCCCTGGAGCTGAACGTATCCTGTCCCAACGTCAAGGAGGGAGGCGCGGCCTTTGGAACGGATACCGGGCGGCTGGCCGAACTGGTGGCCGCGGTGCGAAGGCGCGCGCGTCGGCCCTTGATCGTCAAGCTGGCGCCCAACGTGCCGGATATCGCGGTCTTCGCGCGGGCGGCGGTGGATTCCGGCGCCGATGCCCTCGCGCTGATCAACACCATGCCCGCCATGGTGATCGACATTGAATCGCGGCGTCCGGTACTGGCCAATCGTGTCGGCGGACTGTCGGGCCCCGCGATTCATCCCATCGCCGTCAAACTGGTCTGGGACGCCGCGCGGGCGGTCAAGGTTCCGATCGTCGCCATGGGGGGCATCATCGAGGCCCGCCAGGCCATTGAGTTCTTGATTGCCGGGGCCACGGCCGTGGCCGTGGGGACGGCCAATTTCATGGACCCCACCACGCCCCTGCGCGTCATTGACGGCATTCGCGACTACCTGCGCAACCATAACATGGCTTCCGTATCGGAGCTGACGGGTTCCCTGCGGTTGTAAGGACACGGCATGAATCGAGACAAACCTTCCGAGACGAAGCGGATCGTCACCCGGTGGCTGGGCATCGTGTTCGGGCTGTTGGCGCTGGTGTGGCTGTTTCACATTCCGGAACGTCCGGACCGCGTGTTCCGCGCCATGCCGGAAAACAGCCTGCTGGTCAGCGAACACATCGATCTCTCGGGCGTCTGGCGCGAACGGTTCGACAATCCCCTGTTGATCGACACCCTCAGCCATTGCGGGCTGCGGCATGCCGAGGACTGGGCCGCGGACACCAACATTGTCTGGATCGTGCGGCTGGTGTCCGGGCCGCGGTCGCTGATCGGCTTCAGTCCCGCGCTGGGGCCCTCGGGCAAGCCGAGCTGGACCGGGGCGAGCTGGGTGGGCCTCAGGGGACGCCTGCTCAACTTGATGCTTCTGACGCGTTGGATCCCGGGGGTGGGGCGCTTGAGCGTTACGCCGTCGGGGGTGCGTTACATGCGGCTGAAGTCGCGCAGTACGCAAGGACTGTTCCTGGCATTCGCCCTGCGCGAGAACATCCTGCTGGCGACCTTGGGTGAGGATCCCGAAGCCGTGCGCCATCTCGATGAACGGGTACGGCGCGACGCTCCGCTGGCCCCGATTTTCCGCGACGACCGCCAACCCTGGGAACGCAGCGGCACGGCACCTCACCGGGCCTGGGTCGACCCCGTGCAGGCCCCCTGGACCCTGCCCTGGCGCGACCCGGTGGAAATCGGCCTGCATGTCATCGAGCCGCGGCGACTGAGCCTCGAACTGCGACGACGGGCAAAAAATGTCGCGACAAGTCCCTTGCCGGTGCTGGCCGGACGTTGCCAGGCGGCCGATACCCTGGCCGTCGGGGCGGCGCATGCCATGGTGATGCTGCCCTACGATGTTCTGCGCACCCTGAGTGCCCGCTACCTGGAGGGAATGGATCTGCCGCCGTTGCGAAACCGCGCGGGCGGCAAGGAGGATGCCTGCCTCTACCTGACGTCCAATCCCTACAGCGGACGTATCATGAACCTGGCGGTGCCCGCACTGACGCTCCTCATGCCCTGGCACGACCGGGCCAACGCGGAGGATGTGACCGCATTGCTCGATCGCCTCAATGCCGCCGCCGGGGTTTCGCTGCGCGCGCGTCCTCCCGAGCCCCCCAGGGAGCGGCGCCTGACCATCGACTGGCTGATCAAGGGACGCCCCAGCCGCTTTCTGTCCGGCAACGAGGGCATGGTCGCGGAATGGCATCCCGGCTGGTTGACCTTCTGCAGCTCGGGCGCCAGCCTCGACGCGCAACGCGATGTCGTGATTGAAGGCGGCGTCGACGGGTCGGGCGGGCTCAAGCGCAAACTGGCGGCGGCCTCCTCCGGATTGCAGGGCTACGGGCGCATCGACCTGGGGGCCACCATCGGCGAATTACGCCAAATCCTGGCGGTGTATCGCCTTGCCACCGCGTTCGGCATGCTCAAGGTGACCGATGAAGAGCAACGCCTGGTGGACAGGATGGCGGACTGGATGAAAAAAGCCGACAGGCTGGGCACGCTGGAAGCCGCCTGGTGGCGGGATGACGCCTGGCAAAGCCTGGCGCTGGAACTGACCGGGGACGCCGCGCGGATTGAGAGGTGAGGGGAGAGACTTGAGGGTTGAGGGTTGAGGGTTGAGGGTTGAGGGTTGAGGGTTGAGGGTTGAGGCCGCCGCGCGCGGATTCTCCGCGCGACTCCTATGGCGTCGATTTATGATTGCCTTCTTCTTCGCTTCGATGTTCAATGGAGACGTTCAACGGCCGCGCTTGGCGGGGTTGCTGCTGAACAAACAAGGCTTTTTCATGAAGAATCAACGCGAAGAAATTGCCGCGCGGCTGCGCGCCTTGCGAGAGGATGCCGGCATCGACATTGCGGAAATCGAAAAACGCACCGGCATTGCCGCCGAGGACTACCTGAGCTACGAGCAAGGCTCCCTCGACGTTCCCATGGGACGGATTGCCCAACTGGCCGCCTGTTTCGGGGTCGACGAGGCCGTTCTGATGACCGGCGGCGAAGCCCATGCGCGGCGCTACTACATCACCCGAAAGGGCAAGGGTGCGGTCTTCATGCGCCGGGCGCAATATCATTACGAGGCCCTGGGGGTGGGGTTCGCCGCCAAGCACATGGACCCCTTCATCGTGACCGTTACGCCCGACGCTCCTCCGCCCACGCCATACACGCATGCGGGGCAGGAGTTCAACTATGTCCTCGGCGGCCGGCTCGAATTGCGCATCGGCGTCCAAACCATCGTCCTCGAGACCGGCGACAGCATCTATTTCGATGCCCGCGAGCCGCATGCCATGCGGGCACTCGACGATTTGCCGGTTTCCTTTCTCGCCATTGTTACCGCATGATCCTTTTTTCAATCT
Source organism: uncultured Lentisphaerales bacterium (assembly GCA_964542285.1). Classification (GTDB taxonomy): domain Bacteria; phylum Verrucomicrobiota; class Kiritimatiellia; order RFP12; family JAAYLN01; genus CAZIUM01. The sequence continues at coordinate 9,734 of CAZIUM010000016.1, forward strand.
TCCCATGATCGATACATTTCTTCCGCGCACCGAATTTAATGATTACGACGATTTTGTCGGAAATTATCGGGTCAAGGTCCCGGCAAATTTCAATTTTGCCTTCGACGTCGTCGACTCCCTGGCCGCCACCGATCCTCTGCGCCGCGCGCTGGTGTGGTGCAACGACGCCGGCTCACAGCGCGAGTTCACGATGGCCGACATGGCCCGCGACAGTGCCCGCGCCGCCAACTGCCTGCGCAAGCACGGCATTCACAAGGGCGACCGCGTCATGCTGATCCTGCGGCGGCACCATCGCTACTGGCCCATCCTGCTCGGATTGCACAAGCTGGGGGCCGTCGGAATTCCCGCCACCAACATGCTGGTGCGCAAGGACATCGTCTATCGCGTTAAGGCCGCCCGAATCAAGGCCATCGTGGCGGTGGACGAGCCGCGGCTGATTGCGGAAATCGATGCCGCCATGGACGAGGCGCCCTTGCCCTTGCGCCTGCTGGTCGACGGCACGTCCCAGGACGGCTGGATCGATTTCGAACAGGCCCAAGCCGGAGAACCGGCAACCTTTGCGCGTCCCCAAGGCGCCGAAGCGGCGGGATCCGACGACCCGATGCTGCTGTATTTCACCTCCGGCACCACCGGCATGCCGAAAATGGTTCAGCATGACTTCCTTTACCCCCTTGGCCACCTTCACACCGCGCGCTTCTGGCAGGGCTGCGCTCCCGGCGGACTGCATCTGACCGTGGCCGAAACCGGCTGGGCCAAGGCTTCCTGGGGCAAGCTCTACGGCCAATGGCTCGCCGGCAGCGCCGTGATGGTCTATGACATGGATCGCTTCGTGCCGCGCAAGGTGCTCGATGTCCTCACCCATCAACGCGTGACCACCTTTTGCGCCCCGCCCACCATGTACCGCTATTTCATCCGCGAGCCGTTGCGGGAATTCGACTGGTCGTATCTGCGCCAGGCCACCGTCGCCGGCGAACCACTCAATCCCGAGGTGTTCGAACAGTTTAAGTCCGCGACCGGCCTCGAATTGCGCGAAGGCTATGGCCAGACCGAAACGACCCTGCTGATCGCCACCTATCCATGGCTGGCGCCCAAGCCGGGCTCCATGGGGCGTCCCACCCCGGGATACCATGTGGACATCCTGCATCATGACGGCCGCCCTTGCGACGTGGGGGAGGAAGGCGAGATCGTGATCCGCGCCGCCCCCGGCGGGGGCCCGGTGGGGCTCTTCAAGGGCTACGCCTACGATCCCGACCTGACCGCCAGCGTCTGGCATGACGGCGTCTATCATACCGGAGATGTCGCCTGGCGCGACGAGGACGGTTATTTCTGGTTTGTGGGTCGCGACGACGACATGATCAAGAGTTCCGGCTATCGGATCGGTCCCTTCGAGGTCGAGAGCGCGTTGCAGGAACATCCGGCGGTGCTGGAATGCGCCATCACGGGAGTTCCCGATCCCGAACGCGGCCGGGTGGTTAAGGCCACCATCATTCTGGCCCGGGGATATCGTCCTTCCGAGGAACTGAAACGCGAGCTGCAGGATCATGTGAAACGCACCACGGCGCCCTACAAATATCCTCGCGCGATTGAATTCGTCACCGAGCTGCCCAAGACCATCAGCGGCAAGATCCGCCGGGTCGAAATCCGCGCGCGGAATCGCGAAGCGGATGCCTAACCAAAAAGGTCAACCATGCCGGCAAAAAAACGACAAACCGTAGTGGAACGACACGACCCCAACATGCGTGAGGCGGGCCGCGACAGCCGGGGCATTGCCTGGCACTCGCCGTTCGAACGCCCCATGCGCCTGGAGGGCATGGGGTGGCGTTTTAACGAACCCCTCTTCCGGCGCATGCCGCAGGTTGACGACGGCCATCCCTTGCCCGAGTCCGTGGACGCCCTGGCCTGGTGCACGGCCGGAATCCAGGTTCGGTTTCGTACCGACTCATCACGCGTCGTCCTGCGGGTCAAGCTGCGCGGTCCCTCCGGCATGGATCACATGCCCGCCACGGGCCAGTGCGGATTCGATCTCTATGCCGGGGACTTCGGTTCCAGCCGTTATGTCGCCACCACGCGGGTCTCCGTCGAAAAAACCGAATTTGAAGTCACCCTCGCGCAGTTCAAGGAACGCGCCAAGCGCACCCTGACTCTGAATTTTCCCTTATACCAGGGGGTCAATGACGTTGCTGTCGGTCTCGACGAAAAGGCCTCGGTGAGCGTCCCGCCACCCTGGCGCTGGCCGCGTCCGGTCATCGTGTATGGCACCTCGATCACTCAGGGCGGTTGCGCCGCGCGTCCCGGCATGGCCTACACCAACATTCTCAGCCGCCGCCTGGGTTGCGAATTCGTCAACCTGGGATTTTCCGGCAGCGGACGCGGCGAACCCGAGGTGGCCCGGGCGATTGCCACCCTTCCGGCTCCGCAACTGTATGTCATGGACTACGAATCCAACTGTCATGAAATCGATAAAATGAAGGCCACGCTGCCGGGTTTCCTTGCGACGCTGCGCGCCGCCTGGCCCTCGACGCCGCTGTTGGTGCTGACCAAAAACCGGTATGCGCGTGAACGGTTCAATCCGGAAGAACACAAGGCGCGGCTGGCCCGCGCAGCCTATCAGCGCAGGTTGGTGGAACGCCTGCGCCGCGCCGGCGACCGGAACGTGTTTTTCCTTTACGGCGGCAATCTGCTGGGACGCGATTTCGATGAATGTGCCGTGGATGGCGTGCATCCCACCGACCTGGGCTTTTATCGCATGGCCGAAGGACTGGAGAAGCCGCTGCGCAAATTGCTCGGACCGCCCAAACGCGGCGCGTGATCCCCGCGCGATCGAATAGGCAACGGTTGCTCATAAGCGGCGGTGAAGGGCCATGGAAGCGTGAGGGTTGAGGGGTGTGATAGGGTTGAGGGTTGAGGGTTGAGGGTTGAGGGTTGAGGGCGGCGAGGCCCTTCGCCGCCGCGCGCGGATTCTCCGCGCGATCCTTGGACATTGGCTATTGGACATTGTCTCCGTCCGTGCGTCGAGCGTCGCGAACCTGCGTCCGAGGTCCTGTGTCCTTCCACCGCGCGATCCCCACCCCCCGCGCTGGAGCCTGCCCCCATTCTGACTCCTTCAGACTTCTGATTTTTGCGTCCGGCGCTTCGCGCCGCAACGCCCGGCTTCCCGGCGCGGGTACCAGACGCGCCATAAAAACAGCCCCTGGGGCGGACTGCTGGGCACGCGCGCGGTGCGTGGTGATGGCGACGCCAGCAGTCGTTCAACCAGGTCTTCCGGTTCCTGTCCGCCGCCGATGCGCAGCAGCAGACCCGTCATGCTGCGCACCTGCTTGTAGAGAAAACCGTCGCCCCGAAAAACAAAGCAGAGTTCGTGTCGTCGTTTGAGGATGCGGACGGCACCGATTGTGCGGACGCTGTTGTCCACGGGTCGGTTGGGATTGGCCATGAAGGCTTTGAACTCGTGCCGGCCGACAAAGGCCTGCCCGGCGCGGCGCATGCGCTCCAGGTCCAGGGCACGCCGGATGTGCAGGGCATACAGCCGCCGGTGCGGCGGCATGATGGCATCGTTCCAGACAAAGTAACGATATTCCTTGGCGAGAGCCTCTCGCCGGGCGTGGAAATCCGGGCGCGTGCGGGTCATGGATTCGATGCGAATGTCGGGGGACAGGCGCGCGTTTAGCGCGCGCATCAAGGTCAGTCCGGGAAGCCGGGTAACCAGGTCCACGTGCGCGACTTGGCCGATCGCATGCACCCCCTGGTCGGTGCGCCCGCTGCCATGCACCTTGCAGGGGTGCCGGGTGACGAGTTCGAGGACCGACTCGATGGCCCGCTGCACCGTGGGGCGTTTCGGTTGCACCTGCCAGCCGCAATAGTTGGTGCCGTCGTAGGCGATGATCATGCGATAGCGGCGCACCCGCGATTCCGGTGCGATCGGTGACGCCGGATTCACAAATATTTGCTCCCGTCGGGTCGCCGTCCCAGGCGCTGCACCAGTTGTTTCACTTCCTGGGCGCGATCGCGCGGACAGATCAGCGTAGCGTTGCCGGACTGTACCACCACCAGGTCATGCACTCCGATCAACGCCGTCATGCGGTTTTCGGACACCACCACGTTGCCGCCGGCATCCAGCATTTCGCAGGAACCGATCACCACGTTGCTGTCGGCATCGGGCGCGAAATGACCGGCCACCGCCGGCCAGGTGCCCACATCGTCCCAGCCGAACGCTCCCCGCGCCATGATGATGTTGTCGACATGTTCCATTACGGCGTAGTCGATCGATATCTTGCGCAGGCCGGGATAGATTTCGGTCAGCCGTGCTTGCAGCGCTTCACGGTCGTGGAAGGCGGACGGGGCTTCCACCAGCGGCAGCAGGTCGGGGGCATGCCGCTCCAGGGCCCGCCGCATGGCCCCCACATGCCAGATGAACATGCCTCCGTTCCACAAATAGCGTCCGCTGGCCAGGTACTGAGTGGCCGTGGCGGCATCGGGCTTCTCGACAAAGCGCGTGGCACGCTGGAAACGCGTCATGGTGCGGGTGTCGATGCTCTCGCCCGCTTCGATGTATCCGTATCCCGTGGCAGGTTCCGTCGGGGGAATGCCGATGGTCACGATATGATGCCCGTCCTCGGCCGCCGCGAAGCTGTCACGCAAGGTTTGACGGAAGGTTTCAATGTCCGCCATCAAGTGGTCCGCCGTCAGGATCGCCGTGACGCCTTGCGGATCGCGCGCCGCCACCAGCCCGCAGGCCAGGGCGCAGGCCGCCGCCGTGTCGCGTGGCAGCGGCTCGGCCACCAGGTTCTCCGTCGGCAGCCCCCGCGCCGCTTCGGCGGTGGGTTCGATCAGGTCGGCGGCCGTGACGATCATGATCCGCTCGGGCGGCACGACGCCTTCCAGCCGTTCCAGGGCCAGCGTCAGCAGGGGCTTGCCGCCGAAAAGCGAAATGAATTGCTTGGGCCGCGCGGTCGTGCTGAGCGGCCAGAAGCGCTCGCCCCGGCCACCGGCCAGAATGACGGCATAACCATGTTCGTTTGGCATGTCTTTTCTCTTCCTGAAAATGTTGGCCCCTTCCGGGAACAAATACCCCTCCAACGCCGGACATTGAACAGGGAACCCCGAGATTTTGCAATCAAAACATCGACTGGTCTTTTCTCATCCTCTCTGCCAAAATCCATGATCATGAATCCCCATTCCAGCCATCCGTTCCCCCCGGGGGAGGACGCCATGCCTCCCGAGCCGGTCGTCGTCAGCTTCCAACGGGTCGATCCGCGGGCCACCTTGCCGCGGCAGGCACATGACGGTGACGCCGGAATGGACCTCGCCGCTTGCGAATCGCGGGTTCTGGCCCCCGGAGAACATGCTCTGGTGCGGACCGGACTGAAGATGGAAATGCCCGCCAACATGGAGGCCCAGGTGCGCCCGCGCAGTGGCCTGGCCTTGAAACAGGGGGTCACGGTGCTGAACGCTCCCGGAACGATCGATGCGGGCTACCGTGGCGAAATCGGCGTCATCCTGATCAACCATGGACAGAACCCTTTTCTTATCGACCCCGGCATGCGCATCGCGCAACTGGTGTTTGCCCTTCTGCCCCCCATCCGCATTCAGGAGACCCAAGCCCTGCGCGACAGTCATCGCGGGACCGGAGGGTTTGGCAGCACCGGCACCTGATCCGCGCAGCAAATACGTTAGATCGGCATGCCGGTAACGGCAAAATTGCCATAACTTTTGTCAAAATTGGGCTTATGTCGCTTGACAATGGCCATCGATTTCCTTATCTTTGGCTTTGTTTTGCCACAAACAGGATCAAAAACCCCATGAAAGCATATATCGCGCAAGTTTTGGAGCAAGTGCATCAACGGAGTGTCGCGGAACCGGAGTTTCTGCAGGCGGTCACGGAGGTGCTGGAGTCGGTGTTTCCGGTGTTGGAGCGTGAACCGCGTTATCGCGACCAGGCGATTCTGGAGCGGCTGGTCGAACCCGAACGCGTGCTGATGTTTCGGGTGCCCTGGTTCGACGATTCCGGCAACATCCGGGTCAACCGGGGCTATCGCGTACAGTTTAACAGTGCCTTGGGTCCCTACAAAGGGGGGTTGCGGTTTCATTCTTCGGTCAACCTTTCGATCGTCAAGTTTCTGGCCTTCGAGCAGATTCTCAAGAACGCCCTGACGACGTTGCCCATGGGCGGCGGCAAGGGGGGCAGCGACTTCGACCCCAAGGGACACAGCGACAACGAAGTGATGCGTTTCTGTCAATCGTTCATGACGGAGCTGTCGCGTCACATCAGTGCCGACACCGATATTCCGGCCGGGGACATTGGAGTGGGAGCCCGCGAGGTGGGCTATCTTTTCGGACAATACAAGCGTTTGCGCAATGAATTCATCGGGGTGCTGACCGGCAAGGGCCTGAAATGGGGCGGCTCGCTGATTCGTCCGCAGGCCACGGGCTATGGTTGCGTTTATTTTGCCCAGGAGATGCTGAACACGGTGGGCGACGATTTTACAGGCAAGGTTTGCACGGTTTCCGGGGCGGGCAACGTGGCCCAGTACACGGTGGAGAAGCTCAATCAACTTGGCGCCAAGGTCGTCAGCATGTCGGATTCCGGCGGAACGATTCACGATCCGGACGGGATCGACGCGGAAAAGCTGGCCTGGGTGATCGAGCACAAGACCGTGAAGCGCGGCCGCCTGGAGGACTATGCCAAAAAATTCGCCGGAGCCGAATACATGCCCGACGCACGTCCCTGGCGCATTCCCTGCGACGCGGCCTTTCCCAGCGCAACGCAAAACGAGATCGATGCCGAGGATGCGCGCGCCCTGGTGCGCAACGGCTGCAAGCTGGTGGCGGAGGGTGCCAACATGCCCAGCAATCCCGACGCCGTGACCATTTTTCAGAACAGCCAGGTGCTCTTTGCCCCGGGCAAGGCCGCCAATGCCGGCGGAGTGGCCACTTCAGGCCTTGAAATGTCGCAGAATGCGATTCGCATGGCCTGGACGCGTGACGAGGTGGAGGAGCGCCTGCACGAGATCATGAAGGCCATCCACCGCCAGGTGCGTGCCGCGGCCTGCGAATATGGTCAGCCTGACGATTATGTCCTCGGCGCCAACATCGCGGGCTTTGTCAAGGTGGCCGAGGCTATGATAGAACAGGGACTGGTGTGAGATGAAATTTATCGAGGAGCCCGCCCGAAAAACTCCCGTGATCGGGGAGTTCGACCTGGTTGTCGTGGGCGGCAGTTGCACGGGGGTCTTTGCCGCCGTGCGTGCCGCGCGATTGGGGTTGAAGGTCGCGATTGTCGAGCAGCACAATTGCTTCGGCGGGGTGGCCACGGCGGGCAACGTCAGCATCTGGCACAGTTTGTTCGACACGAAGCATCGCCAACGCATCATCGGTGGGTTGACGGCGGAAACCATCGAGCGGCTGCGTAAACGCGGCGCCGTGAAGGAACTGAACAGTGCCACCAGCGCGTTCAAGCTGAATACCGAGGAGCTCAAGATCGAACTGGACGGGCTGATTCTGGAGCATGACATCGCCCCCTTTCTGCACACGTTCTATGTCGATGCCGTTTCGGAGGACGACGAGGTTTGTGCCGTTGTCGTCGAAAACAAGAACGGACGCAGCGCGCTGTGCGCGCGGCAGTTCATCGATGCCACCGGCGACGGTGCCCTGGCCTTGGACTTGGGCTTGCCCTCGTTCCGGGACGGGGCGTTTCAGCCGCCGACGGCCTGCGCCAAAATTATTGGGTTCGAGTGCCTCGCGGACTTCGATTGGATCGAGACCCTGCGGGAACACGGCCCCGAGTTCGGGCTCGCCGAAGATTGGGGCTGGGGCACGGACATCCCGGGACTGCCGGGGATTCAGATGCGCGCCGACAGCCATGTTTTCGGCATCGATGGCGCCGACGCCGACGATCTGACGCGGGCCGAAATCGAAAGCCGGCGCCAGGTACGGGCGCTGCTGGACCTGATTCGCAAGTACGGACCCGCGGAAGCCGATCTGGCCCTGGTGGACCTGCCGTCGACAATCGGCATTCGCGAGACAGCGCGCATTGAGGCCGGCTATCGCCTGACGGGAGACGATGTTCTTTATGGGCGCCGGTTCGAGGACGCCATTTGCAACGGTTCCTACCGGGTGGACATTCATCACGATGACGGCCCGGGCATCACTTTTCGCTATCTCGACGGGACGGAATCCGTGGTTCCCGCCCGAGGATTGCCCGCGCGCAAGGGCCGCTGGCGCGACCCCCTTCCGGAGGACCCGGTGTTCTACCAGATTCCCCTGGGATGTCTGCGGCCGCGGCGGTTCGGCAACCTGATGCTGGCGGGGCGTATGCTGGATGCCGACAAGGTGGCCTTCAGCGCCGCACGGGTGATGGTCAACATGAACCAAACCGGCGAAGCCGCCGGCGTTGCGTCGGCCCTGGCGGCCATCGACCGTTGCGATGTCCGCGAGCTGGAGACGGACAAGGTGCGCCGCGTTCTGGCCGAGGGCGGCTCCGTGATACTTTAATGGGTGTCAAGTGTCGGATATTGCAACGCGAGCGACGGAGAATCACCGAACCCGTATCCGTTCTCGTTTGCGTTTCCATTCGGACTTAGGACTTCTGTCTCCTGAATTCTGCGTTCGGCGCTATGCGCTGGAGCGCAGGCGTCCGGCGGAGGACCGGACCATAACGGCTTCCACGACAAAGCCCAACACCAGCACGAGCGCGCCACTGACGTGGTCCAGTCGGTCCAGGCGCATGAGCAAATAGGCGGCGCCTCCCATCGACAGAACACGCAACAGCGCGGCCAGGGGCATCGAGCCGGTTTTGCGTTCCACCATCATCTGTCCGTGGTAGAGGTTGCGAACGGCAATTACCAGGGGCGACAGGCAGAGCACTCGCGTGGCCTGCAGCGACGAGGACAACACGGCGCCCTGGAGCCCCATCAGGTTCTCGAAGAGCAGGCGGCTGAGCGGCGTGAAGACAATCGCGGCCATGACCGCCAGCAGCCATGCGGTGACCCGAGCCATGAAACGCGCTACGCCACGCGAATCCTGCTCTCCAAAGGTGGCATAAACATGCCGGAACTGGTTGACGGCGTTCTGGAAAATCATGCCGACCCCGAAAGCCACGCGCAAGGCGGCGACCGACACGATGGCGTTGGGCGTCAGGTTGATGAAGGCGTACAATACGGGGCGACTCATGGCGAATAATGCGCTGGTGGCGGCGAGCGGCCAGAAAAAACGCCACAAAATGCCGTACGTAACGGGAGGATGTCTTTCCGGTCGATAGATAATCGAAATCGTGCGAACGGCCAGGATGGCCAGGATCAAATGCAGGATGTTGGCGGAAATCGTGGAGATGGCCAGGGTCGGCATGGCCGCCATGCCCGCCTGCCGCCCCACGAGCAACACCGTAACGAGCGTGGCCAGGTGCAGGATGTTCAGGGCGGTTACGACCCGGGTGCGCTCGCCCAGCACCAGCATCCCGGTGCAGTATTGGCGGATGGCGTTGATCCATACCAGTGGCGCCAGCCACTGCAAATAGCGCAGAACCTCGGGTTGCAAAAGGGACGGAATGTTTAAGAGCCAGGCCAACAGCGACTGTCCCTGGGGCAGGAATCCCATGCAGACCAACGGCATCGTCAGCAGCAGACCCAGAGCATTGATGAACCGCAGGCACGTGGCGCGGTCCGCAGGACTGCGAGCCATTACGGTGACCATCTGCGGCACGAAGGCCACCAGGGCGTTCACTAGCTGAAAACTGCTCGTGGCCAGCGCGAAGGTGGCCAGCTCGCGTTCGGCGTTGGAATACTGTGCCAGGATAGCGTTTTGAAATTGCGCCTCCAGCAGCACCACGACGCTTGCCAGGGCCAGCGGCCAGTAAAAACGGCTGTAATGGGGATGTGTCGGGGACGCGGTCAAGGTTCCCGCGATCCCTGGTCAGGGGAATCCACGTCTTGGGAATGTTCGGGGTAGAGCCGGCGCATGCAGTCGGGACACAACGCGTGGCTGAAGCGGATTTCGGAATGCGCGGAAATATAATGTTCCAGTTGATTCCAGTAGCCGCGGTCATCGCGGATTTTCTTGCATCCGGCACAGATGGGAATCAGGCCCCGCAGCGTTTTTACTTCCTGGAGGGCTTTTCGAAGTTCGCCGATGAGGCGTTCGTTCTCGGCGTTGCGTTTGGCAAGCGTTCGCTGCAAGTTGACCAGTTCGTTGTTGAGCCGGCTCAGGTCGTCAAGGTCCTGGCTGTCTGTCATGAAGATTCCTCCTTGTGGTGTGCCAGCAGGCGCTGGCCGAGCGATACGGCGTCCCGGGCGTCGCGCGCCGTGCCGTCGGCGCCCAGCTCGCGCCAGAGATTCCCCTTGTCCAGCAGGCAGGATCCGCCGATCAGGATTCGGAGATCGCGGTTTTCGGGGCTGGCACGCACGGTTCGGATCAGGTCGGCCGCTTGTTGCAGATGGGAGGACAGGGTGACGCCGATGGCCAGCACGTCCGTGCGCTGTTCGCCCAGCGCCGACAAAATGCCGTCCGTCGGGGTGTTGGCTCCCAAAAATGCGGAGTCCCATCCCTCCATCTCGAAGAAGTCGGAGACCATGCGCAACCCCAGTTCATGCAGCTCCCCCTGGACGCAGGTTGCCAGCAGGCGCCGTGGACCGGGGTTGCCGCGGAGCCATCGCGGGTACAGACCCGCCATGATCACCTGGGTGGCGTTGGTGCAATAATGTTCCTGGGCCACGGAAACAAGGCCCTCCCGCCACAGGCTGCCGACGTCGTACTGCACCGGCTGGAAGATGCCCAGGTAGAGTTGACGAATGTCGACCTCCCGGCGGCAAAGATCCTCAACAATGGCGGAAGCCAAGCGCTTTTCACGCGCCAGCAGGTGGAGCGCATAGGCGCAAGCTGCCTCCGCCAGGGGAGACGCACGGGTCGCCAGCAGTTTGTGTCGCAGGTTATCCATCTTCGCCCCCTTGCCTCTTACCACCGTCAGGCTCCTCCGGCTTTGGTGCGGATCTCTACCCCACCCAATTCACTTGCGGGATCTTGCGTGAAGGAATCCGTAAAAATGCCGACAAGGGATATCCCAGCATCAAGGCGCCCTGCAACTGGTGGTTTTCGGGAAGCCCCAGGGCCTTGCCGATGTCGGGTTGCTCGCGTGCGGCCCACATCAGGAAGCCGGCCCAGCAGGTCCCCAGGTTGGCGGCGCGCGCCAGCAGTTCGAAGGTTGTCAGCGCGATGGTGCCGTCGGTGCCCGACCAGGGAGAATCCTCCGGCCCGTGGGTCGCCACCAGGTGGGGCGCGCCTCGCAACACCATGTCGTAGCCGTTTTCCCAGGCCGTGATCAATCCTTGGGCCTGTTGCTTTTGGCGGAAGAAATCCACCACCATTTCCGCGAGTTCCCGCACGCGTTCGGGCTGTGTCAAGACCGTCCAGCTCACCTGCTGGCTGTTGCGGGCGGTGGGCGCCCAGCGGGTGGCTTCCAGGATGCGTTCGATTTCCGCGCGGGGCACCATGCGGCTCTGGTAAAGGCGGATGGAGCGGCGTCGCTGCACCAGGTGACGGATGTCTTCGAAATTCGGCACCGGCTGGTTGGCGGACTCCAGCGTGTCCGGCCGGACGTCGTCGAGCGTGATGGCCCCGGTGGGACAGACGCAGGTGCAATGCCCACAGGCGATGCAGAGGTTTTCTGCGTTCGGAATGCGGTAGGTCGGGGTCTCGGGGTCTCCCTTGAAAAGTCCCAGGGGACAGATGCGAATGCAACGACCACAGCGGGTGCAGCGTTGCGTGTTGATGGCAATACGGGTCATGGGTCTCCTGTCTCTCGTCTATAGAGGCAACGTGGTTTCTTCTCTTGTGGCCAGGTTTTTGATGCGCGCGCATCCGGCGGCGACATCGTCGGGGCCGATGAAAACGGCATGCTCGCTGGTGCCGGCGGCGGCCCGCGAGAAAAAGGCCTTGGGCTTGATCGGCGCCAGCGACAAATCGACGGCGCGCGAATCGCGCCGCAGCCGTGCGGCCAGGATCGTGGCCGCCGTGCGCTGTTCCGCGGCCATGTACCCGATGGCCACCCCGCCGCGCTTGTGAGGGGGCTCCCGTCCGAGCCGTTCCTTGAGCACCTCCACCACGACGACGTCGCCGAAACCCAGTCCCACGGCCGGCGTCGGCGCCCCCCCCATGGTCGTCAGCAGATTGTCGTAGCGCCCGCCGCCAAAAATGGCGCGGAATTTACGTCGCGCGTCGAAGGCCTCGAATACGATGTCGGTGTAATAGGCCAGGCCGCGTATGATCGAGATATCGAACACCAGGCGGTCGCCGATGCCATGAAGCTTCGCCAGGGCCATCAGGTCGCGCAAACGCGCGATGGCCGGAGAGCCGGTCCCGGCCATTTGGGCGGCCTGTTCGAGATCCTGCACTCCCATCAGCGCGAACACGCGTTCCGCGAGATGGGATGGCAGGCCTTCATGGGCCAGGAGTTTCTCGATTTCCACATCCGGCAGTTTGCCGCGCTTGTCGAGAGCCAGGAACACCGCTGCGTGGTGTTGTCCCGGGATGCCGAGTTTTCCCAGCAGCTCCGCCAGCAGCGCGCGATTGTTAACATGAATGCGGTAGGCCGAAGCCGGCAGCCCCATTGTGTCCAGGGCCTGGGCGGCGGCCGCAAGCACTTCGGCTTCCGCACTGACATCGCTTTCGCCGACGATGTCCAGGTTCCACTGGTAATGTTCGCGTTTGCGCCCGCGGGTCATGCGTTCGTAGCGGAAGCATTGCGCGATGGCGGACCATTTGAGCGGAAAGCGCAACTGTCCCTGCCGCGCCATGATCATCCGCGCCAGGGTGGGGGTCATTTCGGGGCGCAATGCCAGTTGGCGTCCGCTCTTGTCTTCGAACGCGTAAATCTGCTCCGAAACTTCTTCTCCGCTCTTGCGTTGCAGCAGCGCGAGGCTTTCTACCACGCAGGCGTCATAGGGGGAAAACCCGAACAATTCACCCGCCTGGCGCCAGGCTTCGAAGACGTGGTTGCGCCAGGCCATTTCCTCAGGGTAAAAATCGCGCATGCCGCGCGGGGGCTCACGGGATGGGATCGTATTGCTCATGCGGATTTCAGCGGCGTGTGGTGTCTTTTGCCAGAGCGAGTTTTAGTTTCTTGCTGGGTTTGAACTTGACCACCTTGCGCGCCGGGATCGTGACCGTATCCTCCGGCCGACGCGGATTGCGGCCAATGCGCGCCTTATGGGTCTGCACTTCGAGCACGCCGAAGTCGCGGAATTCGATGTGCTGACCCGATGACAGGGCTTCGAACAGGTGGTCGAGCATGGCATGCACGAGCAAGACCATTTTTTCCTGCGTGACGTCGGGAAAATCTTTGATCAGCTTAATGGCCAGTTTTCGTTTTGTGAGGGCTTCGTTCTGGCGGGGCGATCGTTTCCTGGATTGGGAAGAGGTTTCCTTTTTCATGAATTGCTGTCCCTTCAGGCGTTGGTTTGCATAGATTCGTTCATGCGGCTTGCGATCCATTCGACGGCTTGTTCCACGGGAACGAGTACCGTGTCCCGGCTGCCGCGCAGGCGGGCTTCGACGCAGCCCTTGGCGAGTGCCTTGGCCCCCGCCACGATGCGGATCGGGCAACCGATCAAATCGGCATCCTTGAATTTCACGCCCGGTCGTTCTTGGCGATCGTCCACCAGCACATCCACCCCTTGCGATTCCAGGGCTTGCTCCAGTTCAGAGGCCAGTTTGGCGACGGCCTCGTCCCGGGGGTCCAACAGCAGCAGCGCCACCGGGTAGGGGGCCACGGATACCGGCCAGACGATGCCGTCCTTGTCGTGGCTCTGTTCGATCACGGCCTGCAGGGTGCGCGTTACGCCGATTCCGTAACAGCCCATGACCAGGGGCTCCGCCCGGCCGCTTTCCTCGCCGAGAAACGTGGCGTGAAAGGCCTCGGTGTATTTCGTGCCCAGCTTGAACACATGCCCGACCTCGATGCCGCGCTTGAGTTCCAGGATTCCGTCGCAGCGTGGGCAGGCGTCCCCGGCTTCCACCACCACCAGGTCGTGATATTCCCGGACCTTGGCGTCGCGCGCCAGGTCCAGATGCCGCAGGTGAGTGTCGGCACGGTTGGCGCCGCAGATGCGGTCGCCGGGAATCGCAAGAGCGTGGTCCGCGTAAACCGGGATGGCCAGTCCGACGGGACCGGCAAACCCGACCGGGGCGCCGGTGACCTTGACGACCGTCTCGTCGTCCGCCAGGTCCAGTGTTTTGGCATCCAGCGCCCGGCGCAGCTTCGGCAGGCACAATTCGCGGTCGCCCGGCACCAGGACGGCGATGGGCTGTCCGTCCGCCACGCAAAGGATCGTTTTCACCAGTTCGGCGGCGGCACAGTCGAGAAACCCGGAGACCTCCTCGATGGTGCGCATGTCGGGGGTGTCGACCGGGTCAAGGGGAGGGATGGCGGGTTCGTTCCCGGAGGGCGTGACGACCCTTCTTTCGGCCCGCTCCTGGTTGGCCGCGTATTCGCAGCGGTTGCACAGCAGGATGCCGTCCTCTCCCGAGTCGGCCATCACCATGAATTCGTGCGACCAGTTGCCGCCAATGTCGCCGGTGTCGGCCTCGACCGGGCGTGTTTGCAGTCCGCAGCGCTTGAAAATGCGCACATAGGCCTCGTACATGGCCCGGTAGCTGCGGTCCGCCGCTTCCAGGCTGGTGTCGAAGCTGTAGGCATCCTTCATGATGAATTCCTTGGCGCGCATCAGGCCGAAGCGTGGCCGGATTTCGTCGCGGAACTTGGTCTGGATCTGGTACAGCGTACAGGGGAGCTGGCGGTAGGACTTTATTTCGTGCGACGCCAGTTCGGTTACGACCTCTTCGTGCGTCGGCCCCAGCACCATTGTGCGCTCGCCGCGGTCTCGCAGCCGGAACATGCTTTCGCCCATGGTGTCGAAGCGCTTGCTCTGCTGCCAGAGTTCCGCGGGCTGCAGTGCCGGCATCAGGATTTCCAGGGCTCCGGCGCGGTCCATTTCCTCGCGCACAATGTTCTCCACCTTGCGCAGGGCGCGCAGTCCCAGCGGCATGAAGGTGTAGAGTCCTCCGGCCAGGCGGCGCACAATGCCCGCGCGCACCATCAGCCTGTGACTGGCGATCTCGGCATCCTGCGGGTCTTCGCGCAGGGTATTGATCAGGGTTCGGGTCCAACGCATAACGTTTGTCTTCAATCTTTTCCGTCGCCAGGATCCCCGATCGGAGGGCGCGGCTCAACCGCGGACGACGTGATGCCTCATTACACCTGAAATCGGATGCCTTGGCAAGAGTAAGATGGGGTAAGATGGACCTAAGGTGGGATTCTTGCGCGTTCTTGCCCAGCAATTCCAATTAACGTATCATAGCCAATAT